>CAZUAJ010000005.1:0-52333 GCA_964618105.1 uncultured Clostridium sp. | reverse complement strand
GTAAAACTTCTCTTTTTGCTATATATCCTTTTCTTGGCACTATTCTTCCCTCCTTTTAAAATTTCATACTAAACCGTATGATAGGTACTCTGAAAAGCTTTTTGCTTTTCCGTATAGCGCTATATAATTATTATAAATTTAAGTACCTTAAATTAGTAATATTATAAGCACCATTAATTGATTTTATCTATTTTATTTAGATAAACATTTTAATTTTTAAAATTTTAGTCAAAAACAAGTATTGCTAGGAAAGCTAGCTAAAAATTTTGAAATTATACTGTTGTATATTGAAAAATTTTTATGCGACGCTTGACAACGCAAGACGAAGTTTTTCACTAAAATTTTTATTTTTTAGGGCGCTTAGCTCCATACTTAGAACGCGCTTGCATTCTGTCTTTAACACCTGCTGTGTCTAATGTTCCTCTAATAATGTGGTATCTAACACCTGGAAGGTCTTTTACTCTTCCACCTCTAATTAAAACAACACTGTGTTCTTGTAAGTTGTGACCAATACCTGGAATATATGAAGTTACTTCATATCCATTAGATAGTCTAACTCTGGCAACTTTTCTTAAAGCAGAGTTTGGTTTTTTAGGTGTTACAGTTTTTACAACAGTACATACACCTCTTTTTTGTGGTGATCTTTTGTTAGTCATTCTTTTATTCATTGAATTGTAACCATGTTGTAATGCAGGTGCTGTTGATTTTGTTGTAGAACTTTTTCTACCTTTTCTTACTAATTGATTAATTGTTGGCACTTAAATTTCACCTCTTTTCCATTCTATTTTTATTTTTCATTTTAAGTAATTATTTACAATTTTTAAGTTTTAGATTGTAAATTTATTACTTTTTTATGACAAATAATTTGCTAGGGAAATACATATTCGCTTATTTTACACTAGCGTTTTTTATTTTATCATTTTTAATAGTAAAAGTCAATATTTTTTCTTTATTTTAAGTTAAGTATTTTTTCAAATTGTGTTGACTTTTATTGTAATTTATTGTAAAATATTAATATGAATGTAAACAATTTCCACGAAAGGAGGCAATCTAAATTAAAATTTATTTTAATTTTAGATTAAAAGTACTATGGATGAAGAAATTTTATCAATAAACAAAGAAGATTTAACAGAATTATCAATTGAAGAATTGGTGGATTTAAAAATTGAGCTTGATGATATTTTACGAAAAATAGATGAATTAATTGCAGAATGTGATGAAGTATTAGAATAAAAGGGGGTGTCTCCATAATATTTATATTATGGAAAATTTTATGGATTTAGAAAAAATGGATAAAAGTTATGGTAAGGCAAAAATTGTTACAGACAAAACTAGCAAATTAAATGTTGCTGTTGACAAGTTGGCTTTAGAAGTAAAACAATTATATAGGAACTATGAAGATTTAAAAATTAAATTAGAACGTTCAATTGAAGATAAAGATACTGTTACTGAAAAACAATGTAAAGCTGACATAGAAAAAGTTAAAGAAAAATTTTTTAAAGCAAGAAAATCGTTAAATAATTTAAAAGAAGTGGTGGCTAAAAATCAAGATACTATTAATCAACATTTTGAAGAAATTTCTAATAATCCTGAGTTGAAAGCTCATTTAGATCAAGTAGTTGGTACTAAATTTTCTAGAGCTTTACTTAGAAATCAGAAAGAAAAAGAAGAAAAATTAAAAGAAAATGAAACTTTAAGTAAAATTACAGAAGCAGCTAAAAAAGATCCAAATGTTATGTATATGTTAAAAGATCTTGAAAAACAATTAAATAGTGTAAAATCTTTAAATGCTATTATAGCTGACCCTTCTAAAAGTCAAGCTGAAATAGCTCAAGCACAAGTTGATTTAGCTTCTGCTAATAGTTCTATAGAGCAAAGAAGAAGTGAATTGGCTAAGTATTTTAAAGGTGCTATTACAAGAGAAGTTATAGATAAAATTACTTCTTTTGAAGACCTTGAGAAAAATATAAAAGCTAATAATAGAACAATTAAAGGACTTAATAAACAAAATGCAAATTACGAAACTGCTTTATACAATATTGGTTATTTATCTCCTTTAGATTCAAGATTAGCTGGTAAAAATTTAAGTGGTAAAGATTTTCCAATTAAAGATTCTGAGTTTGTTCCAGTAGCACAACCAGTTAAACGTGTTAAAACTCAAACAGCACAACATATTTCACCTGCTGAAAATAATTTACCAGCAGAACAACCAAAATGGTATCAATTTATAAAACGTTTTAAAATATGGGCAAATCAAAGAAAAACAAACATAGAAAGTTCTGAAAATTCGCGAACTGTTGAAACACAAAATAGTTCTTCTGCTTCTAAAGTTTCTTTAAATGATTCTTCTTTTAGAAATTCTATGAAATATGAAGTTGTTAAAGATTACGAAAAGCAATTCGAAGAAAACTTACTACGTCAAGCTAAAGAACAAAATAAAGCAAAAACTCAAATTAATGAAACTGAAATTGATGATGACGAAAGAGAATAGTAAAAAAATAAAAACCCAAGTTATTGGGTTTTTATTTTTTAAATACATAAATATTCTTTTAAGTCTTCTAATGCTCTATCAGCAAGTTTTGCATATTTTACTTTTTTATCTTTTATTCTTTCTGTTAATTCTGGTAAAATTCCAAAGTTTGCATTCATTGGTTGAAAATTCTTATTTTCCGTTGATATATATTTGCTCAAAGCTCCTATCATTGTAGTTTCTGGAAATACTATTGTTTCTTTATTTGCATATTCTTTTTCAATATAACATTTATTATACTGATTAATTGCATTTAGTGCTGCAACCAAGCCTGATGAAATAGATTCTACATACCCTTCTACACCTGTAATTTGTCCGGCAAAATATATATTTTTATTGTTTTTTAATTGATATGCTGAATTTAATAATTCAGTAGAATTTATATACGTATTTCTGTGCATTACTCCATATTTTACAAAATTTGCATTTTCTAATCCAGGTATCATACTAAATACCTTTTGTTGCTCACCAAATTTTAAATTTGTTTGAAAACCAACCATATTAAATAAATTTCCTTCTGAATTATCTTGTCTTAATTGAACTAAAGCATAAGGTCTATAACCTGTTCTTTTATCTGTAAACCCTACTGGTTTTAGTGGTCCAAAGCGTAATGTGTCTAAGCCTCTTTTTGCCATTACTTCTATTGGCATACATCCTTCAAATATTTCTCTTTTTTCAAATTCGTGTAGAGTTGCAATTTCAGCATTTACCAATTCATTCCAAAATGTTTCATATTCTTCTTTGTTCATTGGAAGGTTTAAGTAACTTGCCCCTTTTTGTAACTCAATCCTTTCTTGCCATTGTTCTATTGTTTCATTTTTTTCTCTCTCCTGCTCATATCTTTCTCCCCAAAAGGCAATATTCATATTTATTGAATTTTTTTCAATAATTGGAGCAGCAGCATCATAAAAAAATAGCTTATCTTGCCCTGTTATGTTTAAAATTTCATTTGATAATTTATCAGATGTTAAAGGTCCTGTTGCTATAATTACAATTCCATTTTCTGCAATTTCTTGTAACTCGCTTTTAGTTTCTTTAGCTGTGTTTTCAATTTTCCCTACTTCTTTTCTAATTATTTCTATATTTTCCATTTTTTCTAGCTCTTGTGTTACTCTTCTAGCAAAAACTTCTCTGTCTACTGCTAGTGCTTGTCCAGCCGGCACAGCTGTTTTATCTGCTATTTTTATTAAAAGGGAATTTAATATTCTTAGCTCTTCTTTTAATAATCCACAAGCATTTGTGTGCAAATTTGATTTGAATGAATTGCTACACACTACTTCAGCTAGGTCTTTATTACTATGTGCTGGTGAATATTTTTGTGGTTTCATTTCATATAGTTTTACTTTTATTCCATTTTTAGCTATTTGGTAGGCCGCTTCTGAACCTGCTAGCCCACCACCAATTACAGTTATATAATCATTCATTTTTTTACCTCATTTACCCAAACAATTTCATAATATCTTCTTTTGAAAGTTGATTTATAAATGTATTTTGTGTTGACAGCATATTATCTGCAAGCTTTGCCTTTTTTTGTTGTAATTCATAGATTTTTTCTTCTATTGAATTTTTAGTGATTAGTTTGTATACTTGTACATTGTTTTTTTGTCCTATTCTATATGTTCTGTCTGTTGCTTGATTTTCAGCAGATAAGTTCCACCATGGATCATAATGTATTACAACATCTGCTCCTGTTAAGTTTAAACCTGTTCCACCTGCTTTTAATGATATTAAAAATACTTTTATATTTTCATCTTCATTGAATTTGTCTACCAATTCTATTCTGTCAGATACTTTAGTTTGACCTGTCAATTTTAAATATGAAATTTTATTATTTTTAAGTTCATTTTCTATCATTTCAAACATAGTAGTATAACCAGAAAACAGCAATATTTTGTGTCCACTTTCAACCGTATTTTTTACAAGTTCTATACATTGTGTAAGCTTACTGCTTTCTCCATTATAGTCTTGTAAAAATAATTTCGGATGGCAACATATTTGCCTTAATCTCATTAATAATGCTAGTATTTTAATTTGACTATTTTCAATTCCATTTGCTTTAATTTCATCATTTATTTCTTTTCTTGCTTTTGCTAAATATGCTAAATAAATTTTTTGTTGTTCTTCTTGCATTTCATTATATAACACACTTATTGTTTTGTCTGGAAGTTCTGTTAGCACTTCTTTTTTTATTCTTCTTAATACAAAAGGTTCTATCATTTTTTTAAGTTTTTCTAAACATTCCCTATTTTCTTCTTTAACTATTGGTGTTTCAAACATTTCTTTAAATTTTTTATACCTAAATAAATAACCTGGCATAATAAAGTCAAAAATAGACCATAACTCTGAAAGTGAATTTTCAATTGGTGTTCCAGTTAGTGCAAATTTCGTTTGAGTTAATATTTTCTTTATTGCTTTTGCATTTTGCGTATTGTTGTTTTTTACATATTGTGCTTCATCTGCTATCATATATCTAAATGTAAATGCTTTTTCTTCATATATATCAATATCTCTTTTTAGTAAATCATAAGAAGTAATTACCAAATCATATTGTGGTATTTCTGCTATTTTTCTTGCTCTTTCTATTGCATTTCCACTAATTACGCATACTTTTAAACTTGGCGCAAATTTATTTGTTTCTCCCAACCAATTTAATGTAAGCGAACTTGGACATACCACTAATGAAGGCAATTTTCCTTCTTTATTAGCATAGTCTAATATTAATGCTAAAATTTGAATGGTTTTTCCAAGTCCCATGTCATCTGCTAATATTCCACCAAATTCATATTTATCCAGTGTTTTTAACCATTGATACCCTATTTTTTGGTATGTTCTTAAATTAGCATTTAAGTTTTCTGGTAATTGCATTTCTACAGACTTTTGACTTGTTTGAATGTTATTAATCATATTTTTATATGAGTCATCTTTATTTATTTCAACATTATTTAAGTTTTTTAAGCATTTTTCTAAATAAAGACTTCTATAGTTTTGAAGTGTAATTATTCCATTATTTAAATTAGTAAATCCATTTTCTATGTCAAGATTCAAATCATCTAAAAAATTTAGTGTTTCGTTTTGTTTCAATTTTATATAGCTTCCATCTTTTAGTCTATGAAACGTCTTTTTCAATTTATATTTTTCCATTATTTCTGATAAATCAGATAAATCAATTCCTATTTTTGATAAGTCAATTTGGAGTAAATTGTTTTCAATTCTAACTCCAATTGATTTCATTTGTGGTGAACGCACTTCTTTTTTCTTAAATGTTTCGGTTGCTAAAACTTCATATTTTTTCATATATTCTTCAATATCTTCAGACAAAAATTGATAAATTTTCTCTTCATTTATTAAAATTAATCTTGCATTATTTTTGTCTAGCATAAAACCTGTATTAATGAATTGAGTTAGTGTTTCGTTTTCTTTTATTATATTTCGCGCAAAATTAATGTTTTGGTCTATTAGTGGATTAAATTCATTTTTTCCATAGCAAAACTTTATATTTGCTATAATATTGTTATTTATATCATAATCTAAATATATTTTTACACCTAGTTTTTGTGGAATATATTTATCTTTTATATATTGTGGTAGTTCATCTATTATTATTTTTTTTTCTGCTTTTGGTGCAATTATTGCAAAGAAATTTGCCATTTCTTTTTTATCCATAATTATTTCATTTGTGTAATTTTTTCTTAATACTTCTAATATTTTTATTATAGTTTGTTGAAAACTTTTTTCACATCTATATAAAGTATTGTTAAATAGCATATATATATATTCTTTTCCTTGAAGAATATCATATTCAAAAATATCAATATTACATCTTATCTTAAATTTGTTTTCATCTAGTTCTGTAATATTAAAAAATATATTAGGTTCTTCCTCTGTAAAGTATATATTTTTTTCCATTGAGTCAATTTGAAATGTAACATTTCTATTTTTTAAAATTTTGAAAATATCATCTAACCCTGTATTTGATAATAAAATATTGTCTGAAATAAATTTGTTTCTATAATATGTAT
The DNA here is from genome assembly GCA_964618105.1 of uncultured Clostridium sp. Taxonomy (GTDB): domain Bacteria; phylum Bacillota; class Clostridia; order TANB77; family CAG-508; genus CAG-273. Next base: position 45,784 of record CAZUAJ010000005.1, on the reverse strand, counting down.
AATTCATTTCATTACTGTATTTTATTATTTCTGCATATTTTAATAAAAATGATAAAATTTCTTGTGATTCTTCTTCAAAAGATTTAATATTATGCACAAAATTTAATTTTGCACCATATTGATAAATTTCGTTGTTTAGCATTTTTTCATAAAATTCTGGTAAATTTTTTAGCTTGTATAACTGTTTTTCACCTATTTTAAATTCTACTTTTAGTTGTTTTCTAAATGTATCATAGAAAAACTTTGGTACAATTTTTATGTTTTGGCTTGTATTTTCATTATTATTTTGATTTGCATTTTCACTCTCAATAAATGTAGTTAATAATTGTCTAAAAACTCTGTGATTTTCCTTTTCCTTAAAATTTTCTTTTTCTTCTAACATAAAATAATCTCCTTGAAATTTTATCAATTAACTATTCTATCATAAATTATTTGATTTTTCAAGGTATATTGTAATTAAATAAAGAGCCATATTCATGGCTCTTTTACAAGGTTATTTTTTTAAGTGTATATTTGTAAAGCAAAATGTACTTCTAGTAAAACTGTTTTTTCTTATTTTATTTCTTTGCTAAATTTTATGTATTTTATGTATAATATTGCCCCAACAATTGCTATAACGGTTATAGCAATTATAATGGTTATTTTTAATCCAGCTTGAGGAATTGTTCCTTCTGCAATTGTATTGTCCTTATCTTCCTTATCTTCCTTATCAATGTTGCCTTCTTGTTTTATATCATTAATATAAATTTCTACATCTTTTATTTTTTCTTCTGTTATTTCCATTGAATCTGAAACATATACTTTTTGGTCTCCACCTTTTTTTGCAATTTCTTTTATATATAAATATATATTTGTTGCATCAATTAGTTCCATAATGTTACTAATATCTTTTGTACTAATATCAAATTCAATTTTATTTTTATGTAATTGTTCTTCTGGTATTTTTACCCAGTTTTCAATGTTTTCTTCATTTGGGTTTCCTGACAAATAGTAATAATATTCAAAACTTTGATTTTCTAAAAACCTGATAATATCTTTAACTTCAGTTTCCAGTATAATATTTTCTTGTTTTTCATTTGTGTATATATAGTATTTTGCTAAAGGAATAATAGGTAAGGCATTTGTAAAATCAGAGTTTTTTGCTGTTTCCGCTTCCACAATATTTACATCAAAGGTAGTTTTTTTTGTTTCATAAGTTATTGTTATTGTAACTTTCCCTACATTAAAATTATTAAAACCTGTAGCAGTAATTCCTTCATCTTGCATTGAAATTTCAGCAAAAGTTCCATTATTATATTCAACCTTTATTATTCCACCTGTTAGGTCTAATTCTTCTCGTTTTTGAATATAATCACATTTTTCCGGCAATTGCAATATAGAAATATTAGTAACAATTTTTTTAATTACTGAAATAGGTTGTATAACTTCTTTGCCGGAATAGGTAATTGTTACTGATGTTTGATCGTTCTTTAAGTCTGATCCGTTTTCTATTATATAATCGTTTATTTTTTTTGTATCTCCATTTTTATATGTAATCTCAATCACCATTCCAGTATCATCAAAATTTTCACCAGCTATGTAATCTGTTTTATTTGGTGGCGTTATTATAGTAATATCACTTATTGTATTTTCTGTGACAGTTATGCCTTGAGTTGTTGTTTTTTCATCATAATTAATTGTAACTGATGTTTGTTCTAATTTTAGATTAGTTCCATTTTCTATTACATAATTTTTTATTTCTTTTGTATTTCCGTCTTTATATGTCGCTTTTACAATCATTCCAGTTTTGTCAAATTTTTCACCTTCAACATATTCTGTTTTATTGGGTGGATTTGCTATAAATATACCTGTTACTGAATTTTCTTCTACTGTTATGTTTTGTGTAACTGTTTTGTTTTCATAAGAAATTGTTACTGTGGTTTGTCCAACTGTTAAGTTTTCTCCATCTGTTATGTTATAATCAGTTATTTCATATGATGTGCCATCATTATAAAACGCTTTAACAACCATTCCATTCTTGTCAAAGTCTTGCCCTTCAATATATTTTGTTTTAGATGGTGGTATTGTTATTAGTATATTTTTTAATGTATGATCTGCTATACTTGATACACTAAATGCTTTTATTGTTGAATCAGCATTAGGAGAATTTGAATTTTTTTCTGAAAGTGTTGAAATATCAAGCCATGTATTATCTTCAAAATCAGTTGGATTAGAAACAAAGCATTTTCCACTTTCTATTTCTATATCTTCATATTCTGTGCCTGGAATTTTTGCTTCTATAGCACAGGTTACAGTTTCTGAATTATTACCTTGTATTTTTATAACAATTACAAAATTATTTGAGTTGATTTTTATTGGATTTAAAAATTCAAGTGTATGGAAGCCAACATTAGTAATAGTTTTACTATTTCCATTTTTTAAAGTTACTAGTTGTAAATCATTTTTTTCTTTACTTGTTCCATTTGGATTAATATATACATTACATACACAGCTTTCCGTTGTATATAAACTTACTTGTGTTATATATTCATCTCCTGTTGTTTTTTTATTAAATACGTTTGCCATATATATTATATTACCTGTCATTCCTAAGGAAGAATTAAATCCTGTGTAATCATATTGATATATGTTATCATAGCTAACTTTATCTGATGATTTTAGTATTCCATAAGCTTGAGTATATATATTAACATCTTCATAAGATATGTATGTTAAACCTTTATTTCCAAATTCAGTACCATAAGAATTTATTGCAATCCATGCCCCGTTATTAGTTGGCATAGAACTAGAATTGAAATTTGTTCTACTATAGTCATCATCCCAACCAATTAATGAAATTGCGTGATTGCTTTTATGTGTTTCGGAATTATTACAATAAATTGCTCCCGTACTATCATTATAGCAATTTTCGTCTATATGCATTGCTACTGAAACAGCACCGTAATTCTTTATATGGTTTTTAAAAGCATTTATGTTTGAAGATAAGTTTTCATTTTCAAACTCTATTGTATCATAAACTTGTGTTATAACTGTTTTATTTTGTATTTGACTTATATCTATTTTATTTTCATTGTTTTCAAACTGCATTTGACTTTCTGCAATCGCTCCTGTTCCATTTGTCAAATATGGAATTGCTGTAAGTTGGTTGCCTCCATTTCCTACTTCTCTTTTTGTTGTATTTGGATTTATTACACTATTTGCAAAGGTTCTACTTGTTGCATATTCCATGTGTCTTGCTGAAAAATCATATACTTTTGTTGGTAAATTGTTATAGTAATTTCTTAATGCTAAATTAGTTCCTAAACTTGATAATGGTGGAAATGCCCAGCATGTTTTTGTATTCATTTGATTTTTTACAATAATATTTTCTGGAATATATTGTTCTAATGAAAAACTGCTTTCTATCCCAAGTGTTGCATTTCTTAAATATTTAATTAAATTACCCGTTTTGTCGTCTGAATTTTTTACTTCAAACATTCTTGGAGCTATTATGTTGTCTTTTTCCTCGTCTGTTAACAATAAATATTTTTTATACTCTTCTGTATATTCTATATATTTTAATCCATTTATAACAGTAGATGCACATACCATATTTGAGCCAATTATCAATAATACAATTATTAAACATAATGATATTTTCTTTAGTTTTTTCATTTTAGAGTTTCTCCTTATTTTACTTTAATTTTATTATATAATTACATACAAAAAAAGTAAATAAAAAAATAGTTTCTTCTACAAATTTCCATAAAAATATATTTTTTATTTTGACTTATTTCTTTTTGTAGTTTTCTTTTTCGTGGTCGTTTTTTTAGATTTTGATTTATTTTTTTCTGGAGTCCATGGCTCACCAAGTTTTGGTAAATTCCATGAAATGTATGCACACTTATCTGGACTGTTTTCACATACATAGAATTTTTTTCCTTTTTTTGTTTTTTTGATTTGTACTTTTCCACCGCATACTGGACATGGTACATTAATTGTTTCTATAATTGGTTTTGCGTTTTTACATTCTGGGTAACCGTGGACATGCTAAGAATTTACCATATCTACCATATTTATACACCATCATTCTTCCACACTTTTCACATGGTACATCCGATACTTCTTCAATTAATTCTACATGTTCTAGTTCTTTTTCAACTTTATCTAATGTTATTTTAAATGGACCGTAAAACTCACGTATAACTTGTTTCCATTGTTCCTTACCTTCTGCAACATTATCAAATTCTTCTTCTATTTTTGCGGTAAACTCTACATTTATTATTTCTGGAAAATTTTCTACTAATAATTTATTTACTATTTTGCCTAGTTCTGTTGGTATTAATTGTTTTTGCTCTTTTTGAGTATATCTTCTTTCTAATATTGTTGTAATTGTTGGAGAATAAGTACTAGGCCTTCCTATTCCTTTTTCTTCTAAAGCTTTTACTAAACTTGCTTCTGTATATCTTGCAGGTGGTTGTGTAAAGCTTTGCTTTGGTTCTAATTTTTTCTTTTTAACTTCTTGGTCAATTGTTAATTCTGGAATAGAATTTTCTTTTTCTTCTTTTTCTCCTTCTATAGTTTCTACATATAAAGTCATAAATCCTTTAAACTTTAGTGTTTGTCCACTTGCCTTAAAATTATAATCATTCACATCTATATTTGCACTAACTGTATCATATATAGCATTTGCCATTTGGCTTGCAAGAAACCTATTATATATTAAACGATATAATTTGTATTGGTCTGTAGTTAAATATTCTTTTATTTTTTCTGGGTCTAAATCTATGTAAGTTGGTCTTATTGCTTCATGTGCATCTTGTGCATTTTGCTTTGTTTTATAGAATCTATTTTCATAATAGTTTGCACCATAATTTTGTGTTATAGTTTCTTTTGCCATTGCCCTTGCTTCATCTGAAATTCTAGTTGAGTCAGTTCTCATATATGTAATCAAACCAACTGTGCCTTTGTTACCAACATGCACACCTTCATATAGTCCTTGTGCAACAGACATAGTCTTTTTTAATGTAAAGCCTAATTTTCTAGAAGCTTCTTGTTGCATTGTACTTGTAGTAAAAGGTGGTGCTGGGGTTCTTTTCTTTTCTCCCTTTTTTACATCTTTTACAATATATTTACCTTCTTCAATATTTTTTAATATTTCATTTGCTTGTTCTTCATTATGAATTTCTAATTTTTTACCATTTTTGCCATAAAAAATTGCTTGAAAACTTTTCTTTGATTTTGGTTCTACTAAAGTAACATAAATATTCCAATATTCTTCAGGTATAAATTTTTCTATTTCTTCTTCTCTATCAACAATTAACTTTACAGCAACAGATTGTACTCTTCCTGCTGATAGTCCCCTTTTCACCTTTTTCCATAAAACAGGACTAATTTTATAACCTACAATTCTATCTAATACTCTTCTAGCTTGTTGTGCATCAACTAAATCCATGTTTATTTTTCTTGGTTTTTTTATACTTTCATTCACTGTTTCTTTTGTAATTTCATTAAAAGTAACTCTACATTCACTATTTTCTGATATTTCTAAAATATGTGCTAAATGCCATGCAATAGCTTCTCCTTCACGGTCAGGGTCAGATGCTAAATATACTTTTTTTGCATTTTTGGCTTCTTTTTTTAAACTTTTAATTAAATCACCTTTTCCGCGAATGTTTATATATTCTGGATCAAAGTCATGTTCAATATCTACAGCCATTTTTGATTTTGGTAAATCTCTTATATGTCCCATTGATGCCATAACTTTGGTATTTCCACCTAAAAATTTTTTAATTGTATTTGCTTTTGCAGGTGATTCCACAATAATTAGTTTATCTGCCATTTACTTTCTCCTTCAAAATTATAATTTTTGGACGTTTTATATTTATTCGTCCAAAAATCATAATTTTTTTATTTCATTATAAATTTTTTCTTCTACGTCTTTTATTGCAACTGTATTTGCGTTTTTGCTCATTTGTTGCAATTGTTGTCTATTGCTTACTAAATTTGTAATTGTACTATTTAATTCTTCTGCTGTCAAGTTTTTATCTAATATTATTTTAGCAGCTCCAACTTTTTGTAATACTTTTGCATTATATTCTTGATGATTTTCTGTTGCAAATGGAAATGGTATAAATATTGCTGGTACTCCCACATTTGCTATTTCTGTTATAGTCATTGCACCACTTCTTGATACTACTAAATCTGTAATATTCATTATTTCTTCCATGTTGTATATATATGGCACAATGCTTACATTTTCAATATTGTCTATTTCCATTTGATATTTTTCTTTTAGCTCTGTTTTTATTTGTTCGTATTGTGCTGGTCCTGCTGCCCATAAAATTTGATAATTTTGATTTTGCTTTTTTGATATTATTTCTAGTAAACTACTATTTATGCTTTTTGCTCCTTGGCTTCCACCAAAAAATAGTACTATTGGTTTATAATTGTTTAATTTATTTTCTTTTAATAATTCTTGCTTTCTTGTATTTGCTATTTCTACTTTTTTTACTTTTGTTGGTGTTCCAGTAACTACTACATTTTTTGCTTTTGGTAGTCTTGCTTTTGCATCTTCAAAGCCAACTAATACTTTGTTTACTTTGCTAGATAACATTTTTACTGCTACCCCCGGAAATGCATTACTTTCATGCAATACAACTGGTACTTTTTTGCTTTTTGCTGCCATTCCAACTGGTACACAAATGTATCCACCTGTTCCTAATACAATGTCTGGTTTAAACTCTTGTATTATTTTTTTTGCTTCTTTTACAGAATGAAATGTTTGATACATTTTTTTTATATTATCTACAGAAATGGTACGGTCAAAACCATAAGCATTTATGTGTTTTAATTTATACCCTGCTCTAGGTACTAAGTCATTTTCTAAACCTCTATCAGTTCCTATAAATATTATTTCTGAATCTGGCTCTTTTTCTTTTATTTTATTTGCTATTGCTATTCCTGGGTTTATGTGTCCACCAGTACCAGCTGCTGCAATTATAACTCGCATTTTATTTTCCTCCAATTTTATATTTGTAATACTATGTATTTATTAGTAAATGTTATATAATGTTTTTTGCAGTGAGACTGTGGGAACCAGCGAGCTAGAAGGCGTTATAAAATATTCTTTATATTTGCGTTTACACCAAAATCGTATTACGCCTTCTTGTAAAGTATGGATGGAACGAAAAAAAACATTATATAACATTACTTTAAATACAAATATCTACTTTTATACTTTAGAGCCGGCTCGTGATATATTTAACAAAATACCGCATACTAGCTAATAAAATAACTAAAGCAGTTCCACCATAACTAAAAAATGGTAATGGTATCCCTGTATTTGGCATTGATGATGTTACAACCGCTATATTTAATATAACTTGAACTGAAACTAAACTTATTATTCCTACTGCAAGTAAACTTCCAAAAGAATCTGGTGCCTTTATTGCAATTAATATTCCTCTCCATATTAAAATACCAAATAAAATCATTATTATTAAGCATCCAATGAATCCAAGTTCTTCTGCTATAACTGCAAATATAAAGTCATTTTGCGGTTCTGAAATCCACAAATATTTTTGTTTGCTTTCGCCTAAGCCCACTCCAAATAGTCCGCCCGAACCTATTGCATATAAACTTTGTACTACTTGCCACCCTGTTCCTGTTGGGTCTTGCCAAGGATCTAGAAATGACACTATTCTTCCTAAACGAAAGCTATCTCCACTTGCTCCTGAGGTTATTTTATATACTATGTATGAAATCATTCCTCCACCACCAATTGCTCCTGCAATTATAAAATATAACATTCTTGCTCCAGCAACTAACATCATTATACATGCAACTGCTGCTATAATTAATGATGCACTTAAATGATTTTGTACAAAAAATAATGTTCCAACTGGAAATGATAAATAAAAAAATGGTAGCAAAAAACCTTTTTTAAAATCTTTTAATTCATTTTTATGGTCTGTTAAATAACCTGCATAAAATATAATTAGCCCTATTTTAGTAAGCTCTGATGGCTGAAATTGACGTATGACAGGAATTGTAATCCATCTTCTCGCGCCATTTGCTTCAAGACCAATTCCTGGTATTACTACTAGCCAAAGTATTAGCCATGAAGCAAAGTAAACTGGCCAATAAATTTTTTTATATATTCTATAGTCAAACTTTGATAAGACAAACATAATTATTATTCCCACAACAGCTGAAAGAAGTTGTTTTCCTGCATAGGAATAGCTTTTTCCTGTTTCAGATAATGCTGATGGAGCTGAAGCAGAAAGAACCATTACTATCCCTAATGCTAATAGTATGAATATTATTGCACACAGAATAAAATCAAATGGCTGTTTTTTAAAATTTTTAAGCTTTTGATTTGTTTTTTGCATTTTGTTTTCCTTTCTAAATTTAATTATTTATAGCAATATTAAAATATAATTTTCAATAATGTTATACAATTACTTAAATAGCTAAAAGCCCTAAAATACAACATGCAAGTGTTATTACACTAAAAATTGAAACTATTTTATTTTCATTCCAGCCTGATAATTCAAAATGATGGTGTATTGGAGTCATTTTAAATATTCTTTCCCCAGTTTTTTTAAAGTGTTTAACTTGTATAATTACAGAAAGTGTTTCTAATACTGGTACTAATGCAATTATAATTAATAATAATGGCATTTTTAAGTAAAGTGCCATACTTGCAATTGCTCCGCCAAGTAAAAGTGAACCTGTATCTCCCATAAATACTTTTGCTGGATGTAAGTTAAATATTAAAAATCCTAAGCATGCTCCTATTAAAATAGCTCCAAAAACTGTTATTTCTTTTACTCCGAATATAATTCCTATTACAGTTAAACACGTAATAATTATTGTTGTAACACTTGTTGAAAGTCCATCTATTCCATCTGTTAAATTTACGGCATTTGTTGTTGCTAGCATTACAACTACAGCAAATGGAACATATACCCATATTGGTAAATTAATAGCTGTTTTTAATATTGGTATATATGTTTGTGTTCCAATTTTTTGTGTTAAATATAGGCTAAATCCAACAGCTACTATTAGTAGTCCTAACATTTTATATGCTGGTTTTAATCCATCTGTATTTTTTCCAATCAACTTTTTTAAATCATCAATTAATCCTATTATTCCAAATCCTAATGTTGAAATTATTAATGGAATTAGTTGTGTTGCAATTTTTTGTTCTTCTATTCCGTCAATACTAAAATAGTTAAAACATATATATATACCACTTATCAATAGTGTAAGCACCATTATAATTCCACCCATTGTAGGCGTTCCCTGCTTTTTCAAATGTGATTGTGGTCCTTCTTTTCTTTCTAATTGCCCTACTTTTAATTTTTTTAAAATTGGAATGACTATCAAAGCTATAATAAAGCTCAATACTAGTGATAATAATATTATTTTTGTTTGAAATTCCATTGTTTCCTCCTTGGTCATTATATCAATTCACATTTTTGTAATATTGCTTTAGTATTATTTTAATTCATCTATAATTTCACAAACAATTTTACGTTCATTAAATGGATATTTTTGTCCATTAATTTCTTGTGTTAGCTCATGCCCTTTTCCTGCAATAACCAGAATATCTTTTTTGTGTAACATTTCAATTCCTTTTTTTATTGCTTGTTTTCTGGTTACTATACACTCATAACTTCCTTTTGTTTTTTTTATGCCACTTTCAATTTGTTTAACTATTTCATTAGCATTTTCTGTTCTTGGATTATCTGATGTTATTATTGTATAATCTGCAAGAACCCCTGATATTTCGCCCATTATAGGTCTTTTTCCTGTGTCCCTGTTTCCGCCACATCCGAATACACATATTACTTTTCCTTGCGTATATTCTCTAACAGTGGTTAGTATATTGTTTAGGCTTTCTGGTGTATGAGCATAATCAATCATTATAGTTAGGTCTTTATTATTATCTACCAATTCACTTCTTCCAGGTACGCGTACACTTAATAGTGCTTCTTGTATATTTTCTGTACTGCAATTAAATTTTGATGCAACACTAATTGCTGCCAAAGAATTATATACACTAAATCTTCCTGGAATTCCAGTTTTTATTCTTTGGTTTTTATTTTCTAATTTAACTTTAAAATCAACACTTGAGTTTGTTACTGTAATATCTTTTGCTAATAACTCAGAAGGATTGTCAATTCCATAAGTTTTGAAGCTACAATTTGGCACCAATTTTGGTAATTTATTTGCATATATATCGTCTGAATTTATAAAACCATATTTACACATTTTAAATAATTTAACTTTTGATTCATAATAGTCTTCCATATTAGTGTGTTCTTTAGGACTAATATGGTCTTTTGAAAAATTAGTAAATACTCCTATTTCAAATTCACATCCATCTACTCTACCTAATTTTAAGCTTTGAGAAGAAACTTCCATAACCACTACATCACATTTTTCTTCAACCATTTTGCTTAAAAGTTGTTGTAATTCTATGCTTTCAGGGGTTGTTCTATCATTATCCCCCAAATTTTTATCTCCAATATAAGTACAAATAGTTCCTATTAGTCCAACTTTTAGTCCTTGTTTTTCTAATACAGATTTAATCATAAAGGTTGTTGTTGTTTTTCCTTTTGTACCTGTTACACCAATTAATTTTAGTTTTTTTGATGGATTTCTGTAAAAATTGCATGCACAAATTGAAATTGCGTGTCTTGTATCTGGTGCTAAAATTAATGTAACATCATCTGGCAATTTTTTTAACATTTCTTTAGTTAGCTTATCTGCTTGTGCCATAATAACTTTCGCGCCTTTTTCTATTGCATCAACTATATACTGATGACCATCTGTGTCAAAGCCATCTATAGCAACAAACATATCTCCTTTTTGTACTTGACTAGAACTATTTTTAATTTCTTTTATGTCTATATCAAGGTTTCCTTTAGCTTTTAAGCCTTCTAAACCTGATAATATGTTTTTTAAATCCATATTATCCCTACCTTTCCATTTATACGCTTACATTATATAATTAAATATTTTTTTTGTATAGCTTTTTTTCAAATTTTTATAATAACCTTTGTGTCTTCATATACTTTAATTCCCTTTTTTGGTACTTGTTCTTTAACAAAAGTATTTTCTTTATCTAAGTTTTCTATATCACTTTCTATTTGTATGTCTAAATTATTTTCTTTAAGTAATTTAGTGGCTTCTTTAACGCTTAGTCCTTCAACATTTGGTACTTCAACCTGTTTTTTTATATCTTCTTCTTTTTCATTATCTTTTGTTAATTCTAAATAAGGTAAAATTTCAGATAACACTTGCCCTCCAACTGGTGCTGCTACCACACCTCCTTGAGTGATTTTGACAACACAAAAAAATAGATAGCTAAAAACTATCTATCTTTTAAATATTTTTCCCAATCCATAAAAGCATGACCTATTCTTAATACTAATGCTTTTGAATTTTTTTCGTCTACTATTTTTTTCATAATATCTACCTCATTCTTTTATATATTATCTATTATAGCAAATATTTCTTCTGACGAATATACTCTATTTGCTTTTATATCATCTATTCCCTTTTGCAACTTTTCTTTTAAGTCTTGTTTACTTTTTATCATTACACTCTCTGGAGCTTCTGTATCTATATATGATAATTTTAAATATTCAATAAAATTAACAACTTGTTTTGTAAGTTCTTCCGGTAATGTTTCAATTTCATTATATAGTTTTTGTTTTTCAATAGACATATCTATTACCTCCATAATAAATTTATGTTATTATTATATCATTTTTTCTTTTAAAAATCTATCAATTTGAAAATATTTTATATATTTCAAATTTTTAAAACCACACTTTAATTCATACATGTAATTAATTACTTTATTTCTTTTAATTTAGCAGTTATATCATAATTATAAGTATACTTACCATCAATTTTTTCATATACTTCTCCAATTTTTGCATTTTTAGGTAAATCTATATCAGATATTGCATATGGGCCACCCTCACCATGTTCCGATATACAAACTGATCCTTCATCCATTACCCAAGCGAAGCTATTTCCATTCCAACTTTTATTATCTAAAAAAACTTTTCTTCTTTCGTATCTATCATATTCTTCCATAATATTATTTTCTTCATTTTTGTTTTGTCGTTTATTCATTGTATTTTCTAGTGCATTTTTTAATTCTTCAATAAAATCCTTTATAAAATTATTATTACTGTTATCATTCTTTCTATCAAATAGATTTAAGTCCAATATTTTTCCTCCTATTCTGCTAATTTACTTTCTCCAGTTGCATAATCAATAATAATTCCTTCTTGTACATTATACACATATACATTAAAGTGTAATTTTCCATCATCTTCTATAGAATATGCTTCTATATTTACACCACTAGCTAATTCATTATTACCTTCAAAATATGGGGTAGCTCTATATAATACATGGTTAGTTTGATTTGCCTTTAAATAATTATATACTTTATCTTCAAATTTTTTCATTCCTTCTACGTTAAAATCTCGTGTACCAGTCATCAAATTTCTTTCATCAACATCTATACCACCAATATACCATCCAATTAAATGACATCTATGGTATAAATATTGTCCTGTAACAACATTTGAATCATATTTTCTTTGTATAAATCCAGAAGGATTGATTGATGAATAATCGTTTTTTTCTTCATCTTCGTTTGCTTTCTCCCAACTAGTTTTTATCATTGCCATTCCGCACTTTTCCATTTTCTAGATTAGAATAATAATCTTCTTTTATATTCATATCTTCTGTAGTAAATTCAGGCATATTATTGTTTATTTCAATACATATTTCTCCACTATATTCTGGAATATTTAATATATCATAAGAAACTTCGTTGTTTTTTACAAAATTGTTTACTGGTTCTTCTTCACCAACGTTAAAATATACTCCAACAGCAATTATTATAATATATAATAAAATTGTTAAAATTTGTTTTGATTTGTTTGCATTTTTCTTCATAAATTTCACCCATATATTTAATATCATAATATAGGATTTTTTTCAATATTAGTATGGATTAATTTTATTGTAAATTAGAGCAATTTAAGAAATAATTTTTAAGTTAAATTTTAAAAATTTGAAAATAAATTTTATTGATTATTTTAATTAATTATACAACTTGTGTATTTATATCATATTTAAAACAATTTTTCAATAATTTTAATTAACTTTCTAACTATTCTTATTTTTATACTTTCTTATTGTTTTCTATGTATTCTAAGCACCTTTTAGCCTTGCATATAGCCAACTCTTGCAAAATCAATAGATTTTGAGAGTTGCTTAAATTCATCTTCAAACTTAAATTTTATTGTTATTTTATTGTTTTCATGTACATATATACATTCTATTAATTCAATTATTATATCTCTTGATAATTTTTTTATTTCTTTTTGCTCCTTAAATTTTTCTATCCATTCACTTGAACTTATTTTTTGATTTTCATACTTTTTCTTTTCATTTTGTAATCTTTCGATATTTAATTTTAATCTTTCTATATCATTTTCGTACTTATGCTTATATTCTAGGTATTCTTCTCTTGTTATATCTTCATTTTTCCAGTCTTCATATAAAGTTCTTTTAAAATTAGATATTTTAGATATATCATTTTGTTTTGCTATTATCATATTATCAATTTTCTCATTTTTAATATTCTGCAAACCACTTTCATTTATTTGTTTTATTATTTCTTCTGTATCAATTAATAAATCAATATGTAAGTTTATAGCTTGTATTACTGCTTTTTCTAGTTTCTCAGCTTTTATAGTATGTTTAGTACATAAGTTATTTGACTTTTTTCTATATGTACTACAAATATAGTATTCATAGGTATTCCCACTTTTGTTTGTACTACTTTTTTTGTTCATTGCTCTACCACAATCTTTACATTTTAGAACTCCTGCCCATATAGATAGTTCACCTGTTTTTTGAGATACCTTCATATCTTTTTTATTTAGATTTTGTGCTTTTTCAAAAGTTTCTTTATCTATTATCGGTTCATGAGTATTTTCTACTCTGACCCATTCTTCTTTTGGTACCGCTTCTACCTTATGCAATTTATAGCTTTTTACTCTTCTTTTCCCTTGAACTGTGTGTCCTAAATATACTTCATTATTTAATATATTTCGTATTGTAGAAGGGGTCCAAGTATATTTATCATCTTTGGTAGCATAATTATTATAATTCTGTCCCAGTTCAATTTTTTTATGTCCTGTAGGATTTATAATTCCCATATCATTTAATCTATGGCATATTGATACTTTTCCTAATCCTTCATTTACATACCAATTATATATTTTTCTTACTATTTCTGCAGCAACTTCATCTATAATTAATTTATTTTTGTTTTTCGGATCTTTTATATATCCATAAGCTGGAAATGCTCCAATAAATTCGCCCTTTTTCTTTTTACTCTCTAAAGATGATTTTATTTTTATAGATGTATCTCTTGCATATTCATCATTTATTAAATTTTTAAATGGTACTAAAATTGTATTTGTGCTTGCTGGATTTTTAAAACTATCTACACCATCATTAATGGCAATAAATCTTATATTAAACACTGGAAATACTTGCTCTATATAATTTCCAACTTCTATATAGTTTCTTCCAAGTCTTGATAAATCTTTTACAATAACACAATTAATCTTTCCATTTCTCATATCTTCTAATAATCTTTGAAATGAAGGTCTATTAAAATCTGTTCCTGTAAATCCATCATCTATATAAGTATCATAAACTATTAAATCATCATATTCTTCAATATATTCATTTAATATTGTTTTTTGGCTTGTTACACTATTACTTTCTTGCTTGTCTATTCCATTATCGCTGTCTTCTTGTGAAAGTCTTATATATAATGCAACAGACCATAACTTTTTACCTGCAATATTTTCATTAGAAGAATATTTAGATTTTCTTGCCACTAATATTGTTACCTCCTCACTCTAAGATTTTCATTTGTTTTATTGTAACGTGCTCAATAAAAAATGTCAGCCCATTTTTGCTGAAACTGTTAAAATTTATTTTCTTGAAGTTGTTAGCCGACAGGCTTTACAAATTCATGATGCATTAGCTGTTACAGTTTCAGTATGCAAAATTATGAAATAATTTTGTATTACCTATTTAATCTTTGTCTTAAAATGTTTATCATGCATTCATTGAAAGTTTTTTTTACATCTAAATATTCAATTTCTATAACCATATCTTGCACTTTTAATATATATGGATTTTCGTTTTCATTTAAAAATTTAATTATCTTATCTTGATTTTTCAAACTCCATTCTCCTTTATAGGGTTTATGTTTAATTTTATTATCTTTTCAAAAACTTTATGCTAAAATTTACTCCCTCTACTAGTAAAATGGTATTGATACATACAAAAAGTCCGAAATCATGTGCATTTTGCTTCGCAAATATGCACTGCCCAATGTAACTTAACCTTGTAATATAGTCAAAATCTGCGATTTTTCCTATTAAATAAAAAAATAGCTAGAAATTAGTTCCAACTAATTTCTAGCTATTCAAAGTATTTTTCTATTATTTATTGTTATACATAATATGGATTTGGTTTAAAAAGTAAAGAAATACAATCGATTACCCAGCCTATTCCGAACAACCCGAATGTACATAAATATACAATTCCTAATAAAATCTTTCCTTCATAAAATTTATGTGCCCCCAAATATCCTAAGAAAATACATAATAATAAAGCAACCCATTTATTTTTTTCTCCACCACGATATGTTCCATAATTTCTATTTATATTCGTGTTCATATTCGTATTAGCATTTGATTATTTTATAATTTATTTTATTAACGATTTAAGTTAGCTGTTCGAGTTGAAGATGAGTTATACATAACTTATGCAGTTGCAAAGCAACTGTATTCATCTTTTCCTGTGTGTGTTGTTAAAACAACCCACGCACCTCCTTGGTGCCCTGCTTCTCCTGTTGGATTATACAAAGTTACTAATGCTACCACCTCTGGATCAGATATTGGTGCTACACCGCAAAATGATGCAACATATTTATTTGTATTAACTCCATCTTCTGATGTTCCTGTTTTTCCACCAACTCTGTAACCAACTACCTGTGCTCTTTTTCCTGTTCCTAATGCTACTACTGATTCCATCATATTTAATACTTCGTTGGCATGTTCTTTTGATATTACTTGTTCACCTGTTTTTACTGGAATGTCTGTAACTTCACCTGTTTCACTATTTATAATTTGTTTAACTACACGTGGATTTACTTTTACTCCACCATTTGCTATTGTACTTACTGCTGTTGCAAGTTGTATTGGTGTAATTTCAAATCTTTGCCCAAATGCTATTGTAGCCAATTCTACTGGTCCAACTTTTTCTTCTTTTAAAAATATACTTGTAGCCTCGCCAGGCAAATCAATGCCAGTTGCTTTTAATAGTCCAAATTTCTCTAAGTACTTATAATATGTATGTACTCCTAATTTTTGACCTAGCCCTATAAATACAGGATTGCAAGAATTCATTAGTGCATCTCTTAGTGATTCAGAACCATGTGGTCTGTAATATCTCCAACATTTAATTCTAACACCTGCAATTTCTATTCCACCTGTACAACAAAATTCTCCTTGTTTATCTGGTGTAGTTATTCCTTCCTGTAATGCAGCTGAAGTTGTAATTAACTTAAATACTGAACCTGGCTCATAAGTATCTGTTACTGCCTTATTTCTCCATAATGCAAGCATTGACTTGTTTTTATCTGTTTGTGACATATTTGGCCACTGCTCTTTTAATTCATCAGTACTTGGTTCAAATGGTTCATTTAAATTGTAATTAGGGTAACCCGCTATTGCCAATATATCACCTGTTTTCGGATTCATCACAACAATATTTCCACCATCGGTGCATTTATTTTCTATGCATGCTTCTTTTAAGTATTTTTCTGCTATTCCTTGTATTGTAGCATCAATTGTTAGTACCAAATCATTTCCATCAATTGCATCTACATAATTTTCACTTGCATTTTGTATTTCTCCACCTGTTGCATCTGTCATTTTTTCAATTTTACCTTGTGTTCCTTTTAATTCATCATCATACAACGCTTCAAGTCCGTCTAGCCCTTGATTGTCACTTCCAGAAAAACCTATAATTTGTGATGCTAAATTGTTATACGGATAATATCTTTTTGTGTCTTCGTCTATATTTACACCTTTTGTAATATTATTTTCTTGTAGCCATATTCTTAGTTCATTAGCTTTTTCTTTTTCTACCTTTTTTATAATAGTTTCAATAGAACTTTTTTTACTTACTTTTTTATATACTTTTTCATAATCTAATTCAAATATTCTACTTAATGCTTGAGCAACTTTTTCTTTATCTTCTTTTGCAATATTAACTGGATTTACTGTAACTGTTTCAACTGTACTACTTACTGCTAAAATTGTACCTGTAGAATCGTATATTGTTCCCCTTCTAGGGTTTATGGTTCTATCTGATGTTTGTTGTATATAAGCCTTAGATTGTAATTCTGCTCCCATTCCAAATTGTATCCAACCAATTCTACATATAAGAGAAATTAAAATCAGCCACAAAACAATAATTTCATTTTTCATTCTTTTCCTTCTGCTCATGTTACTAATTTTTTCTTCAGGTTTTACTTTTTTATTTTTTATTTCTTTTCTAAATTTTCTTTTTATATCCTTTTGGGCTTGTTTTTGCTCTTTTTTTATATTAAGATTTTCTTCTTTTTTTCTTTTTTTCCATTTTATTAACTTCTTTTTATCTATATTTGATCTCAAATTTTTCTTTTTATTTTTCATAGTTTTTTCTCCTATTTTACTATTATATTTCTTTTTATTTTTATTCAATTAAAATAAAAAAATACCATGAAACACAAAAGCTAAAGGGTGCCTTAAGTAAAGACACCCTTTATAGGAGATAAATAGTTTTTATTTAACTAAATCAGTTATACTTTTTAATATTTTTTCAAACCATGTTTGATTTTCTGTAACCACAACTTGTTCGCTAGCTATTTCAACATAATCTTTTTTTGGTAAATTTACATACACTTTTTGTGAATCATCTAACTTTTTCATTCCAAGCATTTTAGATGCTGATTTTTCTATATTCGTTAAATTTAGACTTGTTTGAATATTAATTTCAGTTTGTGCATTTTCTTTTTTTAATGTACTTAATTGTTTTTTTAAGTCTTCTTTTTGATTAAAACTTGCTGTTATAAGAGAATTACGATAACTCATAGCAAATAGTATAGCAAAACCCACAGCTATATATGCAATAATTTTTGTTTTTGATTTTACATTTTTTTGTTTTGATTTTGCATTTTTATTTTTTGTAGTTTGTTTTTTGTTTGGTAATTTTTCTGGTTTTAATTTTCTTGGGCTAGTTTCATATTGATATCCCATACCACTATATGCCATAAGTTCTCACCTCTTTTCTTTTGATATTTAAAATTTCTTATGTATTTTTTTCTAATCTTTCAAAAATTCTAACTTTTGCACTTTTTGACCTAGAATTTCTTTTTTGTTCTTCTTCTGTTGCAATAATTGGCTTTTTATTTATAATTTTTCCCCAACTTTCATAGTTACATACACAGTATGGCAATTCACTTGAGCAAGTACATTTTCCTTGTAAATCTATCATAGCTTTTTTTACTGCTCTATCTTCTAATGAATGAAATGTTATTACTACAAGTCTTCCACCTTGTTTTAGGCAGTAAACACTATTTTTAATAGTTTCATATAATGGTGCAATTTCGTTGTTTACCTCAATTCTAATAGCTTGAAATGTTCTTTTTGCTGGATGTCCATCTTTTTGCATTGCCTTTGGTATAGAGCTTTCTATTATATTAGCTAATTCCTTAGTTGTTTCAATTGGCTTATTTTTACGTATTTTGCAAATATTTCTTGCTATTTGTTTGCTAAACCTTTCTTCTCCATATTCCCATATAATATTAGCCAATTTTTCTTCTGAATAGCTGTTTACTACATCTTTTGCTGTTATTCCACTTGATGTGTCCATTCTCATATCTAGAAAACTATCTCCCATGTAGCTAAAGCCTCTAGCTCTTTCATCTAATTGATAGGACGAAACTCCTAAATCTAACAAAATTCCATCTACTTTTTCTATATTAAGTTCATGTAAAATTTGAATTATATTGTCATGGTTGCCATGAACATAAGTTACATTTATATATTTTTTTAATCTGTTTGAAGCAGCTTTTAATGCTTCTTTATCTCTATCTATTCCAATTAATTTACCTTTTTCAGATAGTTTTTTTAATATTTCTTCACTATGACCTGCTCCACCTAAAGTACCATCTACATAAATGCCATTTTCTTTTATTTCAAGTGCATTTATACATTCATTTAATAAAACAGGTTCATGCTTAAATTCCATTTAGTTTGGTAAATCCTTTCAATGTCATATTTTTCTTTATAATAGCACAATAAGTTGGTACACTTATACCAACTATTATGTGCTTTTATTTCAATATTTTTTCTTCTGTATTTTGCATAACTTTAACTTTCTTTTGTTTGATTTTTATATCTTTAGTGAATTTATATTTTCACTTTGGTATTTTAATGTTTTCTTTTGAAATTAAAATCTTTAGTAAGATTACATTCCTTTTTCTTTTGTATGGTTATCTTTTGTAAGTTTTTTCTTTTGTATGTTGTTATTTTTCTTTTGTAAAATTTTGTCTTTAGTATAATTTATCTTTTGTAAAATTATTTATCTTTTGTATTTTTGTATTTTTTCTTTGGTATTTATATAGACTTTTGCAAGTTATATACCAAGCATTGTCATGTTTTCGGCAATTTCATCTGCTGAAATATTTTCGTCACTATTATAAGCTTTCCATTTTTCTTTGTCCCAAATTTCAATTCTAGTACCTACTCCAATAATTACTGTGTCTTTTTCTAAGCTTGCATATTCTCGTAAATTACTACTAATTAAAAATCTTCCTTGTTTGTCTATTTCACATTCTATTGCTCCAGACAAGAAAAATCTTACGAAGTCTCTAGCATTTTTGTTTGTAAGTGGAAGTGTTTTTAATTTTTCTTCAAAGTTTGCCCATTCTGTTTGTGAGAACCCAAATAAACATTTATCTAGGCCTTTGGTTATTATGAACTTTTCACCCATATCTTCTCTAATTTTTGAAGGCAATATTAGTCTGCCTTTTACATCTAAAGAATGTTCATATTCACCAATTAACACTTTTTTCACCTCACTAACATTTTATTCCACTTTCTACCACTTTTCTCCACTTCAATTAGATTTTAATATAAGATATTAAAAATATCAAGTGTTTTTTAAAAATTTTTTTATTTTTTTCAAAAAAAATCAAGCTACTACAAAAAATGTAGTAGCTTGATTTTTAATTTTACTAAATATTGTTTTCTAACATTTTGTATATAACATTTTCTAGGTCTGTTACATCTATAACTGATTTTATACTTGCATTTAAAATTTCTTTTGGTAGTACGTTTTTTAGGTTTAAAACATATCCATTTTTTAAAGCTATTTGTCTAATAAATTCTCTGTTAGTTCTTCCATTTCCTTCTCTAAATGGATGCAACACATTTAATTCAGATAAATAATATGCTATTTTTTTTGATAAATCACTTTTGTTAAGCCCTTCTAATATTTTTTCTGTTTTTAATTGCTCTAAAAGTTTATCTAATTCAGGTTCTATATATTCAAAGCTTGCAAATCTAAATTCACCTTTACTTATATTCTCTTCTCTGAATTTTCCTGCAAAAGAATATATATCTTCAAATAAATATTTGTGAATTGAAATATAATGTTTTTTATCAAAATCCCCTGTAATTCCTTTTATTCTTAATCCTAAAGACTTTGCTGCTGTTATTTTCGCTTCATATTTAGATAATTCTTTATAATCTTTAATATCTAATTTGTTTATTAATACATTACTATTTTTATAACAGTATTTTGAAACTCCATCTTCATACACACTTTTCATTTTATCACCTTATTACATATAAATAAAAGTTGTCAAAATATTGTTTTTATTGACAACCTCTTTTTGTGTTTTTAAATTTGTTGTTTAATCATATTAATTAATTCTGGCATTGCTACTTCATTTTCTGCTAACATTCTATACATATTAACATCATTTTCTGTAATATCCATTCCTTCAATTGCTAAATCATTTTTTATATTTTCTATATTAAATTCAAAATTTTCTTTATTAAACATTTTTTATCCTCCATTTCGGACTTTTTTTATTCCCCTACATTACTATTATACCATAAAACTACTAAAAAGTACAGCTTTTTTATAGATTTCCAACTATATTTGCTACAAGATAATAATTTTGTTAAATTGTTTGGCAAAGTTGCTTTAAGTCCGCGCAGGGGGAAAGTACATTTTTATTTTCAAAGTGAACATCCACATACTCTAAGCCAAACAATTTTAATTATACCTTTATCTAACTTATATTTGACACATTTTTTATTTTATAGTAATATATTAGCATTAGGGATACAAATTAAAAAATCAATTTTTGAAAATTGCTTATTTTAGCGCCAGGACAGTTATTTATATCTGTTGACGAGGTTAGAGCTTATCGAAATATTCGGCGGATGGTTCTATGGCATGCGTTACTGTCATTAAATATTAGCAAAAAATTATAGTGATATAATAACAAATCTAATATAAGTACGCTTAATTTGTATGCCTTGCTTTAATTTTAAGGAGGTATATTTTTATGTGTGGTATCGTAGGATACATAGGAGCAAAAAAAGCCACTCCTATTTTAATAAATGGCTTATTATGTTTAGAATACAGGGGTTATGATTCAGCAGGTATTGCAGTTATTGAAAATAACAAAATTGAGATTATTAAGGATAAAGGTAGAGTTGCAAATTTAAATTCAATTGATAATATAAATAGTTTAAATTCAACCATCGGTATTGCTCATACAAGATGGGCAACTCATGGAAAACCAGCAAAAGAAAACTCCCATCCCCATTTAGATAATAGTGGTCAATTTGCTGTTGTACATAATGGTATTATTGAAAATTATCATGAATTAAGAGAATTTTTGACTTCTAAAGGTTATACTTTTGCATCTCAAACAGATACAGAAGTTATTCCTAATTTAATTCATTATTATTTTCAGAATGGTATAAATGATAATGACAAGTTTTTAAGAGCTGTTAAATCTGCTGTTGATAATTTGAAAGGTAGTTATGCTTTAGAAATTATTTCTAACTTATATCCGGATAAAGTTATTGTAGTTAGAAAAGATAGTCCGTTAGTTATAGGTAAGGGAAATGGTGAAAATTTTATTGCATCAGATATTCCTGCAATTCTTTGCCATACAAAAGAATTTTATTTATTAGATGATCAAGAATATGCTGTTATTTACTCTAATCATATTGACTTTTATGATAATAGTTTGACGCCACATAGTAAAACTATTAAAAACATTGAATGGGATGCAACCGCAACTGAAAAAAATGGTTATGAAGATTATATGTTAAAGGAAATTTTTGAGCAACCAACTGCAGTTCGTGAAACTATTGGTTCAAGGTTTAAGCTTGGTGAAAAATGTAGTTTTGATGATATTGATATTTCAAAAGAATATTTGAAAAGTATAAATAAAATATATATTGTTGCTTGCGGTACAGCTATGCATGCTGGTTTAGTTGGCAAAAATGCAATTGAAAAACTTTGTAAAATTCCAACTGAAGTTGATATTGCTTCAGAGTTTCGTTATCGCAATCCTATTATTGATAAAAAAACACTTTGTATTTATATTAGTCAATCTGGTGAAACAGCTGATACTATTGCAGCTTTAAAGCTTGCAAAATCTAACGGTGCTAAAACCATTGCTGTTTCAAATGTAATTGGAAGTTCAATTACACGTGAAGCTGATTATACAATTTATACACACGCTGGACCAGAAATTGCTGTTGCTTCTACTAAAGCTTATACCTCTCAAGTTGTATTAATGGTAATTTTAGCTATGTATTTTGCTGAAATTTTAGAAACTTATGATGATATTGAAGGTTTAAAAACTGATATTTTAGATTTGCCTACTAAAATTGAATCAATATTAGATAATACAGAAATTATTAAAGATTTTGCTCAAAAAGTATATACTGAACATGATATGTACTTTTTAGGTAGAGGTACTGATTATAATGTTGCTATGGAAGGTTCTTTAAAGTTAAAAGAAATTTCATATATTCATTCTGAAGCTTATGCTTCTGGTGAATTAAAGCATGGTCCTATTGCTTTAATTGAAAATGGTGTAACTGTCATTAGTATTTTAACTGATGAAAATTTAATAGAAAAATCTATTAGTAATGTTCAGGAAGTTATAACTAGGGGAGCTAAAACCTTAGTTGTTACCAATCAAAAAATAGCAAATAATTCATTTAGCTATATTATAAATATTCCTAAAACTAATAGTTTAATTTCTCCTATACTTTCAGTTGTTCCTTTACAATTACTTGCATACTATATTGCTAAAAATAAAGGATTAGATGTTGATAAACCAAGAAATTTGGCTAAATCAGTTACTGTGGAATAAAATATAATTTTATTTTTAACTTACAATAATCGAAAAGCATTAATGTAAAAACTAATTGTTTTTAACATTAATGTTTTTTATTATTATAAAAACAATTATATTTTAAATAAGAAAAGTGATTTTGCCAGATATACATCTACCAGAACATTCTAAAGTAACTTAACATTGCAATATAGGCACATTTTTTCTATATTATAAAAAGCTTTAGTATAATAAGTAATATTGCCCCTGGAACACCAAGAATTCCTACAAGTACAGATGTTATAACATTTAATCCTATATGGAAATTCCAAATACCACCTATTATATTTATTAAAAATATAATTATCCCGCCTAATATAGAATTCATTATTAACTTAAATACAGCTTTTAAAGGTACAGAAAATATTTTTCCTATAATCCATAAAACTATTATACAACTCAAAATAGTCAAAATATTAAAGAAATTCAATTTTTATCACCAATCCTTAATAATATGTATGATAAAGATTGGACAAATATTACTTACCCCACTTGATTTTTTTTAAAATAAATTTCTTCTATCATATTTAGTGATAATCCTTTCGCTCTTGCTTTATTTAACAAATAATCAACTTTACTTTTATTTGCTTTAATTTGATATGTGTAATAGTCTACAAGTCCTTTTTCGGCAGTTTCAAAATTTTTATTTGCTAAGTTTAATTCTTTTTTTGCTTTTATTAAACTTGTTATAAGCTCTGCTTTTTTATCTTCTTCTGTTTTTTCTTTTATGTTTATTTCTTTTTCATATTGATTATACATAATTTTTTTCTCCTTCTTAAGTATTACATAATCATTTTATACAGCATTTTTTGTTTTATTCATATTTCTTGATTTTTGCATTGCAATTTGCTATAATATTTCCATATTTTATTATAGAAGGGCGGTATTTTTGTGGAACATGTTAAAATTGGTAAAGTTTATAGACATTTTAAAGGTAATTACTATTTTGTTGAAAATGTTGCATTAGACTCTGAGTCCAAGGAAAGAATGGTTGTATATAAGGCAATTTATGATAGACTAGATTCTCAAATATGGGTAAGACCTGAAAAAATGTTTTTGGAGAAAATACCTTCCAGTAGACCTGATAATATAACTGGTCAAGCTTATAGGTTTGAGTTATGTGATGACATTGAAAAAAATTATATTAATGAATAGAGGTAAAATTATGATAGATATTAAATTTTTAAGGGAAAACCCCGATGTAATTAAAGAAAATATTAAAAAGAAATTTCAAGACCATAAATTGGTATTAGTTGATGAAATTCTTGAATTAGATGGTAAAAACCGTGAAGTCAAATTAAATGGTGATGAATTAAGGAGTAAAAGAAATTCATTAAGTAGTGAAATTGGTAATTTAATGAAACAAGGCAAAAAAGAAGAAGCTGAAACTATAAAATCTCAAGTTCAAGAAATTAATAATAAATTATTAGAAAATGAAAAACTTGAAGAAGATTACGCTAGCCAAATTCAAGAAAAAATGATGAAAATTCCAAATATTATTCATGATTCTGTTCCTATTGGAAAAGATGATAGTGAGAATGTTGAAATTAAAAAATATGGTGAACCAGTTGTGCCAAGCTTTGAGATTCCTTATCATACAGATATTATGGAAAAATTTGATGGTATTGATTTAGATGCTGCACGTAGAGTTGCTGGTAATGGTTTTTATTATTTAATGGGTGATATTGCTAGACTTCATTCTGCTGTTATTTCTTATGCTAGAGATTTTATGATTAATAAAGGTTTTACATATTGTGTTCCACCTTTTATGATTCGTAGTAATGTTGTTACTGGTGTTATGAGTTTTGAAGAGATGGATGCTATGATGTACAAAATTGAAGGCGAAGATTTATATTTAATTGGTACTTCTGAACATTCTATGATTGGTAAATTTAAAGATCAAATTCTTCAAAAAGATAAAATACCTTATGCTATGACTTCTTATTCTCCATGTTTTAGAAAAGAAAAAGGTGCTCATGGTATTGAAGAACGTGGTGTTTACCGTATTCACCAATTTGAAAAACAAGAAATGATTGTTGTATGTGAACCAGATGATAGTTGGAATTGGTATGATAAACTATGGTTATATACAGTTAAATTGTTTAGAAGTATGGATATACCTGTACGTACTCTTGAATGTTGTAGTGGTGATTTAGCTGACTTAAAAGCCAAAAGCTGTGATGTTGAAGCATGGAGCCCACGTCAACAAAAATATTTTGAAGTTGGTAGTTGTTCTAATTTAACTGATGCTCAAGCAAGACGTTTAGGTATTAGAATTAAAGGTGAAAAACAAAATTATTATGCACATACTTTGAATAATACAGTAGTTGCTCCACCTCGTATGTTAATTGCTTTACTTGAAAATAATTATCAAGAAGATGGTAGTGTTAAAATTCCAGAAGTTTTATGGCCATATATGGGTGGAACTAAAATTTTAAAACCTATTAAATAGTATAATTACTTACAACAGTAGTAATATAATGTTTTTCTTCGTTCCATCCCTACTTCGCAAGAAGGCGTAATACATTTTCCATGCGAGCATAAACATTAAAAAAGTTTTATAACGCCTTCTAGCTCGCTGGTCCCCACAGCCTCACTTCGAAAAACATTATATTACTACTGTTGTATACAATTATAAAAATATATAGGAAGGTAGGTTTTAAAAATGTTAGTTAAAAATCCAGAATTTAAAATTTCTGCGGTTAGTCCTAAGCAATATCCAGATGATGGTTTGCCACAAGTTGTTTTGGTTGGTAAGTCTAATGTTGGTAAGTCTAGTTTTATTAATACTTTAGTTAATAGAAAAAAACTTGCCAGAACAAGTAGTGAACCTGGTAAAACTAGACAAATTAATTTTTATAATATGGATAATAAATTTTATTTAGTTGATTTACCTGGCTATGGTTTTAGTAAAATGTCTAAACAAGAACAGGCTAAGGTTGGAACCTTTATTGAAGAATATTTGCAAAAAAGTAAAAGCATTGCTTTAATTATATTTTTAATAGATATAAGGCATGAGCCAACAATCAATGATAAACTTATGTATGATTATATTTTTAAAACTAATTTGCCTTGTATTGTAATTGCAAATAAAGCTGATAAAATTGCAATTACTAAGGTTGATAATGCTGTAGCTAATTTGCAAAATAGTTTAAATCCTTTAAAAGATATTACATTTCTTCCTTGTTCTAGTGAAAGAAAAATTTATACTGATAATGTTTGGAATGAAATTAAAAAATATATAAATATGTAAGTTTTGTTCATTAACAATTGACGTTTTTGTTGAAATATTGTATAATATTGTACATGCTTTTAATGTAAGCATATTTTATATTTTGGAGGTTTTCCTATGGCAAAAATGAAAGAGTTCATTCGGGTAAGTTTTATCACTGTTTCTGATGCGAAGGCTGCTTTGCGTGCAGCAGAAGAAAAATTTTCCGGAGTAATCCCTATTGGAGCACAAAATTTGAATCGCGTTGAAAACAACACTGTCTTCTTTATGAAGACATCAGATGTTTATTCCAACACTCGTATTCTTCAGTTTTTACTCTCACAAATTGGTGCATTGCCTGAAGGTTGCCATGTAAAGGCTTAAACCTAAGTTCAAAACTAGGGCGGTTCTTTATGAACCGCCCTTTTTAATTTTCTTTTTTTGTTATTATTTTCAATGCCTTTTGTCGTTCTAAAACTATTACATGTCCACACCCTAAGCATTTCATTTTAAAATCCACCCCTATTCTTGTTAATTCCCACAGTTTACTTCCACAAGGATGTTGTTTTTTTGTTCTTACAATATCACCTATATTATATTCCACGAGAATTCACTCCTTTTCGTAGTTTTTTATGTTTAGTATAAATTTACTTTTCTATTATGTTATTTATTCTTTGTTCAATACTTTCTTTTCCAAGAACTTGCATAATTTCATAAAGGTCTGGTGTTTGTTGCCTACCTGTTAACGAAACCCTTAATACTGTACTTACATCACCTACATGTGCTTTCCATTTTTCTGGTTCTTGTTTGAACATTTTTACTTCTCTTGCATATCCTAACTCTTCTGACAAGTCTTTAATTTTTTCAAACCATGTTTGTTTGTCATCATCTATATTAAAATAC
Source organism: uncultured Clostridium sp. (assembly GCA_964618105.1). Classification (GTDB taxonomy): domain Bacteria; phylum Bacillota; class Clostridia; order TANB77; family CAG-508; genus CAG-273. Next base: position 18,074 of record CAZUAJ010000005.1, on the reverse strand, counting down.
TTTTCTATGTATAATGATAATATTTTATTAATTTCTTGTTTATCATTTATTTTAGCATATTCAAAATTATTTTCTGATCTAAAAAATTTTTCATCATACATATAGTAAATTGCATTTTTTATTTCTGCCCATTTAGCTATGTCTTTTCTAGGTTTTGCTGTTCCTCTTTCTATGCCAAATACTTTTAATGCATATTCTTTATTTTGTAGAATTTCTTCTAGTTCTTTGTCATATCGAGTTGCCCAATTTAAAGAGTCTTCATATACCTTTTCTTTAGAATATGTAGATATAACATTTTTAGATATATCAAGTAATTTTACCATATCAAAAATTGCACCACTAACGCTCATTTTTTTTAGTTCAAATTGAAATTCAGATACAGGTTTTTCTGGATTTGATTTTTTCCATATTTCAAAATTTGAGTTTGCTATATTTAATAAGTATTGATATACCGCTTCTGCAGGTATTCCTTCTTCATGATAATAGCTAACTGCTGCTTCTGGATCTTTACGTTTACTTATTTTACGTTTTTTACCTTCATCATCTTTTAATATTGCTGATGTATGTGCATATTTAGGTGTTTGAAATCCTAATGCTTTAAAAAGTTCTAAGTGTAATGGTACAGAAGATAGCCATTCATCTGCACGTATTACATGTGTAACTCTCATTAAATGGTCATCAACAGCATGTGCAAAATGGTATGTTGGAAGTCCGTCTGCTTTTATTATTACAATATCTTGATCATTTTCTGGAAACTCAACATTACCTTTTATAACATCATGGTGTCTAATTTTTCTTTCTTCATTTCCCATTGATTTGAAACGAATTATATATGGTTCACCTGCATTTATTTTTTTTGCTGCTTCTTCAACAGATAAATTACGGTAAGTAGCCCATACTCCATAATAACCAGGTCTAATTTTAGCTGTTTCTTGTTTTTTACGCATTTCGTCTAATTCTTCTGGTGTTGCAAAACATGGATATGCTTTACCTTGTTCGATTAAATATTTTGCAAATGCTTGGTATATGTGTTTTCTAGCACTTTGTTTATATGGACCATATATACCTTTTTCTTCATTTTCGTTTATCATACCTTCGTCAAATTCTATTCCAAAATCTTTAACTGCATCTACAATTTGGACTACACCATTTTCTATTAATCTTTTTTGGTCTGTGTCTTCAATTCTTAATATGCTTACACCTTTAGTTTGTTTTGCAAGTGTTGTGCATATAATGCTTTGGTATAATCCTCCAATATGCACATAACCTGTTGGGCTTGGTGCAAAACGTACCACCATTGCACCTTCTGGCAAGTTTCTTTGTGGATATTTTTCTTCATAATATGAAATTGGTTTTGCATTTGGAAATATTAAGTTTGCTAAATCTTTATAATCCATTTTCATTCTTCCTTTCTTTTTTATTCCATTTAATTTTGATTTTTAATACTATATTACAATAGGATAATATAATACTTTTTGCAGTGGGGCTGTGGGGACCAGCGAGTTAGAAGGCGTTATATAACCTTTTTTAATATTTGTGCTTACACAGAAAATATATTACGCCTTCTTACGAAGTAGGGATGGAACGGAAAAAAGTATTATATTATCCTATTGTTATTTATAATATTAATTAATATTTCAATTACACTTCAGTAATTATTGGCAAAATCATAGGATTTCTTTTTGTTTTACTAAAAATGTAATCTCTTAAATTATCTTTTAAGTTTGACTTAATTGTTGACCAATCTGTAATGTGATATTCTTCACATTTTCTTATTTCTTCATATATTACTTTTTTAATATCATCCATTAAATTTTCAGATTCTCTAACATATACAAAACCTCTTGATACTACATCTGGTTCAGATACTATTTCTCCTGTATTTGAATCCATTGTAACAACTATAACTATTAATCCGTCTTGTGATAAATGTTGCCTATCACGAAGTACTATATTTCCAACGTCTCCTACTCCTAAGCCATCCACAAGCACTTTTCCATTTGGTACTGATGTTGTAATATTGGCTTCATTTTCATTTAATTCTAGTGTTCTACCATTTGACATTATGAAAATATTTTTTGACTCTATTCCTAGCTTTTTAGCTGTTTCTGCATGTGCTATAAGCTGTCTATATTCACCATGAACTGGTATAAAGAATTTTGGTTTTGCTAAGGTTATTATTAATTTTTGTTCTTCTTGGCATGCGTGTCCAGAAACGTGAACATCTTGTAATGAACTATATATAACTTCTGCCCCTATTTTCATAAGTTCATCTATTACTTTTGATACATATTTTTCATTTCCTGGAATTGGAGTTGCAGATATTATTACCATATCATTTGGAGTAATTGTTACTTTTTTGTGATCTCCATTTGCCATTCTTGTTAATGCTGACATTGCTTCACCTTGACTTCCAGTTGTTATAATAACTAACTGATCGTCACGATAATTTTTTATATTGTCAATATCTATAAATACATTTTCTGCACCTTTTATATAGCCAAGTTCTATTGCTGCATCTATCATGTTTAGCATGCTTCTACCACATACTGCAATTTTCCTTCCATATTTAATTGAAGAATTTACTATTTGTTGTACACGGTGTACATTTGACGCAAATGTTGCTACAACTATTCTTTTTGTATTATTTAAAAATAATTTATCAAACACTTCCCCAACAGAGCTTTCAGACATTGTAAACCCTTTTCTTTCACTATTTGTACTATCTGAAAGTAGTGCCAAAATTCCTTGGTTTCCTAATTCTGCAATTCTGTTTAAATCTATTACTTTGTCATCTATTGGTGTGTAGTCTATTTTGAAGTCACCTGTATGCAATATTGTACCTACTGGTGTCGTAATAGCAAGCATTACTGCATCTGGTATACTATGGTTACTGTTTATAAATTCAACCTTCATATTTTTAAATTTTACAGTTTGTCCTTGTTTTACAGTATGAATTTTAGTTGTTGATAATAATTTATGCTCTTCCAATTTATTTTTTATTAATGAAACTGTTAATTGAGTTGCAAAAATTGGAATATTTACTTGTTTTAATATATATGGTATTGCTCCAATATGATCTTCGTGACCATGTGTTATAATTAAACCTTTAATTCTTTCTTGATTTTTAATTAAATATGTTACATCAGGTATTACTAAGTCAACTCCCAACATATCATCACCCGGAAACTCTAACCCACAATCTACTAATATTATTTCGTCTTCATATTCAAATACTGTAATGTTTTTGCCTATTTCTTGTAACCCACCTAATGGAATTATTTTTAAATTTGATTTTTTAAAATTAAATTGCATATTTTCATTATTTACTGTTTTCTTATCTCTTGTTGTAGTTCTTGATGTTGAATTTCTTCTAGTTGTTCTTCTTTCTTGCAAATTTGCTTTTTCTGTCATTTCTTCTTTTCTGTTTTGATTAACCTTGTTGTTTCTTCTGCCTTTGTAGACATTTTCTCTCTCTTTTTTTACATTGTTTTCTTTTTGTCTTTCTTCATTTTGCTTTAATTCGTTTGTCATTAAATTTTTTCTCTCCTTTTTATTTAAATTGTTGTTATTCATTATTTTTGTTTATTAAAAACATAGAATATAATATCTGTTGCATTTAATTGCACAGATATATTAATAATTATTAGATATGTTCTTTTCCGCTCATACATATCTTATAAATTTTAACCGCTCTTTTTTAATAATATACAAAATATAAATCTCTTCTTTACCATTATTGGTAACAACTGTTTGATATTATACTATTTTTTTATTAATTTGTCAAATTTTATAAAAGTGTTGCTCCAATAATACCAGCATCATTACCTAATATGCTAAGTTTTAGCTCTGGTAATTGCTCTTTATTAAATACATATTTTTCTTTATAATATTTTTCTACTAATGGTTTATATAGTATTTCTTCAAAATAAACAAAACCACCACCCAAGCATATTACTTGTGGTTCAAAAATATCAATTATATTAGAAAGCCCTATAATTAAATTATCTATATATTCTTCTATTGTTTTTTGTATTTTTTCATTTTTATTTTCTTTTAATAATTCTATAAGTTCTTTCCCTAATGTATTATTTGATAAATTCATTATTTCCATTAATTTTTCTTTTAATCTTTTTATTGAACAATAAGTTTCAAAACATCCCCTTTTACCGCACTTACATATATTGCCATTTTTATCAATTATTATATGTCCTAACTCAAAAGCAGAATTTCTTATTGGTTTTAATTCTTTATTTCCTATAAATACATCTCCGCCAATTCCAGAACCTAAGCACAAAAACACTGCATCTTGATATTGTTTTAAAATTCCAAATTGTTTTTCCGCAATTCCTGCACATTTAGCATCATTATTTATTTTTACCGGAATTTTAAAATCATCTTCTAATATATTTACTATATTTAATTCTTTTATTCCTAAATTAACAAGGTTTGTTAACACTCCATTTTTAGGATTTCCTGGACTAGCTACCCCAATTAGTTCAATATTATTATACTTTTTTATATAACTTTCAATTTCTTTTTTTATTTTGTTAATTATAAATTCTTGTTTATTTTCTATGTTTTTTAATTCAGTTTCACTTTTTTCTATTATTTTTCCTTGTTTATTAACTACACCTATTCCAATATGACTTCCACCTAAATCAATTCCTATTTTCATACTTAAATATTCTCCTTTTTAAAATAAGATATAATATATCAAAAAGCTCTGTATAAACAGAGCTTTTATTTATAATATAATAATTTGAAGTTTTTTATACATTCTACAAACTGTGTAACACACTTCTGTAAATCTATTTTTATTATAATCCTAAACCTTCGATTATGAATTCTCCCATATATAGTTGTATACATGGAACTAATAAAACTACTACTAATATTATTAATAAAATTCCAACAAATGAATATGAAATTTCAGGAAGTACTTTCATAAGTTTATTTAGGCTATTTTGAATATCAACATCCATATAATCTAAAAGTTTTTCCATCATATCTGGTAAGTCTGTTTGCATACCAATTTTCAACATTTCAATTTCCATTGAAGAACATAAACCAGATCTCTCAAATGGATCAATCCATGAGCCACCTATTAAAATATTATTTATAGATGTTTCTATAATTGATAACATTACATAATTTTTTACAACTGATTTACTAACTTCAAGTGCCTCTTGTATTCTCATACCATTTTTAAGATTTAAAAGCATTGCTTTCATTAATCTCGAAAAGTCTATTCCAAATATTAGTCTACCAAATATTGGTGCCTTATATTTAAAGTAATGCCAGTTATATTTACCTTTTGGAGTACTTACATAAGCTATAACTATTAAAACTATACTTGCAATAATGCCAACTGGTATATACCAATATAATGATAAATTATTAATAAAATCCATAAATGCTAATGTAAGATCTGGCAGTTTAACACCATTTCCAATTGACTCAAATACTTTTTGAATTTCTGGTAGTATAAATATAGTACCAACAATTAATAATACAAAAATTCCAATAAATTGTGCTAAATTTGGTATTAATATATTTCTTATTTTTTTACTTCTTGTTGTTGTATCTTCAAGGTATTCTACAGCTTGTTCAAGAGAAGTTGTAAGTGAACCTGAAAGTTCTCCTACTTTTATCATATTTATATATACATAAGGGAAAATATTTGAATAATATTCCATTGTTGTATACATATACTCTCCACTTTCTACACCTGCTAATATATCTTCTAAAACACCTTTAAATGATAAATTTTCTGTACTGTTTATAATAGTAGTTAATGCATGGATATTATTAAAATTTGCTCTTTTTAATAAATAAAAGTTTTGAGTAAAAATTATAACATCTCTTACTGTAATTTTTTGACCTGCTGCAAAAAGCAAATTAAATTTTTCTTTAACACTTGGTTTGTAATTTTCTTTTCCTTGAAGAATATTGGCTGAATTTGCTGTATCCATAATTTGGTCTATATCTATAATATTCTTTCTTTGACTTTTGAGGTTTCTTTTACTTGTATAATTAATTTGAATAATTTCAATTGGTAATAAATCATTTGCTTTTAATTTTTTTATTAAATTATTCTTGCTGTTCATTTCAACTTTGTTGCGTATAATCTGTCCTCTTTTTGTAACAGCTCTATATATATATTCAGGCACTTTTTTCCCTCCTTTTTATTTTTATTGCATCATGTTTGCTTTTTTTAGTTCATTTTCTCTTTTTATTTTTAATTGCATAATAGTTCTGTTTAAAGTTTCTATATTTTTTTCTTCAATTTGTGCTTTTGCTTGATCTAATGAAATTCTATCATCTACAAATAATTGTGCTAATGAATTAATTAATCCTATACTTCCTTTATCAGTACCACTTTGAATTGCGTCTTCTATTTCAGAAACACCTAGTTTTTCTTTTCTTATTATTCCTGCTATGGTATTGTCTACAACCATTACTTCTGGAACTAATACAAGTGAATTATCCCTTCCTTGTAGTAGTCTTTGAGAAACAACTAATTTTAGCAAAGATGCAATTAGGTATTTTACAGTTTGTTGATCTCTAATATCATAAAAGTTTATCATTCTATCAATAGTTTCGGCACATGACTTTGTGTGTAATGTTCCTATTACTAAGTGACCAGCTTCAGCTGTTTCTATAGCAGCTTCCATGGTTTCTCTATCACGTATCTCACCTATAATTAAAATATCACAATCTTCTCTTAAGCAGTTCTTTACACCGCCACTATAGTCTGGGCAATCTCTTCCCACTCCTACTTCTTTTTGTACTATTATAGATTTTTTTGATTGATGTTTGTACTCAACAGGACTTTCAAGAGATAATATTTTTTTGTTTTGTGTTTCATTTACTTCATTTATTAGTGCATTTAATGTTGTTGTTTTACCTGAATTTGTTTTTCCTGTTACAAGAATTAATCCTTGTGGTTGGCTCATCATTCTTCTAACAATATCCGGCACTCCTAAATCCTCATATTTAGGCAATGTACTTTTTATTAATCTTAATACAAGTACTGGCACATCATTTGCAATAGAAATATTTACTCTTATTCTTGTATCTTGAAACTCGTAAGAAGAATCCAATCTTTTGGTTTTTTTAAATAATTCATCTTTTTCTATGTTTCCCCTTACAAAATAATCATATATTTCTAGCATATCTTCTTCTGTTAATTCTTCAAATTCTTTTAATTCTAATAAATTTCTTTTTACCCTTAAGCAAGGTTTTATTCCTGAAATTAAATGAACATCAGAAGCATCTTTTTCTATTGCTATAGTTAAAATTCTTTCTATATCAATCATGATATTTCCTCCTATGTTTATTGTTTTAATAAATAATTAATTTATTATTTATTTCATCTAATGTTGTAATTCCGTTTAATACTTTATTAATTCCATCCACAATCATTGGTTTGTAACCTAGTTCTAGAGCTTTTCTTCTAATTTCCATACTTGATCCGTCAGCTGCAATTAAATCTTTAAGTTCATTTCCTACATTTAACACTTCAAATATACCAATTCTTTCAAGATATCCACTTTGGTTACATTTTTTGCAACCTACTATATTATAGGTTTTTTTATTTGTAAAATCATATTTTACATTATACTTGTCACCAATTTCTGTCATTATTTTTATTTCATCTTCTGTAAAATCTCTTTCTTGTGCACAATATGGACATATTCTTCTTACTAATCTTTGTGATACAGATGTTGCTAAAATACTTGAAATATCATAATTTGATATTCCCATTTTTCTAAGTCTTGTTATTACCTCTATACTATCTATTGTATGTATTGTTGACAATACATAATGACCTGTTTGTCCAGCTTGCATTGCAATTTCAGCTGTTTCTTTATCACGAATTTCTCCAACTAATATAATGTCTGGATCTTGTCTTAGTACATTTCTTAAAGAACTTGAAAAACTTGATTTAGCATCAATTTCTATTTGGTTTAATCCATCTATTCTAATTTCAACCGGATCTTCAATTGTAGTAATATTTATTTGTGGTCTATTCAAATAATCAATAATACTATATAGTGTAGTAGTTTTTCCTTCTCCTGTAGGTGCTGCAACAATTGTTATGCTATTTCTTTTATTAAAACTTTTACTTACAAGTTTTTCATCTTCTGGAAAACCTAATTCAAAAATATGATGAATATCAGCATTTTTCTTTAATAATCTTAATACAAATTTTTCTCCATAAATATTTTTTTGTGAAGAAACACGAATATTATAATCTGGATAATTAATAATTCTTCCATCTTGAGATTCTTGCTTTTCTTGATACATGTTTGAAATTGCTTTTAGTCTTCCAACTATTTGTAATTGTTTGTCTTTTCCTAGCTCTGCAACAGTAACTAATTGTCCGTCAATTCTGTATCTAATTCTTATTATTTTTTCAAGTGGTTCAACATGTATATCGCTCGCTCTTTTTTCCATAGCATTTTTTATAATACTATCAACTAATCCAGAAATGTCAGCATTTGTATTAATGTCTTCTAAAGTATGACCTTCTAAAGAATCTATTATTCTATCAATATTTGTTTCAAATGTTATATATTTTTCCATTACTAAACCTTTATTTAGTAATAGTAGTCTTACAACTTCAACAGATTTTTTATTAGATGTATCTGAAAAACAAACTTTAATTTTTCCAGCACCTATTTCAAATGGAATAGCTTTATTTTGTTTTACTAAATCAAGAGAAATATATTCCAATATGTCAATTCTAATATCTTTTTCTAATAAATAAATAGCTTTTTCACCTAAAATATCTCCTACAGCATTTATTAATATATGAGAATCACATAGCCCTAAAATATTTAAAATATCTCCTATTTTTTTATTTGAATGTGTTTTTTGATAATCTAATGCTTTTTCAATATCTTCTTCTGTAACAATTCCCCTTTTTACTAATTCTATTCCCATTGGTTGTCTTTTTTCCATTTGTAATTCTCCTTTCTTTTTTTCATTGGCTTCACGTTAATTATACTACGAAAAATGTCAAATATATATGCTTTTTTTGAATTTACAATTATTTACCAATATTTTAGCACATATTCTATTTGTTTTTCATAAAATTTATCTTTAGATCCTATTTTTAATTTTACTATTATTAAATTTTTTGTAATTTCATCAACTGTATATGTTCCTGATGTAAATGTTGCATTTTGTATTTTGTCTGCAATTTCTTTACCATTACGATATATTTTTGAATCATTTTTGTATTCATATACTATTCCATTTTCAAATTCAATTCTTGAATTGCTAACTTCTGCTGTATTGTTTGATTTTACATCATGAATAAAAAACATGTTAAATTTATTATATTCTACTACATATTCACTTTGTCCTTTTACACCATCAATATTAGAGTAAAAAAATGAAGTTAACAAAGCCATAGCTCCAATTATAATAGTTATTACAACAATATATATAACTAATGAAGTTAATGTAACACCTTTTTGTGATTTCATACATATCTCCCTTATAGCTCTCTAATTTTTAATCTTTCAATAGTAATGTTTTTTTCATCTGATTTATAACTATATGCAATATTTGTTTTTACTTTTTTTACAAATACCAAACCTTCTTCTGTTGGTTTATAGTCTTCGGTTGAAATTGTAACACTAAACATATCTGGAATTCCAAACATATTTGTTACTTTGTTTGATAAGCTTGAATTCACTTGATCAATACTAATTTTGTCTATATATTCAGCTATTTGAACTGCATATAATGTTGCTACTTCATCTACCTGACTATATACTTGCACTTTATAAGTTGATGCAAGTAAAGACCCCACTATTAGTGAAAACATTGCAAAAATTACAATTGCAATAACTAAGTCTTGTAATGTAAAACCTTTATCTGATTTTAAATTAATATTACTTTTATTCATATATCCCTCTTAATTAATTTTTAAATTATGTAAAATATATAAAAATTGGCTAATATCAAACATATTATATTGGTTAAACATAAATAATAACCAATTGGTATGTTTGTATCACTTTTTTCTTTTTTTACCCACCTACTTGACTTTAATTTTATTTTATTGCATATAAGTTGTAAAGCTATACATATTAAAGTATAGGTAATTGTTAATATTGTAATTATTTCGTATGTAAACCCTAAAAGAAGTAAACAAAGTAATAAGTTTTCAATTACATAACTATTTTTTATTTTTTTTCTTAAAATAAATATGTCTATTAATATTAAAATACATATTAGTGTTAAATATATAACATATCTATATATATTAAAATTCTTTTCTACTATATATAGATAAATTATATATATTGCTTGTATAATAAATCCAAATAATAATACTGATTTTTGAATTTTAATTTTTTCTTTATCAATTCCTGCAATAATAAATAAACATGCTAAATATAAAATTCCAAATATAAAGTATATAAATGTATTAATGTTTGTTGTTAATATATTAAGTTTTAGTGAAAACGCAAATAAAACAAAAACTATGCCAGACATTAATTCTAATAAAAAATATCTTATGCGTATTTTTTGTTTGCAATATCTACATTTTCCACCTAAGAAAATATAACTAAGAATAGGTATTAGGTCTAAAAATTGTAGTTTGTGATTACAGTTTGGGCAAAAAGAACGTTCATGTGTTATGTCTTTTCCTAATGGTATACGATAAACTGCTAATGTGAAAAAACTTCCAAATAATGTTCCAATGCAAAAAATTAAAATGTATAGTATTGTATTCATATTTTCTCCATTTGTTATTTGCTTTATACATAGTTGTTCATAGCTCAAAGGGTTTACTTTGTAAATAGTAATTATATTATATAAATCAAGGCATATACAACCTTTTGCATACGCCTTAATATATCTCAGTTTTTATTATTCTGCATCTAGACTAACCTTAAGATCAGTAAAATCAACTGTAGCAGTTTTACTTGTATCTGTTTTTAATGTTACTTCGATTTTTCCCGCTAATGTTCCACTAGTTGCTGTTAATGCAGAACCACTAACTTCTGTAATTGTAGTATAACCAGGGAAATTAGCTTTAACAGCAGTTAAAAGTGATCCTGATGCTGAAAATGCAGTTTTGTCTTCATAATATTTAGTTAAAATATCCATTTTAGCTAATGAAGCATAATCTCTTAGTGTACCTAATTCATAATTTAATTCAGTTTCTTGAGCAGTTGTAAATAGTCCACCATTTCCTAAAGCATAAGTAATTGTAACTCCTGCTAAGATTAATAAAACAACTATAGTAACTACTAAAGCGATTAATGTAATACCTTTTTGGCTTCTCATAGTTATTCACTCCTTTCTTCTTTAGATTATTTGTATATATTTATTTATATAAATATAACCATAAATTATTTTGTAGATGTGTTGTTGTAAAATGTTCCTACTGAATTTGAATCTACATTTTTTTCATCATTTTGTCCATTTTCAATTGTATCATTATTATTTTCTGTATTTTCTACATTGCTAACACTTGTGCTTGCTGAAAATGGATTCACTTTTCCTGCTGTATATCCATGTGTTTCTTTGTATAATTTTAAGTCTGTACTATCAATTTGATAAGTAATTTCTTCTGTTGAATTTTCTGGTGTTTGTTCTTCAATTTTATTTTTAACATTTTCAGGTGTTTTGTATTCTGCTAATTTGCTTGGAATAGCTTTATTAGTAGCAATATTATTATAAAATAATACACCTAATATTAACACTATAGCTATACACAAAAGTAATATTATAAATATTTCTTTTATAATTGACTTAACCATTTTTCTCTCCTTTGTGTTTAAATTTATTGAGCTTGTGTTTGATTTTGAGTGGTATTTTGTATTTCAGTTAAGTTTTCATTTTGCATTGTTTCATTTTGTGTTTCTTCACTTTGTGTTGTTTCATTTGTTGTTTGTTGGTTTTCATTTTTATTTTCATTTTCATTAGTTTGTATAGTTACATCTTTACTTACATTTTCTTTTTTAATATTTACATTTTTAGTAGTAAATGTAGCTCGTAAGTTTTCATCGCTTGGAATCAATTTAAAATTTTCAATTCTAAATCCTAGTTTGCTGTCATTTTCTATTGCAGATACAAAACTAAGAATTGGAATATATTCTCCAACAACGGTAAAACTAATACTCTTATCTGCATCTGAAGGTGTATAGCTTAAATTAACTCCTTCAGCTGTTGCATGTCTTCCTAGCCTTGTCCATAAGAATTCTACTGTATAAGTTTCTACTGTACTAGCCTTATTTAGTTCAGATTTGGTGCTCACATTTGCTAAGTCTAAATATTCTTCTTCTGCTGTTAATAATTTTGAAACGCCAGTATTAAGATTTTCTGTTTTAGTTGGGTATTTGCTATTTATTAATTCTTCTACTTCTGAAATTTTTTCTATTAGTTTGTCATTTTCATCCATTATTTGTTTTGCGCTTAATATTTTAAAATTTCCAATAGATAAGCCTTTAACAATTGTAAATCCAGCCATGATAATTAGTAGCAATATCAAAATACTTATTAAAATTTTTCTCATGGCAAATCTCCTTCTATAACAACTTTAACTAAATTTTCAACTTTTTCACCTGGTGAAGAAACTATTGTGTCTGGTGATAATATTCCTTTTGTTTTTAAAATAGCTTTAAAATAGCCAAGTTGTTCATATTTTTCTGATTGTGCACCTATAATAATGTGTTTTGTACTTGTATTTTCTATTGAAGTTATTTGCACTCCTTCTGGTATAGCATACATTATTTCACTTAATAAATTTGGTATATTGTTTCTGTTTTTGTTGTTTTCTGAAACCTGATTGCTAATATTTCTTAAGTTTTCTGCTAAACGTTCATATTCGCTTGTTTTAGCTTCTATGCTTTTAATGTCTGATTCAACAAGTGAAATTTTATAATTTGTATCATTTTTTACATCTTCTAATTGTTCAGTTTTATTTTTTATATTATTATTTATAAAAATTGATAAGCTTGAAAATATAATAATAAAAACAGCACAACCACTTGCAACTCTAAGCAGCCATTTTTCTGTCATGTCTAATTTTCCTTTTAGACTCATATTTATATTAAGTTTTGTGCTACTTAGTGGGCTTTTAGTTTCAATATTTAATTTTGAAAGTATATTGTTTATTTCTTCTTTAAATGTTTGTTTTTTAAAGTTTATATCTCTTAAACCATATTCTAATCCTTGAAGTGCTAAGGCTATTGCTGAGTTAACTTCAATGTAGTCTTTCATATTTATTTTTGGTGTGTCTTTTATAAAAAATGGTTTTAATATTTCACATTGGTCTGTTTCTAACATTTCTTGAAAATATAAATCAACATTATTTACAGCAGATAGTGTACCAGTTAAATAAATTTTATTTATTTTAATTGTGCCTTCATTTATAATTTTTTTAACTGAACTAGCTATTTTATATAATGTAGGCATAATATTGTCTAAGTATTCATTTGTTTCTTCTTGTAGTTCTTGCCCTTCCATTGTATAAATAGTACTATTTTTACATATTTCATAAGCTTTTGAATATGAATTTTCCTTTAATGTTATTCCATCTAAAACCTGTGTTGCTCCTTCTTCTAATTTATCTATTTGATAAATTTTTTGATTGACAATTGTTGTTATGGTTGTTTTATTTTCCATATTAACAATAAGTAAATTTTCTTTTTGTTTTAAATTTGCTATATTTGAAATACTAATAGCTATTGGTGCTATTGTCGAAATTCTATATTCTGATAAAGGTTGTTCTTGGTTTGCTATTGTAGCTTTGTTTGCGGCAATGTGAATAACTTTTACCTTTTCCTTATCTTCAACTGAGTTTACCAAAACATACCTTGTTTCCATAGCATTTTTATTTATTCCTTTTTCTGAGCAAAAAACTTCATATTCTGTTTCAATTGCTTTTTTTAGGTCTGTTTTATTTAATAATGTAAACATGTAAAAATATTGATAAACTTCTTCTGATAAATTAATGCTAATTGGAGTTTTAAAACTGTATGTGTCACTTATTATTTGATTAATTGCATCTCCTAATTTATCATAAAACTTTATTCCAAACGACTCTACTCTTAAGCTATCGTGGTCTTTTGAAATTTTAGCATATTTAATTACATTTGTTTCTATAAAAATTCCTAAACAGCTAGCCATTTTTTCTCCTTCGTTCAAAATAAAATTTTATTATTATATTTTGCATTTTTCGCAAAATCATACTTGTAATTCTTTAAAATTTGACATATTTTTTCCAACTGTCATTATAATTTTATCTGTTTTTAGTAAAAAGTCAATATGTTTTTTTATATTTAATATAATCGTAATATTTTTGTAACATTTTTGTAACATTTCTTTTTATATGTTTATAAATTTAAAAAACGCAAATAAAAAAACATTTTAAAAATATTTTTTAAAATGTTTTTTTGTCCTTTTTATATCCTAATTAATGCTATTGCAATAATTATTATTCCAAATATAATACGATATATTGCAAAAGCTTTAAAACTACCTTTTTTTAGATAATTCATTAGAAATTTAATAACTAAAAATCCAACAATAAAACTTGCTAATATTCCTAAAATAAGGGCTAAATCAAACTGAAAATGTTTTAAGTCAAATATAACTGCTGCAAGTGTTATTGGCATTGCTAGCATAAATGAAAATTTAGCTGCACCTTCTCTATTAATTTTTAATGCTCTTGCAGTTGTCATTGTAATTCCACTACGTGAAACGCCAGGAAATGCAGCTGCTAGTGCTTGTGATATTCCTATTAAAATTGATTGCTTTAATGATATTTGTTCATAATTAATATTAGATTTTGATTTTTTATCTGTTATATAAAGTAGTATTCCCATTGCAATTAGTGAAATGGCAATTATTATCATTTGAATGTTTATATTTTCTCCTATTATTGTATTAGATATTTTGTCTAATACTAAGCTTAATATACCTGCTGGTATTGTAGCTATTACCAAATACCAAAATATTTTTCCTTCTGCTGAATTTTCTTTTTTTACCACTTTTTTGTAGCCTGCCTTTAATAATGTAATCCAATCCTTAAAGAAAAATATAACTAAAGCAAGCAGTGTTCCAATATGTAACGCTACATCCATTCCGTCTGTTAATGTATTCCATTCAAAAATCCATGGAAACACATTTAAGTGTGCTGAACTTGATATTGGAAGAAATTCAGTTAAACCCTGAACTATACCTAAAATTATTGATTGATATATTTGCATTTTTTACTCTCCTTTGTATATTTTATGATTTTTTTATTTAATTATTCTTTTTGCTTTTCTTCTTTTTCTTGTTTGTATTCTATTGTTTTTTTAGCTTGCTGTATATCTTCTTTGCTTAAATTTTTAACTAATATACAAGTTTTCATTAAATGTTTGTTTACGTTTTTTTCTTTTTTAGACAAGGTATTGTTATTTTCTTTTTGAATTGAGTTTTCTTCTGGTGAATTTATTTTTTCTCTAATAGGTATAAAAACAGGATCTTTTTGTGCCTGTTTATATATTTTTGGATCTAATTCTACTGCAACATTCATATAATTTTTGGCTTTTTCTTCATCGCCTTTTAATAATGCAATTTGTGAAAGATAATAGTATGAACCAGCTTCTAAGTCTTCTTGTTTGCTTGATTGTATAAAGTATTTTTCCGCTTCATCTATATCACCATAAATTAACGCAATTTGTCCTAGGTTTAATTTTGCATTATATGCTAAGCTATTTATTTCGGCTGCTTTTTCGTAGAACTCTTTTGCTCTTTGAAAATCATTTATCATTGTGTATGCCATTCCTAAGTTATAATACAAATCATAGCTACCCGGATGATACCTAAGTGCTGTCATATACACAGACACAGCTTCTTTATACATTTCCTGTTCAAAAAATACTTCACCTAACAAATTGCTTGCTTTTTCATATTCAGGTTTTTGCTTTAAAATTTCTTGTAACAAATCAATTGCTTCTGTATTTTGTTTATTTTTATTTAAAGCAACACAAAGATTATATGTTGATGCAAAGTCATTTCTTTTTATATCTGTCACTTTCATATATTCACTAATAGCTGCTTCATAATTTCCTTGTTGTTCATAGTATTCTGCAAGCCATTTGTGTGCTATATAGCTATTAGAATTCTTATTTAGAAAATTAGTTATTATAGTTTTAGCTTTTTCTTTTTTTTCAAAACTATACAATATTTTTGCAACAGTTACATTAAATAATTCAGCAAAATCTATGTTTTTATATCTTTCTATCCATAATACTATTATCGGAATAATTATTGAAAATATATAAATTATAATTTTAAAAAACAAATTTAATTTTATAAAAAAAAGTAGTTCAATAAAATTAATTGTTATACCTATAAATTCTATTGCTAATATATAAATATAACTTGTATCATTTTTTTTTATTAATTTTAAGAAAGTAATTGTAAAAAGTGCCAAAGCTAATATACTAAAAATTATTTTTTCAAACATTTTTTATTCCTTTATTTTTCAAATTTTTCTTCATAATTTTTCATACATTTTTCAATTATTTTTTCTGCATCTTCTCTTCCTAAAATTTTATCAACTGCAGTTTGTTTTCCTTCTAATTGTTTATATACTTCAAAGAAATGTTTTATTTCCAAAGATGTTTGGTGTGGTATTTCATTAATGTCTTGATAACAATTTAAAAATGGGTCTTGTTTACATATTGCAATAATTTTTTCATCATATTCATCATTATCCTTCATAATTAAAACACCTATTGGATAGCATTCTACTAATGTTAATGGAATAATTTCTTCTTGACATAAAACAAGTACATCTAATGGATCATTGTCTTCAGCATAGGTTTTTGGAATAAATCCATAATTTGCAGGATAATGTGTAGAAGTATATAATACTCTATCTAATTTTAATCTTCCAGTTTCTTTGTCTAATTCATATTTATTTCTTCCATTTTTGCTTATTTCAATAACTGAAATAAAATCATCTTTTTTTATTCTATTTTTATTTATATCGTGCCAAATGTTCATTTTTATATTACTCCTTATGTTTTTCATTTTATTTTATCATTTAAAATTTATCAAGTCAATGAAATGTTACAAAATAATACTTCTACTCAAAAATTAAATTATTTTATGGCTTAAGCAAAAACCTTAATATTAGAAATACTAATATTAAGGTTTTTGCTTAGACCAATATAAAATCTTCTAAAACATCTTTTAATGTGATAGGTGTAACTTTATTTTTTATTAAAACATCGAGCATATTGTTAGCATCATTTTCTTTACTAAAAATATGATTAAATTCTCTTTTTTCTATATCTGTTTCCATTTCACTGCAATATGTTTTTATTACGCCTATTCCATAAGGTTTTTGATTTCTACTGTCATTGTATGTTTTATAATATTGCAATTGAATTGGACCACTTAATATTTCATCTAACTCATTTTTTATTTCAATATCTCCATACATTTTTATTGTTTCTTCCAATGGTTTCTCCTCCTTTTTCATCAGTATATTTTTTAATTATATCTATGTTAATTAAAAATAGCAAGAAATTTCGTATGACATGTTTCGACATTTTTTGCAACTAAAAATAAACTTTGTCATTTATTTTTTATGTCAACTTATCTGTAACAAAGAAATTCTGTTAAATAAATTATTGCACATCTTTTATCTTTTTACATACTACTACAAATTTTCCATCAGTTAATGTCTTATCAAAAACATTCTCACTTGCAACAAATACATTGCTTGATAAAATAATAATTGCAAACATTAAAAGTGCTAAAAATAATGTTAATTTGTTAAACTTCTTCATAAGTTTAACAACCCCTTTTTAATATTAATGTTATAATATCATTCCGTCGAAAATTGTAAATAATTTTTAATGATTTTTACAAAAATATATAAAATTTATAAAAAATGTTGACAAACATAAAAGTTTTGTAGTATACTACTAAATGTCAGTTCAAAGAAATGCAGATGTGGCGGAACTGGCAGACGCACAGGACTTAAAATCCTGCGGTTGAATAAACCGTGCCGGTTCGATTCCGGCCATCTGCACCAT
>CAZUAJ010000004.1:0-54763 GCA_964618105.1 uncultured Clostridium sp. | reverse complement strand
AACTGGAATTTTGTGTAAGACTAACTTCCGGAAGAGTATTTTAAAACTGGAATTTGAATTTTCACTTCACAAGAAACTGAAATACGTATAAAATTATTGTTTATACAAAAATAATGTGATATAATATAAATGCATGAATATATATTTTGGAAAGGAGAAAATATTAAAAGTGAACCAAATTTTAGTAACTCAAAAATTATATATTACACCTGAAATAAAAAGAAAAAAATTAATGTATAAAATAGAACTTTTTGTATCTGTTTTTTTAATATGTCTCCTATTTTCATATTATATATATGCAGAATATGATAGAAATAAAAGTGAGCAAGTATCTCAAGAAATATTGGCACAAATAAAATATCAAGTAGATGATACAGTAAAAAAAGAAGATTCAGGAAGAATTCTTGTTATACTTAATGTAGATGAAGATGAAGAAGAAACTGAAGAAAGCCCACAAATACCACAAAATGAGCCACCAAAAGTAGATACAAAAACATATAAATCAAAGGATGGAGTTGAATATACAACAGAAGCAGTTTTAAAAATTTCAAAAATAAATATTGAATACCCAGTACTTTCAACAACATCTCCAGAATTATTATATGTATCAATTAATAAATATCATCCAAAAGATTTAATGCCAAATGAAATTGGAAACTATTGTATAGTGGGGCACTATTATGAAAATGGTAAAATGTTTGGAAAATTACATAAATTAAAAAATGGAGATACTGCAGAACTTACAGATTTATCTGGAAGAACCATTACATATCAAGTATATGATAAATATGTTGTAGAACCAACAGATACAAGATGTACTAGTCAAAAAACAGCAATAAATATGGGAAAAAGAGAACTTACACTTATTACGTGTACAAATGGTGGGAAACAAAGATTAGTAGTAAAACTAAGAGAAATGTAAATAATAAAAATCAGACACATAATAAAAAATTTTTAAAATGTTAGTTTAACATTAAAAATTTTTTGTTATGTGTCAAAAAAATTTAATACATAAAATTCCAAATATAATTAGCTAGTAAAATAATTTTATTTCAAAAAAATGGTAAAACTACTTGAAAAAAATGTAAAAACATAATATAATTTCAATATGTAAATTTTAATTCAAAAAAATTATTTCAAGAATTTTTATTCTAAAGGAGAATTCAAAAAATGTTATCAATTACAAAAAGTATGGCCTTGCACGGACTAGAAGGCTTTTTAATTGACGTGCAGGTTGATATATCAAGTGGAATGCCATCATGGGACATAGTTGGACTACCAGATGCAAGTGTAAAAGAGGCAAAAGAACGAGTAAGAACCGCAATAAAAAATTCTGGCTACGAACTTTTTAGTAGAAAAATAGTTGTAAATTTGGCTCCAGCAGATATAAAAAAAGAAGGTTCAATATTTGATTTGCCAATTGCAATTGGAATTCTAAAAGGACTTGAAGCTATATATGGTAAAGAAGTTGAAAATATATTAATGATAGGGGAATTATCGTTAAATGGTAACTTAAATCCAATAAATGGAGCTTTACCAATTTGTATAGAAGCTAAAAAACAAGGAATAAAGAAAATTATTTTGCCAAAAGAAAATGCAAAAGAAGCATCAGTTATTGATGGAATAGAAGTATTAGGTGCAAGCAATTTAAATGAAGTAGTACAATACTTAAATGAAGAAATAAAAATAGCAAATATAACTACAAGTTGGGAAGAATGTTTAAAATTAAGTAAAGAAAATAAATTAGATTATTCAGAAGTAAAAGGTCAAGAAAGTGTAAAAAGGGCAGTTGAAATAGCAGCTGCGGGTCGGACACAACTGTTTATGTATTCGGTGCTCCAGGTTCGCGGAAAAACAATGATAGCAAAAAGAATACCATCAATATTACCAGATTTAACATTTGAAGAAGCATTAGAAATTACTAAAATCCATAGTATAGCAGGAACATTAAAACCAGATACTCCAATAATTACAACAAGACCATTTCGTTCACCACATCATACAATATCTGGTGTATCACTAGTAGGTGGTGGTAGAATACCAAAACCAGGAGAAATAAGTTTAGCACATTATGGAGTACTATTTTTAGATGAACTACCTGAATTTAATCAACACTCATTAGAAGTATTAAGAGGCCCTTTAGAAGATGGAAATGTAACAATTAGTAGAATAAACGGAAGCTTTACATATCCTTGTGAATTTATGTTTGTAGCATCAATGAACCCATGCCCCTGTGGATACTATGGTTCAACAGAAAAAGAATGTACATGCACAACACAAGCAATATCAAAATATATGGGAAAAATAAGTGGACCATTATTAGACAGAATTGACATACAAATAGAAGTAAGCCCCGTAAAATATGAAAAATTAGGAGATGACGAAACTCCAGAAAGCTCAGAAGAAATAAAGAAAAGAGTTAATAAAGCAAGAAAAATACAAATAGAAAGATATAAACAAGAAAATATTTATTCAAATTCAAGTTTAACTCCAAAATTAATAAACAAATATTGTAAATTAGACATTGAAAGTAAAAAAATATTACAAACAGCATTTGAAAAAATGGGACTAAGTGCTAGAGCTTATGGCAGAATATTAAAAGTAGCAAGAACAATAGCTGACCTAGAGCAATCCGAAAATATACAGAAATCACACATAGCAGAAGCAATACAATATCGTAGCTTAGATAAAAAGTACTGGAAAAATTAATTATATTTATTTTATGTTTAACACATCTATCCCTACTTTGCAAGAAGATGTAATACATTTTGTGTGCAAGTATAAATATGTCCTTAAAGCCTCACTGAGAAAAGTATTATATTATTGCTGTTTAGTAATTGAAAAAGGTGAATAACAATGAAAATATTAACAAAAATGGATAAATTTTATCCAGAGAGATTAAAAAAAATAAAAAACGCACCAGCACAACTATATGTAGAAGGAAATTACGAACTTCTAAAAGCAGACTCAATTGCAATAGTAGGAACAAGGAAATGTACGTCTTATGGAAAAAAATATGCGGCAAAATTTGCAAAAGAACTATCACAAAAAGGAATATGTGTTGTAAGTGGACTAGCCATTGGAATTGATACAATAGCACATATAAACTCCATGCAAGAAATAGGTAAAACAATAGCAGTAATAGGAAGTGGCTTTAAGCACATATATCCAGAAGAAAATGCAATGTTAGTTAAAAAAATATTAGAAAATGAAGGTTGTATAGTTTCAGAATATTTACCAGAAACACAAATGGACAAATCAAACTTTCCACAAAGAAATAGAATAATCAGTGGTCTAGCACTGGGGGTATTAGTTATTGAGGCTTTTTATAGAAGCGGAAGCACAATTACAGCAAAATATGCACAAAGTCAAGGAAAGCAAGTATTTTGTATACCAAATAGATTGGACGAAACAGCAGGTTATAGTACAAACCTATTAATACAAAATGGAGCAAATTTAGTAATGCAAACAGAAGATATTTTACAATATTACACAGGAGAAAAACAACAAATAATACCAAAACAATATCAAGAAATATACAATTTAATAGGGCAATTGCCAATATCGGCAAATGAAATAACAAAACAAACAAATATAAAAATATCAGAAACCATGCAAACACTTAGTATGCTTGAATTAGAAGGATATATAAAAAGTGTAGCAGGAAACAAATACATAAGAATTTAATTGTAGTCATAAACTAAAAAATACTACAAATACTTAAGTTGTAGTAAATTAAATATAATGCAAAAATTATGATTTTAAAACAATAAAAAGAAAGGTAATTTATATGTTAAACCAAAAACAAGAATTAGGAAAAGAAGGAGAAGATTTTGCAGCAAACTATTTGCAAAAACAAGGATACAAAATTATAGACAGAAACTTTGAATGTAGGCAGGGAGAAATAGACATAATAGCAAAAGATAAAAACGAATATGTATTTATTGAAGTAAAAACAAGACAAAACTTTCATTATGGAATGCCATCTGAAGCAGTAGATAAACGAAAACAAAAACACTTATGGAATGCAACAAAATATTACATATATTCACATAAACTTGAGAATAAATTTATACGAATAGATGTAATAGAAATTTATAAAAAACAAGATAAATTCTATATAAACCATATAAAACAAATTAAATAAAAATTTGACAAAAATAAAAATTAATGCTAAAATAATATTGCACTAAAAATTATATCATATCAAAACTTAAAAGGTTACTATAATAAACCTTACAGTGCGAAGTAAGCCCTATATCTTTTCAGATATAGGGTATCTTCTTGTCCATAAATAAGAAAATACAAATTTTGACATTTTAAAATATATATGTTACAATGATTATGTAAAATTTAATTAATTAGTATATTAGTGGCTCTTTTGAATGAAAAAAGAAAGGGATGATGTTTTAAATGAAATACACAATGGGATTAGATATTGGAATTGCATCAATAGGTTGGGCAGTAATAAATGAAGATAAAAGTAGAATAGAAGACTTAGGAGTTAGAGTATTTAAAAAAGCAGAAGAAACTGACGGAAAATCACTAAACTTAGTAAGAAGAGAAGCAAGGGGAAGTAGAAGAAGAATTAGAAGAAGAGCAAATAGAATGAAAAAAATAAAAGAACTATTTGTAAAATATAATTTGATTTCAGAAGAAGAACTATTAACTTTATACACAATATCAGAAGAAACTACTGATGTATATGAACTTAGAGCAAAAGGGTTAGACGAATTACTTAGTAGAAAAGAATTTGCAAGAGTATTAACTAATATTGCTAAAAGAAGAGGATATAAATCTAATAGAAAAACAGATGAAGAAGATAAAGAAGTGGGAAAATTAAGCAAAGGAACAATTGAAAATAAAAAAATATTACAAGAAAAAGGATATAGAACAATAGGAGAAATGTTCTATAAGGATGAAAAATTTGCTGAGAACAAAAGAAATAAAGCAGAAGAATACAATAATACAGTATTAAGAAGTATGCTAGTAGAAGAAGTACATATTTTATTTGAAATGCAAAGAAAATACAAAAATGAATTTGCAATTAAAGAATTTGAAAACGAATATATAGAAATTATGACATCTCAAAAGCCATATATTACACCAGAATTATTAGAAAAAATGCTTGGAAAATGTACATTTGAAAAAGGAGAGCCAAGAGCACCAAAAAACAGTTATACATTCGAAAAATTTATGTTATTACAAAAAGTAAATAATTTAAAAATAAGTTTAAATGGTGAAAAATTAGAAATACCTCAAGAAAAGAAAGAAGAAATAATAAATTTAGCTTATGAACAAACAGAAATAAAATATACACAACTAAGAAAAAAATTAGAATTACCAGAAAATGCAAGATTTGTAGATTTAAATTATCAAATAGCTAAAAATAAAGAAATAAAATCAATAGAAGATAAAAGATTTGTTAAATTAGAAGGATGGCATAAAATAAGACTAGCCTTAAAAGAAAAATTTAACTTAATCAAACAAAATCCAAACTTACAAAATATTATTGCAGATGCTTTAGTTAGAAATAAAACTGATGAAACAATAAAAGAATATTTACAAAAAAGTAACATAGACGAAGAAATTATAAATGAAATATTAAATATAAACTTTACAAAATTTGGTCATTTATCATATAAAGCTATGGAAAAAATTATCCCAGAATTAGAAAAAGGCTTAACATATGATAAAGCATGTGAAAAAGTTGGGTATGAATTTAAAGGATGTAAAAATGAATTGCAATATAAATTGCCACCATTAACAGAGCTAGAAGATGAAATATTAAATCCAGTTGTATTAAGAGCAATTACACAAGCAAGAAAAGTTATAAATGCAGTAATTGACAAATATGACTCTCCTTCAGCAATTTATATAGAAACAGCTAGAGAACTTTCAAAATCTTATGATGAAAGAAGTAAAATAGAAAAAAGGCAAAAAGAGAATGCAAGTAATAATGAAAAAATAAAAGAATACATAAAAGAAAATTTTTCATTTGAACCAAAAACATTTGACATTGTAAAAATGAAATTATGGAGAGAACAAAATGGTAAATGTGCTTATTCTAGTAAAACAATTCCAGCAGAAAGATTATATGAAGAAAATTTTGTGCAAGTTGATCACATAATTCCATTTTCAAGATGCTTTGATGATAGCTATCAAAACAAAGTATTAGTATTAACAGATGAAAACCAAAGAAAAAAAGAAAGAACACCTTTTGAATATTTGGGAGAAGACAAAGAAAAATGGCACCAATTTGAAGAATTTGTTAATTTAACATATAAATTTAATACAAGAAAAAAAGAAAATTTATTAGTAAAAAACTTTAGTGAAGATAAATCAAAAGAATGGATACAAAGAAATATAAATGATACAAAATATATTTCAAAATTTATATATAACTACATTAGTAATAATCTAAAATTTGCAGATAGCGAGTCAAAAAGAAAAGTATATAACATAAATGGACAAGCAACAGCAATATTAAGACATTATTGGGGCTTGAAAAAAGATAGAGAAGCATCAGATAAACATCATGCACAAGACGCAGTTATAATAGCATCTGCAACAAATAAAAATATAAAAAAGGTATCTGATTATAGTAGAAGAAAAATATTATATAAAAATAATGAAATAATTGATAAAGAAACAGGAGAAATAATTGAAACAAAATACAATGTAGATATTACAATAAAAGAACCATGGCCGAAATTTAGAGAAGAAGTAGAAGCAAGAATGGAAGATGCAGACAATAATGGTCAATTGTATTCACTAATAAATGGAGAATTTAGAAATTATGATGACATAGATGTAACAAAAATAAAACCAATTTTTACATCTAGAATGCCAGAAAGAAAAATTACTGGAAGAGCACATAAAGATACAATGCGTTCAACAAAATTTATTAAACAAGGTAAAAAATTTACCATTGTTAAAAAATCACTAAAAAATATATCAAAACAAGAAATAGAAGAAATTATAAACAATCCAGAATATAAAGAGCTATATATGAGCGATAGAAAACTATATGATGATATTTATAAAAAAATGGAAGAAGCAAATTTTAAAGCAGAAAAAGCATTTGCAAATGAATATAGAAAATATAGTAAAAATGGAAATAGTCCTGTGGTAAGAAGTATAAAAGTGCCATCAACAGGAACAACTGGAGTATATTTAAAAAATGGTTCAATTGCAGAAAATGCAAATATGGTAAGAGTAGATGTATTTGAAAAAAACAATAATAACTATTTAGTACCTATATATGTATCAGACTTTACTAAAAATAAATTACCAAATAAAGCAATAATAGCAAAAAAAGATGAAAAAGATTGGATAGAAATGACAGATGAATATAAATTTAAGTTTAGTCTATATCCAAATGACTTAGTAAAAATAAAAAAGAAGAATGAAAAAGAATTTTATGCATATTATTCTTCTACAGATAGAAGTACAGCAGCAATTAATTTATTATCAGTAAATGGAGAAGAAAAAATAAGAGAAATAGGTGTAAAAAATTTAGAAAAATTTGAAAAATATCAAGTTGATATTTTAGGTAATATTAATAAAGTAAAAAAAGAAAAAAGAGAAGGAGTAAAATAAAATGAGTTGGCGAAGTGTAATAATTACACAACCGACAAAATTGTCTATAAAAAATAGACAACTACAAATTACTCAAGATGAAAATTTTAGTATGCCTTTAGAAGATGTATCAACAATAGTTTTAGAAACTCCACAAATAAGCCTATCGTCAAAGGCAATAAGCATGATGGCTGACAATAAAATTGTAATGTATAGTTGCGATGATAAACACTTACCAAATGGAATATTTATTCCATTTGCATGTCATAGTAGACAACTAAAAATCATAAATCAGCAATTAAATTGTTCGGAAAGTTTTAACAAAAGATGTTGGCAAAAAATTATAATTGCTAAAATTACTAATCAAGCAAAAGTACTAAACTTATGTAATAAAAATTTAATGTCAGAACACTTAGAAAATTTAGCTAAAAATGTTAATTCAGGTGATACAAAAAATAAAGAAGCTATTGCTGCAAAAGGATATTTTTCATCATTATTTGGTAAAAATTTTAATAGAAACTTTGAAGACATAAATAATACATGTTTAAATTATGGATATTCAATAATAAGAGGTGCAATAGCTAGAAGTATAGTATCTTATGGGTATTTGCCAGCAATAGGAATACATCATAAAAGTGAATTAAATAATTATAACTTAGTAGATGACTTTATAGAACCATTTAGACCAATAGTAGACTTGTGGGTGAAAACTAACATAAACGAAAATACGGAATTTGATAAATATGTAAGGGCAGAATTGGTAAATCTTTTAAATGTAGATGTATTTATACAAGGAAAGCTACAATTAGTAAATAATGCAATAAATATTATGATAGCATCATATACAACGGCAATAAATCAAAGTGACTATAAAAAATTAGAATTACCAGAAATATTACCAATAAAAATACATAGTTATGAGTAGTAAATTTATGAGAATATTGGTATTCTTTGATTTGCCAGTAGCTAAGAAAAAAGAAAGAAAAATTTATTCACAATTTAGAAGATTTTTATTAAATGATGGATATGATATGGTTCAATATTCCGTATATTCAAGATTATGTAATGGAACAGATATGACAAATAAGCATCTTAAAAGATTAAATACAATATTACCTGAAAAAGGTTCTATACGTTGTTTAACTATAACTGAAAAACAATATGAAGATATGAAATTTTTAGTTGGAAAACCTACTACAAAGGAAAAAAGAGTAGATTGTAATCAACTAAGCTTGTTTTAAAAAAGAAAAAGATTTAACTTTTTTATTAAGTTAAATCTTTTTTCTTTCACTAATATTACTCGTAATTAAGTAGTACCAGTAGTTATAGCCACACCTATTATATCATATCAAAACTTAAAAGGGAACTATAACAAATTCAACTACATCTCGTTGACTTTTAGAATTATATCATATCAAAACTTAAAAGGGAACTATAACATGGACACCTACGGTTAGTTTGTCTAAACTATTATATCATATCAAAACTTAAAAGGGAACTATAACCAAGATTGACTTGCTCAAGTTAGAGAGTGTATTATATCATATCAAAACTTAAAAGGGAACTATAACTAAATAATTCTAATATTGTTTTAGTAGTTAATTATATCATATCAAAACTTAAAAGGGAACTATAACTTTAGGAACATTTGATGTAAATAATCAAAGATTATATCATATCAAAACTTAAAAGGGAACTATAACTAATATAAAATATGATATTTTAAAGTTTGGATTATATCATATCAAAACTTAAAAGGGAACTATAACACTTTGCCCTAAACTTTCCCAGATGTATTGATTATATCACATCAAAATCTAAAATGGAACTATAACATTAGGTAGAATTGTAATACCAGTAGAAACATTATACCATATAAAAATCAAAAACATTCATTAACCATTTAATCCACAAATGTATAAAATATATAAAATAATTTGTTTATATCAAAGAACAAGGAGTGGTAAAAATGCTAAAAACAATAGGAAACACACCATTGATAAAAATAAAATATGAGTACAAAGGAAAAATAAACTATATATATGCCAAACTAGAAAGTTACAATTTAACTGGAAGCATAAAAGATAGAACAGCATACTACATAATTACAAAAGCAAAAGAAAGAGAAGAACTAAAAGAGAAAATGCCAATAATAGAAGCAACAAGCGGAAACACTGGAATATCACTCGCAGCTTTAGGAAAATATTATAATCATCCAGTATATATTTTTATGCCAGACTGGGCAAGTAAAGAAAGAACACAAATTATGCAAAACTATGGAGCAAAAGTAATAACATTCTCAAAAGAACAAGGCGGATTTAAAAGGTGTATTCAGGAATCTAGAAAATTAGCTCAAAAAACAAATGGATTTTTAGCAAATCAATTTGCAAATACAGACAATATCTTAGCACAATATGAAACAACAGGACAGGAAATTTTAAATCAAGTACCAGAAGATATTGGAGGCTTTATTTCAGGAGTGGGTACAGGAGGAACCTTAATGGGAATAGCAAAACGATTAAAAAGAAGATATAGAGAAATAACAATAACTGCAATCGAGCCAGACAGCATGCCATTAATTTCAAAAAACAAAATAATAAAACAACACAAAATAGAAGGAATAGGGGATGAATTTATACCAGCACTACTAGATAAAAATGAGTTAGATAAAGTGATTTTAGTAAATGACGAAGATAGTATAAATATGTCTAGAAAACTAGCACTAGAATTAGGCTTAGGAGTAGGAATTTCATCAGGAGCAAACTTTTTAGGAAGTGTATTATTAGAACAACAAAAAAAAGGACCAGTAGTAACTGTATTTGCAGATGATAATAAAAAATATTTAAGCACAGACCTAAGTAAGCCTATAGATAATAACGAAAAATTTATTTCAAATAAAGTAAAACTGACAAGAAAGGAGAAAGTTAATTATGAAAAAAATATTGTCTATTGTAATAATGCTAACAGTAGCAGTATTATACACATTTCCGGTTAAAACGCTGGCATTTGGACCATCTAGTGAAAATATATATCAAGGAATTGATGTAAGTGAATTTCAAATAGATATTGACTTTGAAAAAGTAAAAAATGATGGAATAGAAGTTGTATACATAAGGTCAAGTGAAGGCACAAATTATATAGATGCTAAATTTGAACAAAACTATAAAAGAGCCAAAGAAAGTGGACTAAAAATTGGATTTTATCATTATGTAACAGCAAGAACAGTAAGCCAAGCAGAAAGAGAAGCACAATTTTTTGCATCAGTAATATCGGGAAAAACAGCAGATTGTAGATTAGCAATGGATTTTGAAAGTTTTGGGAATCTAAGCAAAAATGAAATAAACACAATAGGATTAGCATTTATGAAAAAACTAGAAGAATTAACAAAAAAGGAAGTTGTACTATACAGTAATGCATACACAGCAAGCAGAATTTGGGAAGGAGAAGTAACAAAATATCCACTTTGGATTGCACAATATGAAGTAAATGAACCTGAAAATAGTGGAACATGGCAAAGCTGGGTAGGTTGGCAATACACAGATATCGGTCGAATAAATGGAATATCCACCTATGTAGATGGAGATAGATTTACAAAAGAAATTTTTATGTCAGAAAGTAGTGAAATTCCACAAGTTGAAAAACCAAAACCAGATGATGAAGAAAATAATAAAACTACAACAAAAAAGATAAAAATAAAATGGGGAGATACATTATCAGAATTAGCAATTAAATACAATACAACAGTAGCAGAGCTTGTAAGGTTAAATAATATTAAAAATCCAAATCTTATATATGCAGGGAATATATTAATAGTACCAGTAAAAGGTGAAAATACAAGTGGTACAACAATTTACATTGTAAAAAGAGGAGACACATTATCAGAAATAGCTCAAATGTTTAATACAACAGTTAGTAGGATAGCAAAAGAAAATAACATACAAAATGTAAACTTAATTTACACAGGTCAAAGATTAATCATAAATGATAACAATAAACATGATTTAGGTCACACACTATACACGGTAAAAAGAGGGGATACACTTTGGTCAATAGCTAGAAGATATAACACAAGCATAGCAAATATTGTAAGACTAAATCGTATACAAAATGCCAATTTAATATATCCACGGTCAGATATTCAGAATTTAATGTCAGTTTTAGGGACGTACCTTTAACTGACAAAAATGTCAGTCGAAAGAACGTCCCTAAAACTGACAAAAATGATACTCACATAATTATGTCTACCTTCATAATATGTATTATGATAAATTTGAAATTAGGAGGTACTTATGAAGGAAGTATTAAAACTAAAGAACGTAAGTAAAAAGTACCAAGCAAAAAATGGTGAAGTAGAAGCTTTATCTAATATAACAGTTAGTGTAAATGAAGGCGAATTTGTAAGCATAATAGGACCAAGTGGATGCGGAAAATCAACACTACTTTCTATAATAGCAGGTCTAGAACCAAAAACATCAGGAGAAATACAAATAAATGGTGGACTCGGCTACATGCTACAAAAAGATAGCCTTTTAGAGTGGAGAAATATATATGACAATATTACATTTGGATTAGAAATAATGAGAAAAAAGACTAAAGAAAATGAAGAACATGTAATAGAATTATTAAAAAAATATGGATTATATGAATTTAAAGATAAATACCCAGCTCAGTTATCAGGTGGAATGAGGCAAAGAGCAGCACTTATAAGAACACTGGCAATAAAGCCAAAAATATTGTTATTAGACGAAGCATTTTCAGCTTTAGATTACCAAACTAGAATTATGGTTACAAATGACATTTTTAAAATATTAAAAAATGAAAATATAACAGCTATTATAGTGACACATGATATATCAGAGGCAATTAGCATGAGTGACAGAATAGTGGTGCTTACAAAAAGACCTGCAACTGTAAAAACAATTCATACAATTGACTTTGAAATGCAAAACCGAAATCCAATCAACTGCCGTGAAAGCCCTAAATTTAGTAAGTACTTTGATACTATATGGAAGGAGCTTGATGTACATGTATGAAAAAAACATGTCAGAAGACAGAAAAATATACTTAAGAAAAATAAGAAAAAACAAAATATCTGTTATTCTAACACAATTACTTATTCTAATTATATTTGTAATAGGATGGGAAATACTTGCAAATAAAGGAATAATAGATAGTTTTATAACAAGTCAACCTTCAAGAATATTAAATACCTTTTTAAATTTATCATCTAATGGACTGCTAACGCACTTAGGTGTAACACTTACCGAAACCCTAATAGGCTTTATATCAGGTGTTATATTAGGTGTATTTATAGCAATATTGCTGTGGTGGTCCCCATTTTTTTCGAAGGTATCAGAACCATATTTAGTTGTATTAAACAGTTTGCCAAAAGTAGCTTTACGGCCCAGTTATAATTATATGGGTTGGAGCTGGAATGGGAGCTATTATAACAATGGGGCTTGCAATTTCATTAATTGTAACAATATTAGAAATTTTAAATGGATTTTTAAACACAGACAAAGAATTAATAAAAATGGCACAAACATTTAATGCAAGTAAATTTCAAATATTAACAAAAATAGTAATACCGGCAAACTTAGATACATTTTTTAACTCCCTAAAGGTAAACATCGGATTATCTTTGGTAGGCGTAATAACAGGAGAATTTTTAGTGTCAAAAGCAGGCTTACGGCTACCTAATAGTATATGGTGGGCAGGTATTCCAATTAGACTTAGTAATGACAGGAGTAATTATTTTGGCAATTGTTGCTGCAATTATGTATGAAATAATAGTACTTTCAGAAAAAATTGTATTAAAGAAAATGTCAAAAAGAACGTAAATATCAGATAAAAATATTACTTATAGGAGAAAAAGTGTTATAAGTAATTAGAAAAAATAAATAACATGCCAAAATACTTTTAAATCTCCTTTGGCATGAATAGATTAGAAAGGACTGAAAAAACTTGAAAAAGTATTTAATTATTATACTTGCAATTGTAATAGTAGCAGTTGGAATAGCTAGCTATATAATACTTAAACAAGATACAGAAACTGTTGGCTTACAAAAAATTAGTGTAAATGAAGTAACACGTTCTGTATTTTATGCGCCACAATATGTGGCAATCTCACAAGGATTTTTTGCAGAAGAAGGCTTAGAAATAGAACTAACAACAGGGCAAGGCGCAGACAAAGTAATGACCGCCGTTTTAGCAAATCAAAGTGATATAGGTTTTGCAGGACCAGAAGCTTCAATATATGTATATAACGAAGGAAAAGAAGACTATACACAAGTATTTGCACAAATGACACAAAAAGATGGCTCATTTTTAGTAAGTAAAGAACCAACAAATAACTTCAGTTGGCAAGATTTAAAAGGAAAAACTGTAATTCCAGGTAGAAAAGGTGGAGTTCCATATATGACATTTGAATATGTATTAAAGAAAAATGGAATAGATCCACAAAAAGATTTAGTATTAGACGACAGTATTAAATTCGACCTAATGGCAGGAGCGTTTGCGGGTGGAAATGCAGAATATGTAACATTATTTGAACCAACAGCATCAGCAACAGAAAAAGCAGGAAAAGGCTACATTGTTGCATCAGTTGGAGAAGCATCAGGCGAAATACCATATACAGCATATTTTGCTAAAAAAAGTTATATTGAAAAAAATGCAAATGTAATTCAAGGCTTCACAAATGCTATATACAAAGGCGAACAATGGGTAAAAAATCACACAGCAAAAGAAATAGCGGATGCAATAGTAACATTCTTTCCAGATACAGATTTAACTATGCTAGAAACAGCTGTACAAAGCTATATAGATATTGATGCATGGAAAGATACACCAGTACTAAAACAAGAATCATTTAATTTACTTCAAGAGGTTATGAAAGAAGCGGGCGAACTTGAAAAAGAAGCAGATTATACAAAAGTAGTAAATAATAGTTTTGCAGAAAAAGCAATACAAAAATTAGGAAAATAAAAAATTAATGCTTTTAAAAATATATTAATTTTTAAAAGCATTTTTACATACAACAAAAAGACAAACACAAAATTTGTTAAGCTAATTAAGTTGAAAATTTTTAAAAAATAAAAAAATAATCTTAAAATAATTATTTTTTAAAAAATCATTTTTAAAAATAACAACATTTTTGAAAGAAAAAATAAATAGCAAAAAATGAAGAAGATGCTAAAAAAAGTAGAAAATTGTAAAAATGAAAATACATAAAAATGTAAAAAAATACAATAAAACAAAAAAATCATTTTTAAAAAAAGATTAATTTTAATGAAAAATAAAAATGTAAAAAAATTCAAACTATGAATTGAATTTTGCTTTGAGAACAACTAAGATACAAAAGATAAAACAATAAAAAAGGTTAAAAATAAGCAAATTTCAAATAAATGTAACACAATTGTAATATTTTAAAAATAAAAATAAAAAAACCTAATAATTGATAATATACAAACCTAAAATTGACTGAAAAGCAACAATAAAACTAAAAGACAACAAAAGAAAAACACTTATAAATCAATAAAAAACAGGCATGGTTACATAAACTATATGCGTTTGACATTATTGATTTCATAGGGTAATATAGAGTTACAAAAGAAAAAACTAAAACAATAAAAAGGTTTTTGGTAAAAAAGACATAAAAATAGGGGGAACAGAAATGCAAGTAGTAAAAAGAGATGGAAAAGTAGTAGACTTTGATCAATCAAAAATCAAAATAGCAATAGAAAAAGCTAACAAAGAAGTAAAACCAAAAGAAAGAGCGACAAAAGAAGAAATTAATCAAATAATAGATTATGTAGAAGAAATTGACAAAAAAAGAATTTTGGTAGAAGACATTCAAGACATTATAGAAGAACAATTAATGAGTTTTGGAAAATATTTGTTAGCTAAAAAATATATTACCTATCGTTATACTAGAGAATTAGTAAGAAAAGCAAACACAACAGATCAATCAATTAAAGAATTGATTGATGGCGAAAGCGAATACTGGAATAACGAAAATTCAAATAAAAATGCTCAGGTTGTAACAACTCAAAGAGATTATTTGGCAGGAATTACCAGTACTGATATAACTAGAAGATTTTTGCTACCAGAAGATGTAGTAAAAGCACATGACGAAGGAATTATTCATTTCCATGATGCAGACTATTTTGCGCAAAATGCGTTAACAAACTGTGAATTAATTAACTTAGAAGATATGCTACAAAATGGAACAATTATGAACGGCGTTATGATAGAAAAACCACATAGATTTATAACAGCAATGACAATTGCAACACAAATAATATTAGGAGTTACATCTTCTACTTATGGTGGGGCAACTGTATCAATAACCCATTTAGCTCCATTTGTAAGGAGTAGCTATGATAAATACTATAGTAAATATAAGCAAAGGGGACTAAATGAAACACAATGCAAAGAATTTGCTGAACAAGATACTAAAAAAGAAGTATCAGATGGTGTACAAACTTTTAATTATCAAGTAAATTCAATGACAAACACAAATGGACAAGCACCATTTTTATCAGTTTGTATGTATTTAGGTGAAACAGAAGAATACAAAAAAGAATTAGCAATGATAATAGAAGAATTTTTAAAACAAAGAATAGAAGGCTTTAAGAACGAAAAAGGTGTATATGTTACACCAGCATTTCCAAAATTACTTTATGTATTAGAAGAAGACAATATTCATAAAAACAGTAAATACTGGTATTTAACAGAACTTGCAGCTAAA
Source organism: uncultured Clostridium sp. (assembly GCA_964618105.1). GTDB lineage: Bacteria > Bacillota > Clostridia > TANB77 > CAG-508 > CAG-273. The sequence goes on along the minus strand of CAZUAJ010000004.1, from coordinate 38,433 downwards.
TGTACTTCTAAAAGATTAGTACCAGATTATATTTCTGAAAAGAAAATGAAAGAATATAAAATAGACAAAAATGGAAATGGAAATTGTTATCCATGTATGGGATGCAGATCATTTTTAACACCTTATGTAGACCCAGAAACCAATAAACCAAAATACTATGGAAGATTTAATCAAGGAGTTGTAACAATAAACTTAGTTGATGTTGCATTATCATCAAAACAAGATGAAGAAAAATTCTGGAAAATATTTGAAGAAAGACTAGAACTATGCCATAAAGCATTACAAATTAGACATGAAAGACTAAGCAAAGTAACAAGTGATGTTGCTCCAATATTATGGCAACATGGAGCATTAGCTAGACTAAAAAAAGGTGAAAGCATACATAAATTATTACATGATGGATATTCAACAATTTCACTTGGTTATGCAGGATTATATGAATGTGTAAAATACATGACAGGAAATAGCCATACAGATAGTGGAAAAGGGGAAGAATTTGCAACAAAAGTAATGCAAAAATTAAATGATAAATGCAAAGAATGGAAAGAAGCAGAAAAAATAGACTATAGTGTTTATGGAACACCAATAGAATCTACAACATATAAATTTGCAAAATGCTTAAAAAGAAGATTTGGAACAGTTGAAGGAATTACAGACAGAGGATATATTACAAATTCATATCATGTACCTGTATTTGAAGATATTGATGCATTTTCTAAATTAAAATTAGAAAGCAAATTCCAAAAACTAAGTCCAGGTGGAGCTATATCTTATGTAGAAACACCAAATTTACAAAATAACATAGAAGTTGTGTTACAAATAATTAACTTTATTTATGACAATATAATGTACGCAGAACTAAATACAAAATCAGACTACTGCCAAAAATGTGGTTTTGATGGAGAAATTTTAATTGATGAAAACTTAGAATGGTACTGCCCAAATTGTGGTAATAGAGATCATAATACATTAAATGTAGCAAGAAGAACATGTGGATATATTGGAAGTCAATTCTGGAACAAAGGAAGAACACAAGAAATAAAAGAAAGAGTATTACATATAGATAATAAGGACGATGAATAAACAGGAAAGGAATGACTGATATGAAATATAACAAAATTAGAAAAATGGATATAGCAGACGGACCAGGAGTTAGGGTATCAATATTTATGCAAGGATGTGCATTTAATTGTGAAAATTGTTTCAACCCAGAAACACATGATTTTAATGGTGGAAAAGAATTCACAGACGAAACAATTGACAGAGTAATGGAACTTTGTAAAAATGAAAATATAGAAGGGCTATCAATATTAGGTGGAGAGCCGATGCATCCAAACAATATAGAAGGAACAACAAAACTTGCAAAAACATTTAAAGAAAAATTTCCAAATAAAAATCTATGGGCGTGGTCAGGATTTAAATTTGACGAATACATAAAAGATAAAGAAATAGCAAAATACCTAGACGTTTTAGTGGATGGACAATATGTAGATGCACTACATAATCCAACCTTAGAATGGAGAGGTTCATCAAACCAAAGAGTAATAGATGTACAAAAGAGTTTACAAAACAATGAAATAACAATATGGAAAAATAAAGATTAACGTAATTTTCTAGAAAATTTCATATAAATATTGACAAATTTACCCAATACAGTTATAATAATTAACGTGAAATTAATAATTTTCAGTTAAATCCCACACGTAAGAGTGTAATTACTGAAGGGAGGGGAAAAAATGTCAGAGGTTAAAGTTAATAATGGAAATATAGAAGATGCCTTAAAAAGGTTTAAAAGACAATGCGCTAGAAATGGAGTATTACAAGAAGTAAGAAAAAGAGAACATTATGAAAAACCAAGCGTAAAAAGAAAGAAAAAATCAGAGGCAGCTAGAAAAAGAAAATTTTAGGAAGTAAAAATGGGGTTGAAGATTATAACAATTTTCAGTCCTTTTTTGTAAATTTAAAGGAGAAAAGTTATGTTAAAAGAAAAATTATTAGAAGACATGAAAAACTCAATGAAAGAGAAAAATGTAATTAGAAAAAATGTAATACAAATGGTCAGAGCAGCCATATTACAAGTAGAAAAAGACAAACAAATACAATTAGAAGATAATCAAATAGTTGAAATAATTGCAAAAGAAACTAAAAAAAGAAAAGACTCAATTGCAGACTATGAAAAAAGTGGTAGACAAGATTTATTAGACCAAATAAACGAAGAAATAGCAATATTACAAGAATATTTACCAAAACAGCTATCAACAGAAGAAATAGAAGAAAAAGTAAAAGAAATAATTGCAGAATTAGGAGCTACAACTATTAAAGAAATGGGACTAGTAATGAAAACTGCAAAAGAAAAATTAGGAGCAGCAGCAGACGGAAAAACAATAAATGAAGTAGCAAAAAAAATACTACAATAAAAATTAAAAGATAAAAGGAGAAAAACATATGGAAGAAAAAAGAAAATTAAGTACAGGAGTAATTATATTAATGCTTATATTAATAGTAGCGCTAACAAGTGTCACAACAATATTAATTTATAAAGAAATAAACAGTAGAAATAACGACAAAAACAATCCAACTCAAAACAACGAAACCTTACAAACAGATGTAAAAAACAACATTGATAATTCAGAACAATTAAATCAAAACGAAAACAAAGAAGAAAATGAAAAAAATACTAATTTGGAAAATATGAAATTTAAGATTGATGAAACAATAAAACTAAACGAAAAAGAATGCACAATATCAGTAAACTGCGATGAAAAAATAAAAACTATAACTACAGAATCAGATCCAGTTATAACTTTATATAGATACAAATATAACTATAATATAAAAATAAATGAAACAGAAATTGTACTTACAACAGAAGGGTTACAATCTAGAAATATGGATATATTTACTATTACAGATGTAAAAAATGAAAAAGAATATATAGTATTAAAGATTGAAACATTTGGAGAATTCGGAACAAAAACAATATACTATTATATATATGACGAAAACGCAAATGAAATAGGAAATATAGTTAATTATGTAGATTGTTCATGGATAATTGATAAAAATGACAAAGAATATACTGGTAATAGATTTTACCCAAATGAATTCTCAGATAAAATTGAAATATATAAATATAAATCAGTTGAACATTCTGAAAATACAGAATATGAAACTGTTATGAAAAAAATTGAATATACAATTGAAAATGGTAAAATGGTAGAAAAAATTGTCAAAACATATACTAGTGATGAATTTGAAATTGCTGGAAAATCATAATTTTTAATATTATAAAAATCAAAAGATAAAAGCAGAAAAACATATAGAAGAAAAAAGAAAATTAAGTACAGGAGTAATTGTATTAATACTTACATTAATATTAGCATTAACCGTTGTTACAACAATATTAATTTATAAAGAAATAAACAGTAAAAATAACGACACAAACAATCCAACTCAAAACAACGAAACCTTACAAACAGATGTAAATATACTATGAAAAATGGAGCATTATTAAGAAAAATTACACGAATATATAATCAAGACGAATTTGGTCTTACAGGAAGAACCATTTAAAAATAGTACGAGTTATGTGAGATTTTCGCTTAGCTCGTACTATTTGCTTATTTTATGTTAAAAATTAGCATATAGAACACAAAATTAACAAAGCAGTAATCAACTTTATTGAAAACAAATCCAATTCTATTCAAATTGTCGAATAAGTAGACAAATCCAAAAAGAAACCTTACTAAGGTTTCTTTTTTTGATGTTATTTTTTAAAAAAATCACTTGAATAATTTATATAAATTAGCTTATAATATGTATGAATAATTAAGCAAAATTAGGCAATCAAAAAATGCCAATAAAACATAAAAAGGAGCAAGCCAATGAATTACCAAAAACAAGAAATAAAACAAGGTATAACACTACATCAAATTTATACCGAAAACTATAAAACAAATCTAAATGCTATATTTTTAGCAACACCATTAAAAAGAGAAAATGTAACACTTAATGCTCTACTTACAGCAGTGCTAAGAAGAGGCACAAAAAATATTCCATCACAAGATTTAATAAGCCAAAAATTAGAAATGCTATATGGTGCAAGCTTTGACTGTGGGGTAGAAAAAATAGGTGATAATCAAATAATGAAATTTTACTTAGAAACACTAAGCGAAGAATTTTTACCAACACCAGAGGATATATTAAAACAGGGAATGGACATTTTAACAGATATAGTATTTAATCCATTAATTGAAAATAACAAATTCAAACCGGAATATGTTGAAGGCGAAAAACAAAATCTAAAACAAATTATAGAAAGCAAAATAGACAATAAAGCAAAATATGCTTATGACAGATGTATTGAAGAAATGTTTAAAAATGAGCCTTATGGCTTATATAAATTTGGATATATTGAAGACTTAGAAAAAATAACACCAGAAGAACTATATGCATATTATAAACAATTAATACAAAATTGTAAAATTGACATATTCTATTCTGGAACAATTGACAAGCAAAAAGTTATAAACACAATAGAACAAAATGTGAATATACAAAATTTAAAATCAAGAAAACCAGAATATATAGTAAACAATGAAACAACAGAAAAAATTGAAAACAATGAGCCTAAAATAGTAAATGAAAGCATGCAAATTACGCAAGGTAAATTAGTAATAGGACTAAATATAAATGAAATAGCAGAAAATAGCAGATTTATAGCATCTATGTATAACGCAATATTAGGCGGAGGGGCTAATTCAAAACTATTCCAAAATGTTCGTGAAAAAGCAAGCCTAGCATATACGGTGGGTTCAAATTACAACAGAAACAAAAATTGCATATTTATTCGTGCAGGAATTGAAATAGAAAATTATAAAAAAGCTCTAGAAAACATAGAAAAGCAATTAGAAGATATGAAAAATGGTAACTTTACAGAAAAAGATATAAACGATAGCAAAGAACTTATTATAGCTTCAATTGAAGGAATATCTGAAGAACAAGACACAGAAATAACATATTACTATGGTCAAGAACTTGCAAATAGATTTGTAAATTTACAAGAATATATAGAAAAAATAAAATCTGTTACAAAAGAGCAAATTGTTGAACTGGCTCAAACTGTAATAACAAATACAATTTATTTTTTAAAAGATTAATTTATAAATATAAAAAAGGTTTATAGGTAACCTTTTAAAAACCTAAATATTATACAAGGAGCGAATTCGTATAAAATTATACGAAAAAATAGAACATGAAAATCATAAAAAGCTCAAAAATAAAAGAAAAAGCATATATTGAAAAGCTAGAAAATGGCTTGAAAATAATTATAATACCAAAACAACACACAAAAAAGAAATATATAATATGGGGCACACACTTTGGCTCAATAGACAATCACTTCATAATGCCTAAAACAAACGAAGAAGTATATATACCAGATGGTGTGGCACACTTTTTAGAACACAAAATGTTTGAACAACCAAATGGAACAAATAGTTTAGACACATTAATGGCACTTGGACTTGATGCAAATGCGTATACAACGAATGACCATACAGCGTACTTATTTGAGTGTACTAATAATTTTGAAGAAGGCTTGGCAGAACTTATGGACTATGTACAACACCCATACTTCACAGACGAAAATGTAGAAAAAGAAAAAGGAATAATAGCACAAGAAATAAAAATGTATGATGATGATCCAGGTTGGCAATTATATATGAATGCATTAGATTGTATGTATAAACAAAATCCAATAAAAATAGATATTGCAGGAACGGTAGAATCAATAAGCAAAATAACGCCAGATGTATTATATAAATGCTATAACACATTTTATCACCCATCAAACATGGTAATGGTGGTATGTGGAGATTTTGAACCAGAAAAATTACTTGAAAAAATAAAAGGGTATTTAGTGCCAAAAGAAAATCAGGCAGATATAAAAAGAATATACACAGAAAAAGAAGAAAAAATAAATAAACCAGAAAAAACAGTAAAAATGGAAGTGAGTATTCCTGCGTTTATGATAGGATATAAAGATGAGAGCAACAATAAAGAAACGGCAGTGAAAAAACATATTGCGATTGAAATATTATTAAATATAATTATAGGTAAAAGCTCAAAATTATATAAAGAACTATATGAACAAGGATTATTACCTGCTAAACCAGACACAGACTATGAATTCACTAGTCAATATGCACATTTGTTAATATCTGGTACATCAAAAGAACCTAAAAAAGTAGCAGAAAAGATAACACAAAAAATACAAGAACTAAAACAACAAGGTCTAAATATTGAAGAATTTGAAAGGGCAAAAAGAAAACTTTATGGGGATTATGTTGTGGAATATAACAGCGTAGCTGATATTGCAAGAATGTTTTTAGCAGACACAATGAAAAATGTGCAAACATTTGACTATATAGAAGAATTTGAAACTGTAACAAAAGAATACACACAAAATATATTAAATGAAATATTTAAAAATGATAATCAAGTACTATCTATTGTTGAACCAAATTAATATTTATACACTTTATAGCTAAAAAATATAGCTAATAAAGTGTATTTTTTGTTTTTTAAAATGTCGAAAATAAAAAATAAAATGTTGAGTATTATAATAAAATTTTAAATAAAGTCATATTTAAAAAAATAATGTTGAATAACATTAAAAAATGTAGAAAGATGTCGAACGAAAAAAGCCAAAATACAGCAAAATAAAGCAATATATGGTTGACTAATTTGTAAAAATATGGTATTTTTTAAATATACAAAAGAAAAATATGAAAAAAGGAGAGTGATTTTTATGTTAAATGATGAAATTTGTAAATTAAGGGAAAAGTTAAATTATAGTATTATTAATGGTGAAGATTATTCAATTATTTATCAAATAAGTGTACAACTTGATGAACTAATAGCAAAATATTATAGCATGGAAATTAGAACATCCAAAAGAAATACAGTGAGAATAGAATTAGTAAAAAATTAATATTTTATACTTAGTATAAAACAAAAACACGTTTTGGCTTTATTAATATAGCTGAAATGTGTTTTTTAAAATTTAAAATGCTTATATTTATATACCACGTTAGTACTGAAATGTTATATATAAATATTACAAAAACATTACTTTTATATTACATTTTTATTAAAATAAAGAAAAATAAAAAAAGATATGCTATATTAGTACTTGAAAAAGTAAAAAAAATCGGTTATAATATGAAAAATGAATAATTATAGGAGAAAATTGATGAAAAATAAAAAAGCATCAGTATTTATAATAATACTTACAATTTTCACAATGCTTGTTCCAACATTTGTAATAGCAACTGGACCAATAGATGATCCTAATAGTTACGATCCGAGAGATAATGGGGTTGTAAGTGATAAAATAGTAACTAAAGCAAACAGTATATTAGGAAGCATAACTACTGTTGGAATAGTAATTGCAGTAATAGCTTTATTAATAATTGGCATAAAATACATGACAGGAAGTGTAGAAGAAAAAGCAGAATACAAAAAAACTATGATACCATACATTATAGGAATACTACTTTTACTTTCAACATCAACTATAGTTAGTATTATAGCTAAAATGACTAATGAAACATTTTAATAAAAAAGGAATAAGTTATGGTTAAAAAAATATTTTTAATTTTTATAGTAATTATTGCAACTATTGGTTTTACAAATGTATCTAAAGTAAAAGCATGTGACAATATAATAAGTAGTGCAGATAATTTTGTAAATGAAGGAAAAACTAATGCAAATGACGCGATTGATTCACAAAAAATGAAAGAAGCTTCAAATTTGGTATACAATACACTATTAATAGTTGGAACATCTGGAGCAGTTATTGTGGGAGCAATACTTGGAATACAATTTATAACAGGTAGTGTAGAACAAAAAGCAAAAGTGAAAGATTCATTAATTCCGTTTGTTGTAGGATGTGTAGTAATATTTGGTGCATTTGGAATATGGAAATTAGTAATAACATTACTAAGATAAAATGATTTTAAAATTGTTTCAATATATGAAACATTTATAATAAATAATAAATAAAAAGGAGGATGAACTATGAAAAAGACTCTAAAAATAACAGGAATTATATTGATGGCAATTATGCTATTAGTTCTTACATCTACAATTAGTAGTGCAAATGGAATAGATGCATCAAATTTAGCAGGTCAATTAACAGGAACTACAAGTAATGCTCAAAGTGATGTTATGAATATAGGAAACCAAATAATTGGTATCATTACAACTGTAGGTGTTGTTGTTGCTGTTGTTATATTATTAGTATTAGGTATTAAATACATGATGGGCAGTGCTTCAGAAAAAGCAGAATACAAAAAAACAATGATTCCTTATTTAGTTGGTGCTATACTAATATTTGGCGCATCTGCAATTACAAAGGTAGTTGTAGGTTTAGCTTCAGGAATTGGTGGCTAGTAAATATTACAAAAACATTACAAAAACATTACAAAAATATTACAATTGTATTAAAAGTGCATTTTTATGCACTTTTTTTCATTTTATAGTTACATTTTTCGAGTATATTTGCTATAATATATATTGAGTTAAAATATATATACAAACGAAGGAGGAAACATAATGGGAACCTACAATTTACCCAGAAATGTAAAAGGCGAAAATAGAATACTATTTATATTCAGTACAAAAAGCCTAATATACACTGTTATAGCAGCTGGAATTGGCCTACTATTTTACTTTATATTTAAAATACTTAATTTAACAATGGTTGGAATTGTAATTGTAGCAATATTTGCTTTACTTGGTTTCGGTATAGGAACACTAAAAGTTCCAGAAATAGCGAAATTTGAATTTAGCAAAAAAACAGGTGGAGAAGCAGTTGATGATGTTATAAAAAGAGCAATACTTTTTAATACAAAAGGTAGAAAAATATATGTGTATAAGGAGGACAATAATGATGAATAGTATAAATACAATTACAATGATATTAGTTGTTGTTTTAGGAATAATGGTAATGTTATTACTAATTCTTGGAATCTTATACATGAAATCTAAAAATAAAAAAGACAATAACCAAAAAAATGAAAAAATAAACGGAGTAGATGATAAAAAAAGTAAAAGTACGAAATCATACAATACAGAATCAGTATTTGACTTTATGGAATTCGATAAAATTGAAGACAACATGATAATAACAAAAAATGGAGTTAAATATATAATGGTTGTTGAATGTCAAGGGGTAAATTATGACCTTATGTCAGAAGTTGAAAAAAATGCAGTTGAAGAAGGTTTTATTCAATTTTTAAATACACTAAGACATCCAATTCAAATATATACACAAACAAGAACAATTAACTTAGAAAATAGTATACAAACATATCGTACAAAAGTACAAGAAATAGAAAACGAATTAGAAAAAGAAAAAATAAAGTATCAGCAGATGGTAAATTCAGATAATTATACTGAAGACGAATTGAAAGCTGCATTTTTTGAATTAACTAAAGCTACAAATTTATATGAATACGGTAAAGACATAATTTATACAACTGAAAAAATGAGCTTAAATAAAAATGTATTAAATCAAAAATATTATGTTGTTATTCCATATTATGCAGATGAACTAGGGGAAAACAATTTTGACAAAAAAGAAATTACAAGTTTAGCATTTTCAGAATTATACACAAGAGCACAGTCAATTGTTAGAACTTTAGGTGTATGTGGAGTTAATGGCAAAATTTTAGACTCAAATTCATTAGCAGATTTACTATATGTAGCATACAATCGTGATGACGCAGAAGTATATGGAATAGATAAAGCAATTCAAGCAGGTTATGATGAATTGTATTCTACAGCGCCAGATGTACTTGACAAAAAAATGAAAGTATTAAATGAACAAATAGAAAAAGAAGCATTTAATAAAGCAAACCAAAAAGTAATAGAAGCAAAATCTGACAAACAAAAGGCATTAGAGAAAAAGCAAGATTCAATGGAAGACTTAATTGATAAAATGGCCAAAATGATTATTGAGCAAAATAAAAATATTGTTGGTAAAGATATTGCTGAAAGTGCAATAGAAAAAGTAAATCAAGACAAAGCTAAAAGAAGAGGAAGACCTAAAAAACAAGTAGAAGAAGGAGGTACAAAAGATAATGAGTAAAAAAGCTAAAAAACAACAAGAAGATTTTTTAAAAACAAGGCAAAATGACTATACAAAACCAGAAGAATTTAAAATACTTAAAAAGAAAACCATAAAAGAATTAATAGCTCCATCAGGAATTGATGCAAGTAACATAGACCACTTAGAAATAATTTCAAATGTTACAAGATATGCTAGAAGCTTTTTTGTATCAAGCTTACCAAGAATGTGTACCTTCCCAGAACTATTTAGAGACATGTACTTATTTGGAGATATAAATACATCAATATACATAAACCCAATTCAAGAATCTAGATCACAAAATGAATTAAACAGAGTTATAAATGAACTAGAAACTGAAAGAATTGTTGCAGCAGACAGAGGAAATATAAACAGAGAAAGTACATTAGGACAAAAAAGGTTTGAAGCAGAACAATTAAGAGATGAAATTGCAGCAGGTTACAACAAACTTTATGAAGCATCAGTTGTAGCAACACTATTTGCATATAGCCTAGAAGACTTAGACAGATACACTAAATTATTAGCAACAGAAATGTCTAAATCTTTAGTAAATATAAAAAGTGCTTGGGCAATACAGGAAGATGCTTTCAAGTCAAACCTTCCACTAATGGATGACAAAGTAAAAAAAGTACACACTTTTGACCGTAGATCAATGGGAACGGTATTTCCATTTACAACATCAGAAGTTGGACATCCTTCAGGAATACCTTTAGGAATAAATAAACAAACTGGAGTACCAATTTTATTTGATAATTTCCATGGTTCATTAACAAATTATAATATGGTTATATTTGCTAAATCTGGTGCTGGTAAATCAGTTACAATGAAAACATTAATTTCTCGTTCAGCAGTATTAATGGGAATACAAAGTTTAGCGTTAGATGCCGAAGGTGAATATAGTATAGTTGCAGAAAGCTTAGGTGGAATAAATGTAGTACTCTCACCAACATCTAAAACAATTATAAATATTTTTGATATTGAAACAGAAATAATAAAAGACGAAATTACAGGTAGAGATAGATTAGTACTTAACGTTGAAAACAAAGTAGAAGACGTTACACAAGCTTTGCTTACAATGGCAAGAGGTAGTACAAGAAGCCAAGAAGTAAACGAACTTACAAAACAAATTATTGCAGAATCTGTTGCAGAAGAATATGCAGCATTAGGAATAAATTCAGATCCAAACAGTTTATATGAAGCTGCTGATGGTGGATTAACCGGAAATATGTTGGGAAAAATAAAGAAAAAAATGCCAACAATTGGTTCATGGTATAGAAGAATACAAGCTAAAGCAACAGAAAATACAAACCAAGATTATAACTTCCATTACAGCTATTTACTAAAAGTTATGAAACAATACATAAGAGAATATGATGGGCAAATGGCATACTTTGACGGACAATCAACATTTGATTTACTAGATGGAACATTATTTATAAACTTAGATATATCACAGCTAGAAGAAAGATTTGCAAGACCACTAGCACAACAAATATTGCTAGCATGGATTTGGGAAAAATATGTTAAGAAAAATAGCGAAGATAGAACAAAAGCAGCAAAGAAAAGGGTGCTAGTTGATGAAGCATGGATGTTACTTCCATACCCAGAGGCTGTAGATTTCTTAAATACAATGGCTAGACGTGCCAGAAAAAGAAACGTATCTTTAGCAATTATTTCCCAAAGGTTCCAAGACTTTTATGAGAAACCAGAAGCACAAGCAGTATTAACATCATCAGATACAAAGCTATTTTTAGCACAAGATAAATCAGAAATACAATATTTAAAAGAAGTATTTAAACTAAGTGAAGGAGAAGCAAACTTCTTAATTACTTGTTTTAAAGGAGAAGGCTTACTAAAAGTAGGTGCAGACAGTGCAATAATTCAAATACAGCCTACTGCGAAAGAATTTGAATTTGTTGAAACGAACTTAAATAAACTAGCACAAATGAAAAGTAATAAAAAAAGACAAGAAATTTATTAAAAATAATATTTATAAAAATAAAGTATTATACAATATACTTCAAGAAAAAGAAAGAAATGAAGAAAATTTACATTTAAAAATGTTTAATGGAAATTCTTCATTTTTTTAAAATGGATATTTTATATTTCGACAATATATGATATAATAAAAACAGTAAATTAAAATGAAGGGGTATAACATGAAAAAATACATTAATAAAGGGACATGTAAAAAAATAATACTAGCATTAATAATAGTAACAGTATTAAATTTTATGTGTCCAATGCATTCATATGCTGATGTGGGTGGTATTTTGTTTGATCCAATCTCCAATTTGGTTACAAGTATTGGAGATGTAGTATTATCAGCTTTACAATATTTTTTATATGATGGAAGTTTTGACTTTACTGCAGGCGGAATTTCAAATATATTTGGAAATGTCAATACACTAGATGATGTAAAAAATAAATATCCAGACATGCAATTTGATACAAGTACAACTAATGCATTAGAAATTGACAAAGGTAAATTTACCGCAAACCTTATAGACCTTGTGGCAGGTATGTTTGGAGAAAGTACATATGTAATTCCAACAATTCAATATTCTATAGATAAAATATTTTCAGGAGATATACCTGCATTGGATATAAATTTTATAACTCCAAGTGATTATGGTGGAAACACTGAGATGCAAGAAAAATCAATATCATACCAAATAAGTGATATTGTAGCAAAATGGTATAATGCAATAAGAAATTTAGCTATAATTGGATTATTATCTGTTTTGGTATATTCTGGAGTTAGAATTTTAATTAGCAGTTCTGTTGATGATAGAGCAAAGTACAAACAAAGACTTTTTGACTGGCTAGTGGCAATGTGCTTGATATTTTTTATGCATTATATAATGTTATTTACAATAACGTTTGTAGAAACATTAAATGATTCCTTAGGAAATGCAACAACATCTATACCTGTTCGTATAGTGGATGGAGGTACAACAGAAGCAGAGTTTAATACAAATTTAATGGGACTTGTAAGATTACAGGTACAATATAATGACTTTACATCACAAGTAACGTATATAATTTTTTATGTTGCCTTACTCGTATATACAGTAAAATTTACATGGGTATATATGAAAAGATTAGTAACATTGATGTTTTTAACAATAATTGCACCATTAGTTGCAATGACATACCCAATAGATAAACTAAATGATGGTAAAGCACAAGCATTTAATGCATGGTTAAAAGAATATATATTTACAGCTTTAATACAACCATTTCATTTAATTATATATTCTGTACTTGTTGGTTCAGCAATTAATATTGTAAAAATTAATCCTATTTATGCAATTATGGTAATAGCGTTTATAGGACCAGCTGAGAAAATGCTAAGAAAGTTCTTCGGATTTGATAAAGCCTCTACACCTGGAGCACTAAGTCAAGCTGGAGCTATGTTTGGTGGAGCAGCAGCAATGAATATGCTCAAAAAAGGTGCTGGACACTTTATTGATAAAAAAGCTGGAAGTGGTGGAAAAGGTGGCAATGGAAATGTAAGGACAAAGCCAGTTGAAGATAAAAATTCGCCAGATGGTTATGATGCATTTGCAAACAGTAATGATAGACAAATACAAATAGACAATGGACAACAAAATATTGACACGCAAGAAAATGAAAATGCAAACTCAAATCCAGGTAGTGGATATAGAGGAGCAGGAGAAGATGATTGGAATGATATGTATTTAAATCCACAAAATTATCAATCAAATGATAGTGGAACAGGAACAACAGGTTCAAGCACATCTGATGAGCTACATAGACAAGCTGAAGCAGATGCTATTAGAATGGCTTCAACAAATAATAATTCAGCTAGAAATAGAAGTCTTTTAAGTAAAGCAGGCAGATTAGCAGCTGCACCATTTACTGGAACAGCTAGAACTTTAAAAAATACGTGGTCTTCAAAATTTGCTAATGGAAGATGGAAAGGAACAGCTTTAAATGCAGCTAAGAAAACTGCAAAATTTGCTGGAAAAGCAGCTGTTGCTGGAGCAGTGGGTGCAATTGGAGTTGGAATAGGGGCAGCAGGAGATGACTTAGAAGATGTATTAAAATATGGAGCAGTTGGAACAGCACTTGGATACACAATGGCGCCAGGATTGGGAAGAAAAATTGCAAATACGCAATTAGGTAGAAACATAATTGCAGATGCTGGAATAGCGATACATGGCTCAACAAATGCGGCAGATGTGGCTAGACAAACTCAAGAATTACGTGATTCTGGAGAACTTAGAAACTGGGCACAAGAAACATTTTTAGATAAAGAAGGAAATAAAGTTGAAGGAAAAGAACTAAATGAGCTTGAAGATAGAGCAATTGCACATTATAATGATGGCTTTACAGACACAAGTGATATTAAAAAGGTAATGAAATTAGAAGACAAAATGAGAAAAGAATTACAAGGAAATTTACCAGAAGAACAAGCAAATGAAAAAGCAAGAGAAATGTCTGAAACAATTGGAAAAATAGCCAAAGATATTACACCTGGTAAGTTATCAGATCAAAAATATGTAGAAGGAAAATTGCAAGAATTTGAAAGAGGAATTAAAAAGTCAAACCCAGATTTAAGTGATGCGGAAGCAAGAAATAATGCATCTCAAATGATGAATTATGTAATGCAATATTATAAAAAGCCATAATTAAATAACTAAAACGGAGGTTATAATTGTAATGAATAAAATTATTAGGTATTGGAATCAAAATAGAGAAAAAATAATAATAATAATTGCAATTATAGCCTTTATTTTTATTATAATAACAGTAATAGATAACCTATTAGAAAATAATAATTATTCTAAAAATAATACAAGTATTAATAAAATGGTAGATGTAACAAAACCAAATATATCAGCAATAACAGGGCAAAAAATATCAGAAAAGGAAACGAAAATTAATACTGACTTAATAAAAAAATTTGTTAATTATTGCAATAATCAAGAGATACAAAAAGCATACGATTTATTATCAAGTGACTGTAAAGAAAACTTTAAAAACGATGTTAATTTATTTAGAAATAACTATTATAATAAAGTATTTGATACTCAAAAAACGTATAGCCTAGAAGTAGTGGGCGTAATTTCTAATGCTTACACCTATAAAATAACATATTACAAAGATAATTTATTAGCTACAGGTGGAATAAGTAAAAATAATACAGAAGACTATATTACAATAATAAAAGAAGTAAATGAAGAAAAAATTAATATAAGTAGTTTTATAAAAAAAGAAAATATTAATAAAACAAAATTAGAAAACAATATAGAAATTAGCATAAAGAGTAAAGAAATTTATAAAAGTTATGAAATATATAATTTAACAATAAAAAACAACACTCAAAATATAATATCTATTAGTGATGGCGAAAATAATTCTGATATATATTTAACTGACAAAAATGGTACAAAATATAATGCTTTTGTAAATGAAATTCCTATCTATAACTTAGCTTTACAAAAAGGGCAACAAATTAGTTTAGAAATTAAATTTAACAAAATATATGATACATATAGAAAAATTGAAAAAATATATTTTGAAAACATAAAATTAGAGTCAGAGGGTAAAGAAAAAATAAAAATAATTGTCGAGATATAGGAAGGTGAAAAAATGGATGAAGAACAAAACGATAATAATCAAAATTTAGGAGAAAAAATTAATAATGATGTTCAAGATACAAAAAATGCAGTAAAAGATGGAGCAAATTTAGGAAAAAATGTAGCAACAGGTAATGTATTAGGTGCAGTAAAGGATGGTTTCAAACTTTTAGGCAATAAAAAAGTTAGAAAAACTATATTAATAGCAGTATTAATACCTATAATTGTTATTGTAGCAATAGCTGGTTTCTTGTTTACTATTTTTGATAAAGTTGGTTCCGAAATACAAGCAATAGTTGATGGAATATTGAATTTCTTTACTATAAACAATAAAGATTGGGATGGAAGTATTACAATTAGCAATGATCAGATAGATAAGATTATTGAAGGAATAGAAGACATGGGCTTTGATATGGATGATTTATACCTGATGGGAGATATAGATTATAACACATTTGACAAAGAGAGTGAAGAATATAAAGAAACATTAAGAAAGTATATAAAGAAATTTTATGAAGCACAAGCTACTACGGAAACTCCTTATGCAAACTTAGGAGAAAAAAATGGAAAAACCTATGGCAATGTATATATATACAGAATGGATGAAAAAGGTGTTTCAACATTATTAACATATATGAATTATAGTAATGAAGACAAAACAGACGGAATGAGTAAATATGATGGAAAAACAGTAAGTGAAAGTGAACTAAAAAAAATAAAAAAATATTTTTCTATAGATGATAATGGAGATTTAGTAATTCCAGCATGGTCAAAAATAGATGAAACGACTACAGTTAATTTAAAGCATATAAATTATAAAAATATAATATCACAATATACAACTCCAATAAACTTTTATATATACCTAGCAATGATAGTACAAAATCCTGAATTTGTTTCAGCTGTTACAGAACTTGTAAAAGATAGTAAAATTAATATAACATTATTTGATAATGTTAATGAAATAAATGAAAAAGAAACCTATTCTTATATAGAACACCAAAAAGGAAGCCGTATACAAAAAATACAAGGAAGCGAGATTACAATTCCGGTAAATAGACAAAAAGAAAAGAAAGAAGAAACTACAACAAAAACAAGTATGACTAATCCTATACCACAAATAACATACGTAAAAACGTGGTTCTGTGAACAAACAGTTGAATACGTAATAGATGATACAGGATGGAAGGAACAAGTACCTACAATATTAAATAAAGATAATGAAAAAAGCTTAAAAGATGAGCAAGGACCATCAGAAAATGAAGAAATTCCAGAAGGTGAAGTAATAACATGGAAAACAGATAAACAAAGAGTTACAGAAATATCTACAAGAACAGTAACATATAAAGAAAGTACAAGAACTGATGTGATAGACAAAACAGGAGAAAAAGGAGATCAGGGAGTAAAAAATGTAGATTCAAAAAGAAGAGTTCCTTCAAATTATAAAATAGATGAAAATACAACCTTTTTAGGGCTTATGGATGATTATTTTAAAATACCAAACACAAATCATTATGAAGCAGTAGCAAAAACAAACTTAGTAACAAGTGCTGAGTGGTTATTTGGATTATTACAAAAAGATGCTAGACTACAAACACTAGAACAAATTATGAGATATATTATGTACAAATATACTGGAAAAGACTATGGAGTTACAGAACTTGATTGGAAAATGTTTGAAATAGAAAAATTCACAACAATTAATAAAGGTGGAAGTTCAGCACAGCTAAAAAGATATATTCGCTATTGGGAAAATGCAGGTGGTCCACCTACAAGTGGAGACAATTATATTATTGAAGATGATGGTGTAGGACACCCAACAGTTGGATATGGTGTTGACATTGAAAATAGTGGTTATAAACAAAAATTTATAGATGCGGGATACCCTACAGAAATTGGTGGAGAAGTGCCAATTGCTTTTGTAGATGCAATTGAGGATGAAATATTAAAAAATTCTAGAAATTCTGTAGAAGCACTTGTATCAGGATTAAATCTAAAAGAATACCAAATAAATGCATTAGTATCGAGAGCTTATAATTGTGGTGTCGCAGGAGCTGTTTCTACATTAAGAGGAAGTCCGGCAAGAAATTTTGTTGATTCATATAATGAGTATTGGAATGCTGAAACTGATGACTTATATGAAATTAATCCAGATGCAACAACCGGGAATTTTGAACATTCATTATATAAACAATATATGTGCAAGCCAACAACTTCTAAAGGAAAAGAGTTGTCAGGGCTTGTAACAAGAAGAAAATCAGAATGGACATTATTTCAAACAGGCTATTATGATGTATTAAATGAAAGACATGCAGCATTTTCAGGTACTACTGTAAAAACAGATGTATACGAATTTCCACATTACTTGCAAAAAGATTTTCCTGGTGTATATGGAACATCCACAATTCCAGCTTCTGGCTGTGGACCAACAAGTTTAGCAATGATACTAGCAGGACTATTAAAGGATCCATCAATAACACCATGGACTGTTGTAGAAAACATTGCAGATTACTGGCCAGATGGAAGCTACTATATAGCTGGAGTGGGATCTAGTCATTGTATATTTAATAATGACTTTTTAAACAAATACTATGGAGTAACTTCAGAAGTTAGTTATCCATCAGAAGCAAAAGTTATACAAGCATTAGAAGAAGGATGTGGAGTAATAGGTGGAGAAGAAGGACATATATTAGCAATAATACCAGTAACTGCCGAAGAAAAGGCACAAGGATACAAATTCCGTATACTAGACTCTGCAAGAGGACATAGTGGACCTTATAAATCTGTAACAGATGCTAACAAAGTAGTTAACGGAAGCCTAACTTTTACAGCAATTATTAGACCATAATTAAAAGGAGAAATTTGATGAAAAAGTGGATTATAATTATAAGTATAATAATAGTAATTTTAATAACATCTATAATTCTATTATGTTTAAATAATAATGATGAACATATACAAGTTACTCCAGAAGAGGGAAGAGTTCAAGAAAGAACAGATTTTACAGAAACAATAAAACAAGTGTCAATACTAGATAATTTTTATATAGTAAAAAATTGTGTAACTAAATTTTATACATATTATTCAAATATATATAGTCAAGAAGAAAGCTATAAAATAATAGATGAAGAAACTGAGAATTATATAAAAAATATAAAGAAAGAAAGTGCACAAGCTGTATATAACATGTTATCATCAGAATACAAAGACCTAAGAAATATTACTCAAAGCAACATACTAGAAAAATTAAAAGAAGAAAAAGGAACAACAGTAGATATAAATAAAATGTATGTTAGTGAACATGATGCGAATATTGCAAGATATTTTGTTAAAGGTACATTAAGAGATAGCAAATCAAACATTTCAAATTTCTATATAATGGTTGAAGTGGACTCGTCAAATCAAACATTTAGTATTTTCCTAGAAGATTATATAAATGAAAAATATAATGAAGTAAAAATAGGAGAGAACTTAAATATAAAATTTAATGAGCAAATAGAAAAAAATATATACAATATATATGAACGTAAAGTAATAGATGAAGACACCTATGTTTCAGATATGTTTGATAGCTATAAATCTGAATTATTATTTAATGCAGAATTAGCATATAGTAAATTAGATGAAAATTATAGAAAAGAAAAATTTGGAAATATAAATAATTTTAAAAATTATTTAAAAACAAATACTGCAAAAATTGTTACCATGAGTGTAGAAAAATATCAAAAAAGCAAAACAGATAATTATACCCAATATGTATGCGTAGACCAAAATGAAAATTACTATATATTCAGAGAAACAGCAGTAATGGACTATACAGTAATTTTAGACACATACACAGTAAATTTGCCAGAATTTACTGAAAAATATGAAGTAGCATCAGAAGAAGACAAAGTAATATTAAATCTTCAAAAATGTTTTGAGGCATTAAATAACAAAGATTATGGGTATGTATATAATAAATTAGACCCAACGTTTAAACAAAACAATTTTAAAAATCAAGGAGAATTTGAAAATTATATAAAAAGTAATTTCTTTGAAATAAACAAAGCTAAATCTAGAAATGGCAAAAAACAAGGAGATATATATACATTTGAAGTAACAATAACAGACAAGACAGAAAAAAACAAAAAAACAGTTAAGAAGACATTTGTAATGCAACTAAAAGAAGGAACAGACTTTGTAATGTCATTTAGTGTTTAAAATAAAATAAGCTAATAAGGTAAAAATACTTTATTGGCTTATTTTTTAATTTTAGTAGTTTATTATTTACATATATGATATAATAGTTTAAATTTAAATTAAGGAGTACACAGTTATGAAACAAGAAAAAACAGAAGAAATAAAGAAAACGATGGCTAATATTTATACACAGATAGCAGAAAGAGAAAATAAAAATACAAAAATTTCAAACATAACATATTATAGTGAATTTGCTTTTGATTCAAGTGGATTTATAGAAAAAGATATATTTGTTACTAAAATAGAAAAAGAAAGTGAAAAAGGAACTCAAGAATTTTATGAAATATACAACAATCAAGGTAATTTAATTGCAACAACAGATGAAAATGGAAAAATCCATTTTAGTCCAGAACTTATAGAAAAATTAAGACAAGAATATGAGCAATATTTTGAAATGCTAAATCTAGATGATGCTGAACTAGAATTGCCAGAAAAACTACAAGAAAAAGATATTTTGATTGAGAAAGAACAAATAGAAGAAATTGCATCAAAGCAAGAAAAAGATAAACAAGAAATAGACAAAGAAGAGCCACAAAATGAAGAACAAGAAATTGCAAATAAAAAGGGAATACCAGTAAATAATGTATTAAAAGTAAGAGCTAATAGTAATTTATACAAAGACCACCCAGAAATAGAAAAAGACCTAATATTTAGCCGTGATAGTGATGGAATAGTAAGAGCAGAATATATTGATAATGATGGTAATTTACAACCTTCAAAATATATAATGTCATCATCAACAGGTTTAAGGCAAGAAACAATATCAATAGGTAGTGATGGAAATCCAGTTACCAAAGAAGTTCCACAACAAGTTATGCAAACAACCAATTTAACAGGAAGAGATAAAGATGTAAGAGACATTAGATTTAATGTAAAATTTGATACATATGGCTATATGGATATAGAAGAAGCAAGACAAGGTAAAAATGGACAGTGGGCAGCACATGATGTTGAAGTAATGGGAAGGAATTACAATAGTTCAAGAGTAAATGAAGAAACGTCTATAAGAACAGGAGAAGCAGATCCAAATAAAGAAACAAAAAATTATAGTTCAGTAGAAAAAACTGGATTAGTACAAGATGGTGTTCAATATGAAGAAATGTACTTAATACAACATTCAAACGAAATAATAGAAGAATTCATAAAAGAAGGCTATCAAAAAGAAGAAGCAGTAAAAATTTTTAATTATATGATAGGAGAAGAAACACTAACAAAAGAACAAGCAAAGGAAAAAGTTGATAATGAAATAAGAGAAAAAGAAGAAATACTACAAGAAGAAGAAAGAGAAGAAGAAAACGAAGGTAGAACACCATGGGGAGACGCAGAAGCGAGAGATGCAAGAAGATAAATATTAAATAATTCATAAAAATCACCTTTATAAATATAATGTAAAAGGTGATTTTTATATGAAAAATAAAAAAAAGAACAAAATTATAAGCTTTATAAAAAGTTGGAAAAAAATATACATAATATTTATAATAACTAATATATTACTAATAAATAATATTTGCTATGCTAATATAGATGACAATGAAATTATTAATGTAAATAAAATAAAAGAAGAAACCGTTGAAACTGTTGCAAATAATACAGAAGAATTAAAAATAAACTCAAAAATTGGTTTAATATTTGACAGAAAATCTAAAACAATATTATATGAAAAAAATGGATTAAAACAAGTACCAATGGCAAGTACTACAAAAATAATGACATCAATAGTAGTTTTAGAAAATGCAAATTTGAGCGATATTGTAACAATAAGTAAAAAAGCAGCAGGAACAGGAGGTTCAAGACTTGGATTAAAAACAGGCGACAAAATTACCATACATGATTTATTATATGGATTACTGCTTAAATCTGGAAATGATGCAGCAGTTGCCTTAGCAGAATATGTTGGAGGTGGAATAACTGAATTTGCTGAAATTATGAATAAAAAAGCAAAAGAACTTGGATTAATAAATAGCCATTTTGTAACTCCAGATGGATTAGACAAAGATAAACACTATACAACAGCTTATGAATTAGCGTGTATGGCAGATTATGCTCTAAATATTCCTAAATTTAAAGAAATTGTTAGTTCAAAATCATATAATATTACAATAAATGCCAAAAGTAGATTGATAGGTAATACAAATGAATTACTTGGAAATTTATATGGAGTATATGGTGTAAAAACAGGTTTCACAAATGGTGCAGGAAGATGTTTAGTAACAGCATGTAAAAGAAACAATTTGGATATTATTACAGTAATATTAGGAGCAGATACTAAAAAAATAAGAACATCAGATAGCATAAAACTAATTGAATATGCAAATCAAAACTATGAAGTAATAAACATTGAAAACAAAATAAAAGAAAAATTTGAAAATTGGAAACAATTAAATGTTAAACGAATATATATAAACAAAGCAAAAACACAAAATATAAATTTAGAAATTGAAAATATGGAAAACACAGAAATAGCTATAAAAAAGAGTAATATTGACAACATTGAAATAGAGATAAATTCTCTATATTACTTAGAAGCACCAGTAGAAAAAAATAAAATTGTAGGAAATATAAAAGTGAAAATAAAAGGTGAAACAATAGCAAATTTAAGTATATTTAATACAGAAGAAATACCAAAAAAAGATATATTTGATTATTTTATTGATTTTTTATCATTAGTACCTTGACTTTTATAAAAAAATTTGCTATTATAAATATGCTTTAAAAAAGCATACGCGGGAATAGCTCAGTTGATAGAGCGCTGCCTTGCCAAGGCAGAGGTCGCGGGTTTGAGCCCCGTTTCCCGCTCCATTTTTTTTAATACTAATAATTTAATCTTTGGCGCCTTAGCCAAGAGGTAAGGCACGAGTCTGCAAAACTCTGATCATCGGTTCGATTCCGATAGGCGCCTCCATAAAAAGGTAAGAAATTTTTCTTATCTTTTTTTTATAGGAAAAATCGAAAATTTTGCCTATATTACAAGGTTAAGTTACATTAGGTTGTGCATATTTGCGAAGCCACTTTTCTTATTATATATTAATATAGAATTTATAAAGAAACCAAAAACACTACGGAAATAAGGAAAACAGGTAATAAACAGGCTAAAACTATTGGAAATATTACAAAAATGTAATATAATTGTAATATGAGATCAAAAAGTAAGTATTCAAAACAAAAAGTAACAATCCGTAAGTATAAAAAAACTAAAATAAAATAATAGAAAAAACAAAGGAAAATACTACTATTGACTTATTTTGAATGCACAATTAAAATATAAGTATATATATTAATAAAAATAAAAGGAAGGTAAAGCAATAATGAAAACAAAGAAAGTAATAATATTTTTAATAACTCTATTATTTATGACATTTTTATTTAGCTTATTTTCAAATGTAAAAGCAGCAACAGGAAGTAAATATCTTAACCTAAAAATGTTAAGAAATTCAGGTTATGGCTATCAAATGGGAAGTTCAGCTAAAAATATATGGAAAATTTGGGAAAAAGGTACAAATGCAGAAGATACCATATATTGTTTAAAAGGTGGACCAGGTTTTGGTTCAAGTGACTATATGTCTGGCGGAAGTCCTGTAGAAACGCATTATACACAATACTATAATTTAAAAGATTTAATCAATATACCTGCAATTTATCAAACAGCTTTACCACAAAATAGTAACAATTATCAAGCACTATTATGGATTTTAGACAATTGTTATGTAGCACCTAAAACAACAGCATCAACTTTAATAAAAAATCAAGCAAAAGCTAGTAGAACAGCTTTATTAACAGCTGCACTTAACAGTAATACAAATACTACAGGTGTAAGTTCAATTGAAGAAATGGAATTATTAACAGATGATGATATAGATGCAGTACAGCAATTAGCAGTTTGGTATTATACAAATCCAACAGGTGATTATCATGTTGAAACAGTTAATTTCTTTTTAAATGCAGTTAAAGGAACTGATGCAAACTACAAATCTATAACTGAAAGAGATGTATTTGTGAATGGAGAAGAAAGAGCTGATGCAGCACAAACTTTATTTGACTACTTGGTAAAAACGCCACAAGCAATAGGTTTTAGTTATACAACAACACCAACAACATCTGCACCAATACAAATAGCTAGTACAACAAGAAGTTTTGAAACTGTGGGAAATAGATATATAATAGGACCATATAAAATAGAAAAATTAAATGATATTCCATATTCATTTGAAGTAAGCATTACAAACGAAAATGAAAATGCTATTTCAGATGTAATATTACTAGATAAAAACAAACAACAAGTGTCAACAGGAACAACAATAAAAGATTTAGTAGGAGAAAATTTTTATATTTCCATACCAGTAACAACAAATGCAAATACAATAAAATTAAGCATTACAGGTTCATATACAGTAACGAAAACAAACTATTGGTCAGTTGAAAATCCAACTCAAAATGACCAACCAGTTGTAATTATTGAAAAAGAATATTTAACTTTTGAAGATAGTGTTAGTGATAACAAACCAGTTGAAGAAAAGAAATTTGACTTAGCATTAAGAAAATTTATAACATCAATAAATGGAGTTGCACCAACAGTGGACAGAACACCAGTAGTTAGTGCTGAAGAACTTACAAAATTAGCAGGAGGTCAAACAACAGCAAATAAAGTACATCCTAAAAATGCATTAACTGTAAAAACAGGAGATAAAGTAGTATATAAAATTAGGGTATATAATGAAGGTGAAATAGACGGCTACGCAACAGAAGTAACAGATTATTTACCAACAGGATTGAAATTAGCAGAAAACAGCCAAATAAATACAACTTATGGTTGGACAACAACAGATGGTAAAAAAATAACAACATCATATTTAGCTGACAAAATGCTTAATAAATTTGATGGTACAACTTTAGATTTTAAAGATTTAGAAATAGAATGTGAAGTAATTGCAACAGTTGAAAGCAATGACCAAACATTAAAAAACATAGCAGAAATAACAGCACATAAAGATAAAGATGGAAATAATACAGTTACAGACCGTGATTCACAGCCAAATAATGTTAATACAAACAATTATGGGCAACAAAGTCAACAAGATGATGATGATTTTGAAAATTTAGTAATATTAGGACAATATTTTGATTTATCACTAAGAAAGTTTATTACACAAGTAAAATCTGGAACAAAGGTAAAAGATTATAATAGAACACCACAAGTTGATACTACTCATTTAAAAGATAGAACAGGAACTACAGCAATATATAATCATGATAAAACACCAGTAGATGTTTCAAATAATGATATTGTAACATATACAATAAGAGTATATAATGAAGGTCAAATAGACGGTTATGTTAATGAAATAACAGACCATTTGCCGGCACAGTTAGAGTTTATTATAGATGATGAAATAAATGCAAAATATGGTTGGACTGTTTCAGCAGATGGAAGAACAATAAAAACAGACATAACATCACCAAGGACATTAAACACAGCTAATAGAGACGTTATTTATGCAAATAGAACAAATACTGATGACAAAGTTTTAATAAAAGCTTATGATGGAACAACATTAGATTATATTGATGTACAAATTAGATGCAGAGTTAAAGATAATATAAATCTTTACGAAAAAATAACCAATATAGCAGATATTACTGACTTTACAGACAAAAATGGGAATACGGTTGTAGATAGAGATTCTCAAAAAGCTAATGTAGTATTACCAACAGATGCAACTTTACCAGAGTACAAAGACACAGAAATAGAGCGTGGAGATAAATATATTAAAGGTCAACAAGATGATGATGATTTTGAAAAATTGATAATAAGAAGATTTGACTTAGCTTTAAGAAAGTTTATAACAGGAGTTAATGAAAAAGAAATAACAAATAGAGCTCCGGTATTTACTGTTACAGAAAATAGTGAATATAAATATATACATACTAAGGAACCACTAGAAGTGGCTAACGGAAATATTGTTATATATACATTAAGAATATTTAACGAAGGTAATATGGATGGCTATGTAGATGAAATAAAAGATAACTTGCCAGAAGGATTAGAATATTTACCAGAAAATAGTGTAAATACAGCATTTAAATGGAAAATGTACAAAGAAGACGGAACAGAAACTCAAAATATAAATGAAGCAAAATATGTAAAAACAGATTATTTATCAAAAGAAAATGATGTTGATAATAAAAACTTGATAAAAGGTTTTGATCCACAAACAATGACAATGCCAGATTATAGAGATATAAAAATTGCATTTAAAGTAACAGAGCCAAATACATCTGACAGAATAATTATAAATACAGCAGAAATTACTGATGATGCTGATGAAAATGGAGATGAAGTTGACGACATAGATTCAACACCAGATAATAACAATCCAGATGAAGATGATCAAGATATTGAAAAAATTAAAGTAAAATATTTTGATTTAAGCCTAAAAAAATGGGTTACAGAATCAATAGTTACTTATGATGGAAAAACAACAGTTACAAAAACTGGACATACTGGTGATGAAAATCCAGAACCACCAGCAAAAGTTGAAGTGCGTTCAGACAGAATTAACAAAACAACTGTAAAATTTAAATTTAGTATAAAAATTACAAATGAAGGTGAAATTGCTGGATATGCAAAAGAAGTAATTGATTATATTCCAGAAGGTCTAAAATTTGTTGCTAAAGACAATCCAAATTGGAGAGAAGAAGACGGAAAAGTATTAACTGACCAATTAAAAGATGTTCTTATAGAACCAGGAGAAAGTCAAACAGTAGAAATTATTCTTACATGGATAAATGGAAAAGATAACATGGGTGTAAAAACTAACTGGGCAGAAATATATGAAGATGAAAATGAATATGATTCACCTGATATAGATTCTACACCAGGTAATGACGTAAAAAATGAAGATGATGAAGATGATGCACCTGTTATAATTTCTACTGCAACAGGTGGTGCACAAACTTATTTTATACTAGCTTTGTCAGTAGCAATTATAATTACAACTGGAACAGTATTAATAAAGAAATTTGTAATTGAATAAAAGCAAAAAATAATGCTAAAATAAGTTTTAGCATTATTTTTTTATATTTCAACATTTACATTAAAAAATGCTTGTGATATAATAAATAAGGTAAAATGTATTAAAGGAGAACAAGCAGATGAATCAAATTCTTGCTGTCGAAAACAATAAAAAAGAAGACAATAATTTAAAAAAAAATGAAAATATAAATACAAGTGAAAAACCTAATGTTGCAAGAATGAACCAAATTAATAATTCTACAGTAAAAACAAAAATTAAAACAAAAACAACTAAATCGGGAAAACCAATTGAAATAGAAGGAATAATAAAATTCTTTGCAATTGCACTTCTGTTTTTTGGTGTTGTATTTATAGGACAAGGATCTTATGCTATTTACAAGGAAGCAGATGACAAAAAAATAGAAAATATTCCATCAGTTATAATTGGAAGAGTAAATGACAAAGCTATAGTTCGTATAGAAAACAGTATTGAAATTTCAAAATTAGTTTATTCATGGAACAATGGTGAAGAAACAGCAATTCCAATTGGCGGAACAAATGCAGAAGTAGAAATAGTTCTTGTAGGCTATGATAGCACATTAAATCTTACAGTTGAGGACATTAATGGAAAAAGAATAAAATATCAAAAAATATATCAATTAACAGGAGTTGATATTACAAAACCATCTATTAACATAGAAGTGAAAGATGGAAGTAATAAAATGACAATTATAGCAACAGATGAAACAGAAATATCTTACTTAACATATCAATGGGAAAATGAAGAGCCAATTACAATAACAGCAAGTGAAGAAGGGCAAAAAGAAATAGCAAAAGTAATAGAGCTTACAAAAGGAACAAAAGAAATTAAAATTACAGCAGAAGATAAAAATGGAAATGTCGAAAAAATTATTGAGCCTGTTACTGTTACAGAAAAACCAGAAATTCATTTAAAGAAAAATGGTTCAACAATATCAATAGAAGCAATAGATAAAGATGGAATAAAAGACATTAAAATTAATTTAAATGGAAAAGAACTTTCTGCTACAAATTTAAATAGAAAAAATGTAAAAACAAAACAATTACAATTAAGAGAAGGAAACAATACAATTTCTGTTGAAATAACAAATGTAAATGGTTATTCAGTGAGAGCTACTAAAGAAATAACATATAATCCATAACAAAGGAGACAAAAGATGGCACAAGAAATTTATTTAATTGATGAAAATAATGACTTGAAAAATAAATTAAACGAATTATTTAAAAAGGAAAAAGAATATAAATTTAAAAAAGCTAAGGCAACTGAAATAGAAAATGTATTAAAAAATATTCCAGCATTAATAATTATAAATGAAGATGGAATAAAAGAAGATATTATTGAAATTTGTAACAAAATTAGAAAAAATGAAGATAATAGCATAACACCTATAATTGTAATATCTTCAATAACAGAAAAAGAACATAGAATACAAGTGTTACAAGCATGTGTTGAACATTATATAAAAGTACCAATTGATGAACAATACTTATACTATACTGTAAAAAATGTAATTCGTTTATTAGATACAAATAGAAGGGTAAGTCCATTAACAGGGTTGCCAGGAAATGTGCAAATTCAAGCTGAAATAAAAAAAAGATTGCTTAATAACGAACAGTTTTCAATACTGTATATAGACTTAGATAATTTTAAAGCATATAATGATATATATGGTTTTTTGAATGGAGATGAAATAATTAAATTTACAGCAAGATGTATATCAAATCATTTGCATGAAACAGAAAATGAAAGTAATTTTGTAGGGCACATTGGTGGAGATGACTTTGTTGCGATTACATCAAATATAAACTGTGAAAAAGTATGCCAAAATATAAATTTAGAATTTGACCAAGGAGTATTAAAATACTTTAACAAATCAGATGTAGAAAAAGGCTACTTAGAAGTACCAAATAGAAAATGCATAATGGAGCAGTTTCCGCTTACAAGTATATCTATTGCAGTAGTTGTTGTGGATAAAGGAAGATTTAAAAATGTTTTAGAAATAGGGGAAACAGCAGCTCAAGTTAAACATTTAGCTAAAATGACACCAGGAAGTACTTATGTAATTGATAGAAGAAAGAATAAATAAAAAGTTATTTACATTTTTCGACAATAATGTTATTATAAACACATAAAAAAGAATAGGGGGGATTTTAATGAGCCAAAAAGGAAGAGCCATTATAGCTTATGTTTTTGGATGGCTAGGAGGTCTAATAGTATTATTTGCATTAAAAGATAATGAAAGAAATACTAAAATGCATGCTGCTCAAGCAATTGTAATAGGGCTAGGTTATACTATTATTTCTACAGCTTATAGTTTTATACCAATTACAATACCATTTTTTGGTACTGCATTATGGATAATATATATCTTAGCAATTATATTTGGTATAGTTAAAGCAAACAAAGAAGAAGACCCAGAACTACCAGTAGTTGGTGAATTAGCTAAATCAATATTTGGAAAACAAATAGATGGATAATCAAAACAAAGGCTTTGCATTTTTGCAAAGCCTTTGTTTTGAATTATTTTATACTTAACAGTTCAATAGAAGAAATACTATGTGTTATAAAAATAATCCATTATTCCATTATAAATGCCCCAAGCAAGTCTATTTTGATAATCATCATTTAAAAGCTGAGATTCTTCTTCAACATTAGAAAGAAAACCACATTCAACAATAGAAATAGGAATTTCAACATGTTTAATAATATAAACATTATCAAGCTTCATAGCAACTCTTTTATTCTCTTTTTGAATAGCATCATTCAAATTTTCTTGTAAACTTTTAGCTAAAGAAATACTTTTTTCATCATTTTGTTTATAAAAACATTGCCAGCCATAATATTGCTCTTGCGGAATTTTGTTCAAATGAATAGAAACAAAAATATCAGCAGAACTTTCATTACCAATTTTAACCCTATTATGAATATCAGAAATCTTTTTTTCTTTTAAAGTATTTTTATCTAAATCATAAATAGCGTTTTCATCACTACGTGTTAAAATTACAGTTGCACCAGATTGCTCTAGCAAACTTTGTACCTTTAAAGTAATTTTTAAATTGGTTTCAGCTTCAGTTGTTCCATTACTTGACTGTGCTCCTTCATCAGGTTTGCCATGCCCAGCATCTAAAACAATAACTTTATTTGAAACAGGTAAAGAAACTGTTGAAATAGTATTATTAGTATTGGCAATTTGAAAACTAAATACAAAAACAGCAACACAAATAATACTTAACATTGCTAATAATCTTTTTTTATTTAATATAATCATAAACACACCCCATAAATGTATATGTGTAAAAAATATAAAAATGAATAAAATTCCACTTTTTGCAAAAAATAAGTGTAAAACATATAATGCAAGGAGTGAAAATTTATAATGCAATATAAAACATTAACGATAAAAGGTACAATTTTAGGTGAAAATCAATTAGAAGAATATTTAGAAAAAGTAGCAGCAAGCCATAATTTACAAAGTTTTTCTAGTAAAGAAACATATCCAATTCCAAGGCTAAAAGAAAATTTTGAAATAATTACCGAAGTATATAATTTATTAAATGAACATGTAAAATTAAAAATACCAATACATGCAGCAGGAGAATGGATTTTAGATAACTATTATATTATAGATGAAGCTGTAAAGGGCATAAAACTAGAGCTTACCAAAAATAAATATACAAAGTTTCTAGGGTTAGCAAATGGTAATTATGCAGGGTTTGCAAGAGTGTATGTGCTAGCAAGTGAAATTGTAAATTACACAGATAATAAAATAGATGGAAAAAACTTAAGCAGTTATTTACAAGCATATCAGAAAAATAAAACACTAAGTATGGAAGAAATATGGAGCATGGAGCTTTTTATGAAAATTGCCTTAATTGAAAACATTAGGCAAATTTGTGAAAATATTTATGTTTCACAAGTTCAAAAATATAAAGTAGAAAATATAATTGAAAGATTGGTAGAGCAGAAAAATAAAGAAGAACTACAATTTACGAATATATCTGATTATAAAAACAAAATGTCTAAACAAACTGAAATGAAATATACGTTTATTGAATATTTATCATACAAACTAAAAAAGTACGGTAAAAAAGCATATCCATATATTTCTATATTAGAAGAGCAAGTAAACAGGGCAGGAATGAGTTTAGATGAAGCAATAAAAAAAGAACATTTTGAAATTGCTATAAATAAAGTTTCAATGGGAAACTGTATTACAAGTATTAAAAACTTAAATAGAATTAGTATGTTAGAAATTTTTGAAGATATAAATGGAGTAGAAGAAATATTAAAACAAGATCCAGCAAATGTATACGAAAAAATGGATTATAAAACAAAAACAATTTATAGAAATGTAATAAAAGAAATAGCTAAAAAAACCAAAATTTCAGAAATATATATTGCAAAAAAAATTTTAAGTTTGGCAACAAATGTCTCAAAACATAATGTAAATGAAAATAGTATTCAAGTTAATGCTAAATTAGAAAAACAAAAACATGTAGGATATTATTTAATATCAAATGGAAAACAGAAACTAATTCAAGAATTAACTGGTAAAAAAATTAAAACAATGTCAAATGATAAAAAAATTATTATTTGGCTTACAGTATTATGTGTTTTAACAGTTATAATTTGTACAATATTTTCAAGTTTATTTTATACAAAAGGCAAATTTTCGCTATGGTTTGCAGTATTATTAGGAATATTATTAGTTATACCCGCTCAAACTATTGTTGTACAAGTTACTCAATACATTTTAGGTAAATTAATAAAACCAAAACCAATACCAAAATTAGACTATGAATCAGGTGTACCAAAAGAGTCGGCTACATTTGTTGTTATACCTACAATTGTCAATTCAAAACAAAAAGTTGAAAAAATGATGAATAACTTAGAAACATATTATATGGCAAACAAAAGTGATAATATATATTTTGCACTATTAGGTGATTGTACTGCAGGAAAAAATGAAATAGAACCTTTTGATGAACAAGTTATACAAACAGGATTAAAGCAAGTTGAAAAACTAAATAAAAAATATCCAGATAGTACATTTAATAAATTTCATTTTTTATATAGAAAAAGAACCTGGAATACTGCAGAGGAGTGCTATTTGGGCTGGGAACGTAAAAGAGGCTTAATAAATCAATTTAATGAATATATTTTAGGAAAAAGTAAAAATGAATTTTGGGTAAATACAATTGAAGACTTAAAAAAACAAAGTGTAGAAAAAAATAATAGCCAAATTGACTTAAATGTAATTCCTAAAATAAAATATGTAATAACATTAGATGCAGACACAGAACTTTGCTTAAACACAGGTATAGAGCTTATTGGTGCAATGGCACATATATTAAATAAGCCAGTATTGAATCATAAAAAAGATTTAGTTGTAGAAGGACATGCTTTAATTCAACCAAGAGTTGGAATTTCACTTGTAGATATACAAAAAAGTTATTTTACAAAACTATATGCTGGTTCAGGTGGAAAAGATGCATATACAAATGCAATTTCAGATATTTATCAAGATAATTTTGATGAGGGAATTTTTACTGGAAAAGGTATATATGATCTAGAAATGTTTTCTACAGTACTGGCAAATGAAATACCACAAAATACCGTATTAAGCCATGACTTATTAGAAGGCAGTTACTTAAGATGCGGACTTGCAACAGATATAATGTTACTTGATGGTTATCCAACAGGCTATAATAGTGCTAAAGCAAGGAACCATAGATGGACACGTGGAGATTGGCAATTATTGCCATGGTTAAATAATACAATAATAAATAAAAATGGAGATAAAAAGCAAAATCCATTAAATATTTTATCAAAATACAAAATACTAGATAATTTAATAAGAAGTTTACTAGAACCAACAACACTAATAGCAATTATATTTGTAAGTATATTTAAATTATTATATAATATAAAAATTTGGCCAATAATAATGTTATTAATAACTGCAATAATAACTCCAACAATTTTAGAATTACTAAATAGAATAATATTTAAAAAAGACCAAGAAACTATACAAAAAACATTTACCAAAGGTATATCAGCTACAAATGCTGCAGTTCAAAGGGGAATTTTGGCCTTAGGCAATTTACCCAATAAAGCTTACTCAAATTTAAATGCATGTATAAAAAGTATAAAAAGAGTATTTTTTACTAGAAAACATTTACTAGAATGGATGACATCAGAAGAAGCAGAAAAAAATGCAAAAAAAGATATAATATCCTATTATAAAAACATGATATCAAATGTTGTTTTAGGTATATTAGCACTATTATTTGTATTTATATTACCATTAAACTTTACTAATATATTTATTCTGTTATTTGCAATTTTATGGTTAATTACTCCTTGTATAATGTGGCAAATTAGCAAAGAATGCAAAGTTATACACAAAATTGATAAAATTGGGGAAAACGATAGGCAATATTTGCTTAATTTAGGTAAAAAAACTTGGCAATTTTTTAAAGATTTTATAAATGAAAAAAATAATTTTTTACCACCAGATAATTATCAAGAAGATAGAAAACCAAAAACAGTAAATAGAACATCACCTACTAATATTGGACTTGGATTACTTTCGGTTGTTGCAAGTTATGACTTAGGATACGAAAATTTAGAAAATACAATAAAAGTATTAGAAAAAATGTTAAATACAATTAGCAATTTACAAAAATGGAATGGACATTTATACAATTGGTACAATATAAGTAATTTGCAACCATTAATGCCAAGGTATATATCATCTGTTGATAGCGGAAATTTTGTAGGTTATTTATATACTTTAAAACAGTTTTTAATTGAAATTAAAGAGCAATTTAAAAATGAAAATACAATAGATCAACTAATATTAACAACAGAAACTTTAATAAATAACACAGATTTTTCAAAACTATATGATGAAAACACACGACTATTTTCAATAGGTTTTAATGTAGAAGAAAACAATTTAACAGATTCATATTATGATTTGCTAGCATCAGAAGCAAGGCAAACAAGCTTAATAGCAATTGCAAAAAAAGATGTACCAGCTAGACACTGGAACAATTTAAGTAGAACACTAACAATATTAAATAAATATAAAGGGCTTGTATCATGGTCTGGAACAGCATTTGAATATTTTATGCCAAATATAAATATACCAAAATATCCAGGTAGTTTACTAGACGAATCATGCAAATTTATGCTTATGAGTCAAAAAGAATATGCAAAAAAACTTAACATTCCATGGGGAATATCAGAGTCTGCATTTTATTTGAAAGACCTACAAAATAATTATCAATATAAAGCATTTGGAATTCCGTGGATAGGGTTAAAAAGAGGACTTTCAGACGAAATGGTAGTTAGCTCTTACGCAAGTATTTTAGCACTTATAGAAGAACCACAACAAGTTATACAAAACCTAAAAATACTAGAACAAAATGAAATGTATAAACAATACGGGTTTTATGAGTCAATTGACTATACACCAACAAGGCTAAAAAAAGGCGAAAAATACGCAGTAGTAAAAACATATATGGCACACCACCAAGGGCTAATATTACTTGCAATAAATAATTTATTTAAAAACAATATAATGCAAAAAAGGTTTATGCAAAACCCAGAAATTAAAGCAGTAGATATTTTACTTCAAGAAAAAATGCCAGAAAATATAATTATAACAAAAGAACAAAAAGAAAAAGTAGAAAAAATAAAATATGTATATGACAATAATTATGAAATAAGAAAACTAACTAAAACAAACCTAAAAATTCCGCAAACAAATGTAATTTCAAACAATGAATATACAATAGTAACAAATGCAAAAGGTGAAGGTTATAGTAAATATAAAAATATATTAATAAACAGGTACAAAAAAACTAATGATATAGAACAAGGAATTTTCTTTTATATTAAAGATGTAAAAACAAATAGAATATGGACAGCAAATAAAATGAATTATATGAAAAATGCAGATAAATATGAAATGTATTTTTCAGATGACCAAAACAAAATAGTAAGACAAGATGGTGGTATAGAAACAATATTAAAAACAAGTATTATGCCAGATAACCCTACAGAAATAAGAAGTTTAGAAATTACAAATAATTCACTAGAAACTAAAACTTTTGAAATAACAAGCTTTTTAGAACCAGTACTTTCAGAAGAAACTCAAGATAATAGTCACCCAAGCTTTAATAATTTGTTTTTAAGTTACGAATATTTAGAAGATTTAGAATCAATAATTGTTACAAGAAGAAAAAGAACTGAAAGTGAAAATCAAATATTTTTAGGAATTAAATTTTACACAGAAAACGAAACAGTGGGCAAATTAGAATATGAAATTGACAAAGAAAAGTTTTTAGGAAGAAACGAATTAGGCTTACCAATTGCCATAAAAAATTCAATTCCGTTAAGTAATAATATTTACCTTACAACAGAGCCAATTACTGCAATGAAAAGAACAACAACAATAAAACCAGAGCAAAAAATAATATTAAACCTAATATTATCAGTTGGTCAAACAAAAGAACAAGTGCAAAATAATTTAAAAGAATTTACAAATCAAGCTACAATTAAACATAACTTTGAATTAGCAAGAGCAAGTAAAGAAGCGGAAAATAAATATTTAGGAGTAGAATCAAAACAAACAGAACTATATCAAAAAATGCTTGGATATTTATTATGCACAAATCCATTAAAAACGCTAATCTGTAGTGGCATAAATGCCCCAGTAAGCAAACTATGGCAATATGGCATTTCAGGTGATTTACCAATATTATTACTAAAAATAAAACAAAAAGATGAAATAGAAACATTAAAAGAAATTTTAAAGGCATACAATTATTTTAGAATAAAAAATATATTAGTAGATTTAATAATTATAAATCAAGAAAAATACAGCTATAATGGTAATTTAAAAGAAGAAATTTATAGCAGTATATCAAACGAAAATCTTTCATATTTGCAAAATATAAAAGGCGGAATATTTGTATTAGAAAATTTATCACAAGAAGAAATAAAATTTTTAGAATATCGTGCTAATTTAAGTATAAATGCAAAATATACTAATGTATATAGACATTTAAAAGAATTAGAAGATGAATATTTAGAAACAATAAAAGACATTCCATTTGAAGAAACACCACGAATAATTGAAACAACACCAGCAAAGAGAGAAAAACTTACAGAATTAAAATATTTAAATGATTATGGTGGATTTTCACAAGATGGAAAAGAATACAAAATAAGAGTAAATAAAGATGAAAAATTGCCAACTGTATGGAGTCATATTTTAACCAACAAAGAATTTGGAACACTAGTTACAGAAGGAATGGGTGGCTATACATGGTATAAAAACAGTAGGTTAAATAGATTAACTGCTTGGTGCAATTTACCAGTTCAAGATGTACCATCAGAAATAATATACTTGCAAAATCAAGAAACTAAAAAAGTGTGGTCTTTAGGCTTAAATCCATGTCCAGATGAAAATGACTATTATATTACCTATGGCTTAGGTTATGCAAAATATAATCATCAAAGTGATGAAATAAACCAAAACTTAGAAATATATATTCCCATAGAAGATAATATAAAAGTGCAAAAATTACGCCTAGAAAACAATGGATTAAAAAAGAAAAAAATAAAATTAGTATATTATATGAAACCTGTGCTAGAAGAAGATGAACTAAAATCAAATGGATATTGTGAAATACAATATATACCAAATTCAAATATAATTTGTATGAAAAACACAGCAGAAGAATCTGTTTTTCAACAATATTTATTTGTATCAAGTAGCGAAAAAATAACATCATATACAGGAAATAAGCAAAGTTTTGTAGGTAACAGTAATTTAGCAAATCCAGATGCAATACACCAAATAAAATTAAACAACCAAAACAGTTTGTGGCACAACACAATAATAGCTGTACAATGTGAAGTAGAACTAGAAGCGCTAGAAAATAAAGAAATAATATTCACATTAGGGGTAGGAAAAACAGTATTAGAATGTCAAGATATAGCATATAAATACAACAATTTAAGTAATGTAAAAGAAGAGTACGAAAAAACAAAAAATTATTGGAGCACAATAACAAATAATCTACAAGTAAGCACACCACTAGAATCTACAAACATTTTATTAAATAGTTGGTTAATTTACCAAACATTAGCATCAAGAATATTAGCAAGAACTGGTTATTATCAATCAGGTGGGGCATTAGGCTTTAGAGACCAATTGCAAGATACAATTGCACTAAAATATGTCAAACCAGAATTTACAAAACAGCAAATAATTAAACACAGTAAACACCAATTTATAGAGGGAGATACAGAACACTGGTGGCATGAAGAAACATCAAGAGGAATACGTACACGATTTACAGATGATAGACTATGGCTTGTATATTTGGTAGAAGACTATATTTCATTTACTGGTGATAAAAGTATATTAGAAATTCAAACACTATATTTAAAAGCAGAACCGCTAATAGAAGGAGTTGACGAAAGATATGACAAATATGAACAAACAGATTTTACAGAAAGTATATATGAACATTGCAAAAAAGCAATAGAAATATCATTAAATTTTGGAGAAAATGGATTGCCTAAAATAGGATCAGGAGACTGGAACGACGGATTTAGCACAGTAGGAAATAAAGGAAAAGGCGAAAGTGTATGGTTAGGATTTTTTATATATGATATTTTAAAAAAATTCATACCAATATGTATAGAAAAAAATGAAACTGAACTTGCAAAAAAATATGAAGAAACAATGGAAAAATTAAAAAAAGCATTAAACCAAAATGGATGGGATGGTAGATGGTTTAGAAGAGCATTTATGGATGACGGAAATGTGTTAGGAAGTATGCAAAATGAAGAATGTAGAATAGACTCAATAGCACAAAGCTGGTCGGTAATATCTGGAGCAGCAGACAATGACAAAAAATATATATCTATGGAAAGCTTAGAAAACCATTTAATAGACAAGGAAAATGGAGTAATAAAATTACTAGACCCGCCATTTGACAAAGAAATATTAAAACCAGGTTATATTAGCAGTTATGTACCAGGAACCCGAGAAAATGGTGGGCAGTACACTCATGCATGTTGTTGTTAAAGACAGTTCTTCGAGCGAAGCGAGTTAGAAATGTCTTATGCCATGGAGCAAGAGATTCGGAGAATCTCTGAACAAGCGGAATGGCAAAAAGTAAAATATTGATACTCTTAAACATACATAGGATATTACGAAAAAGTTCCGCAAACGGAAAAAAATTCGTAATGAAATATAAAAAGTTATTTCTTAAACAAGAAATAAAATCTAAAATAAAAAAGTTATTTCTCATTTGCGAAATAACTTGACAAAATTAAAATAAAAGTTTAT
>CAZUAJ010000003.1:31316-55304 GCA_964618105.1 uncultured Clostridium sp. | reverse complement strand
AATTTTTACTACTTTCTTCTAAATATTTATTGTAAAATTCATCCATTGAAGATATTAATCCATCAGGAGAATTTTTCCAATTAGTAAGTCCCATATTTTCTTTTTCTGAATCTACTAGCAGCAGTTTGATGTGATACCGCCCAGTGTAATTTTTTTAAATCTACCATTCTTATTCCTTCTTTCCATGTTATTCACTATGAATATTTTAGCATATATAAAATCTTTTGTAAATTTTAATCAAAAATCTTTTTGTTACAATTTTTTCAAATATATAGCAAAATAATTTTTATAATGTTATACTTATATATGTAGATAATAATAATGATACATAAAATGAAATTAAATAATAAAGCATTCAATAATATCAAAAATGGCATAAAAAAATTTAAACTTAGGCTTTATGATGATAGGAGAAAAAATATAGATTTAGGGGATACTATTATTTTTGTTTAATTTATCATAACTAGATTTAAAAAATCAAGCAACCATGTCAGTTACTTGATTTTTTAAATTCTACAATTATTTCTGCTGTTTTCTCTATTTTTATTAATTCTATTAATTTCCTTTAAAGCATTTTTTTCATCTAATCCGTAATATTTAACAGCTCTTTTTTACCTTAACATCTCTTTAAATTGTATTTTCATTTTTTCTTTTCTATCAAGAACTTTTTGAACTTCACTTTCTATGTCTACAGCAGGATAATGAAGTCCACTACGAAGTGCTTGTATTATTTGATCTGTTCTATTTCTTATTTTATATTCTTTTCCATCTTTTATAAATACGTTACCTGTTTGTCCAAATATTAAATGAACATTATATTTTTCACATTGATCATGTAATTTTTTTACCCAATCATAATGAAGTGGTCTTGAGCCTAAATAATTTTCACCACCTGCAAGAACTGTTTCAATTTCTCCTGTTGATAAATATTTATCCAAATCAACTTCACCTATAAATGGCTTCACACTAACCCATTTATGTTTTGAAGGAACTTCTAACAAGTATGGTATTCTTTCATCTACTCTTTTTTGGTTTTCAGCAGATACCGCAAATTGCACATTATCCCAACCTTCACCCCAATCTGATGGTAAATTATCTTTTATTCTATGTGCTCTTTTGGTTAAAAGTGAAAATGTTACATCTGATCTTTGTCTAATATAATCCCATGCTTTATCTCTCCACTCATCTGCCTCTTCCAAAAAGAAATCACTTGTCATACACACTCTTACAAATGTTCCTCCTGGCAATTTGTAAAGACCATTTCTATCTTTTTTTATTGGGTAATCGTAGTTTGATTTATTTATAACCACTTCATTTGTATCTCTCCCATATCTTTTATCTAAAAAATATGCGTAACAATTTTGACATCCTTCGCTACATTTATGACATCCATGCCATGGGTTCCATGTTAAATCATTAATATCCATATTATAAATTCTCTCCTTCTATATCTTTTAAAATTTTATTTGTATCTGTTAATATTTGCAAAAGTTTATTAAAGTTTTCTTTGCCTAAATAGTTTTCTATTTGTTTTAGATATTTACTCATTTTCTTTTCTGTTACTTTTACTAATTCTTTTGCTTTTTCGGTTGGTATCACATAAAAACTTCTTTTATCTTCTTTTGAATATTCTCTTATAATATAACCTTTATTTTCTAATACTGTAATATGGTTTGTAATCATAGGTTTAGAAACTTCAAGTAATATTGATTTAGTGTTATTGGTCCCATTGTTGTGTCTGCTTCAAAATTTGGAGCATAAGTACCTATTTTTACATTTCCGTTCATCATAATTTCATAATCCATAAAAACAAACTTCTCTCATAACTTTGTATATGTTATTCAATATAGCTTGTTTTCGTGATTTTATTATATTACACAATTATCCGTGTTTTTAAATTTATTGTTCTTGTTTACCTGTTCCTACGGCAATTCCGCCATTTATATAAATTCCTGTATCAGAATCTAGTCCACTATCTTGAATTGTTTCACTTGCAAATACTTCACTTTCATCAACCACATTATTTACTGTAATATTAATTTATTATATATATAATAAATAATACTGGCAATAATATCATTGCCAGTATTTTGCTTATTGATATTAAGTTATAAAGTCCTATATTGATTTTTGTCTGCTCTTTCATCAAGATTCCTATCATAATCTTTATTTTTATAGAACCAGTCAGTTTGCTTGTCTACTGGATTAGCTTTTCTGTTTTTATCTAATAAAACATCAAAAAATGCTGCTAATGGTATTATAACTGCTATTAAACACACAAATAAATTCATATATAAGTCTAAAGAAGCTGAAGAATTAATAATTGCTTCAACATTTTGATATATGTATACTCCATAATATAGTATATGTGCTAATAAGTATATTAATGTTGATAGTAATTTCCTTTTTGCAATAAAGCATATACATATAAATGTTATAAATAACAGAACAATTTCCATTGTCATATCCATTGGTGGTAAAATTATTTCTGTGCCCATTGAATATAGTGTTGTTGTTACAACTCTATATCCCCAAAACATAAATGCAAATACTGCTATTAGCCAACTTGATAAATTTTTCATATATATTCCATCCTTTTAAAAAATACATAGGGACATTTTATAAAATATCCCTATTTTATGTTAATCTACAAAATTAAATTCATCTTCAAATTTTTCTTTAAATTTTTCAAATACTTTGTTAAGAACTTCTTCATCTTCAACACTTACATAAGATTCTTCTTCTTCTGACTCAGTATCTTCTAATTTTAAAATTACAACTTCTCCTGGCTCTTCTGTTTCTTCTTCTTCAACAGGTAAAAGAACTACATATTCTTCTCCTTCATATTCAATTAAATCCAAAAATTCAAATTCAACTTCATTTCCTTCTTCATCATTTAATACTAAAATATTGTCTAATTCTTCTCCTTCATTTTGTACATCCTTGTTTAAATCTTTACTCATTTTTTTCTCCTCCATTTTTTTATAATAAACTTGTATTTCTACAATGTTAATATCTATTTTATATTATTTGTACTTTCAGTATATTTATACACTATTTTTTTGTTTGTTCATATATGTTTCCAAAATATATACAGCTGATATAGTATCTACAATTTGCTTTTTTCTATCTTTATTTATATTAAGATAATTCATAGTTTTGTGTGCTGCAACTGTTGTTAATCTTTCGTCAATTGTTTCTACCAAAATTTTAGGAAACTTGCATTTTAATTTATGTATAAATTTTTCTGTTACTTGTACTCTTTCTGTTTTACTTCCATCCATATTTATTGGCATCCCTATAATAAAAGTATCTATTGAATATTGAAGTAATATTTCATCTAATCTTTTTAATACTAATTTGTCATTTCCATTATGGTGTATTGTTTCCAACCCTTGAGCTGTTATTTCTAATTCATCTGTTATAGCTAGTCCAACTCTACTGTCCCCATAATCAATTCCTAATTTTCGCATTATATTATTCATCCAATCCTATATAGTTTTTTACCATTTTTTCTAAAAGTTCATCTCTTTCAATTTGTCTAATTAAATTTCTTGCATCATTATGACTAGTAATATATGTTGGATCTCCAGACAAAATATAACCTACTATTTGATTTATTGGATTATAACCTTTCTCTTCTAAAGCATGGTATACTTCTTTTAAAATTTCCCTTGCTTTTATACTTTTGTCTTTTTCTACTTTAAAGCTAACTGTTTCGTCTGATATCATATTGATTCCCTCCTTATAAATAATTAATTGTGTTTTCATCTTTTGAAGCAGTATCTAAATACTCTTCCAATTTTTTTGTAAGTCCTTCTAATGCTGTTCCTTTATAATATGTAGATAGTACTACATTTATTTTTGGCATTGCTTCTTGCTTGTCATCAACTTGTATTTTTATAGTTTCTACTTTTTCTTTTATTTGTGCCATAAAACTAACTATTGCATCCATTTCAATACCCGAAAATACTATTGCAAATTTTGGTCCCATATATCTAACAAAAACATATTCTTCTGATAAATCTTGTTTAACTACATTACTAACTTCTGTAACAATTTTATCACCTATTTTTCTACCTATAGTGTCATTTATTTCTTCTAGATTTGTAATTTTAAATAAACAAACTGTTGAAGTTGTATATTTATCTATTATTTTTTTTCCTTCTGAAAATAAATATTCCATTGACTTTAAGTTTGTAAATTTGTCATCTCTTACAATATTTTCAAGAATTTGTTGGTTTTGAACTGTTTTTAATATTGCAACAATATTTGTTTTTATAACTTCTAAAATAGTGGTATCAACATTATCAAATTCATGTGGTTTGTTTCCTTCTATAATCCAATATCCAATATACACATTATCTATGTAAAGTGGAAAAAAAACTGCTGATTTTGCTCTTCCAAATTCCATTTTTTGATATGGTAATCTTTCTCCTTCTTTTTCAATTGTAATATACTTTGGTATCGCTGACTGTATACTGTCTTTAAAAATTTCTTCATTGTGAAGGTTTTTTAATGCTTCCCAATGTTTTCCTTCGACATTTGATGCTCTAATAATATATTCAGTTCCATTATATGTAACTATTGTTGAATATTTGATATTATATCTTTCAATTAATATATTATTGATTTTTTGAATTTTTTCATTTACTGAGGTGACTTCTCCTATAGTATTCATAAAGTCTTGTAATATATTCAAATTTGTTATTTTCTGGTTTATATTATTAAAGTTTTCTATTTTTTTGCTTATTGATAGATTATACATAAATAATCCAACAATAATTAGTATTAATATTATTATTACTCCTAGTATCAAAAAATCACCTCTTCTTGGAATGTTTAATAATTATTTTTCATTTTATTTAATGTATTATTTATACTTGCAGAAAAATTATTTCCTGAATTATATGTTGTGTTATATGTAGTACTTCTTATGTTGTTTCCAACTAATGGATATACCATATCCACTAATGTATTAAGGGCTGTCATAAGATTTCTAGAATATCCATTTAATGAAATTTTACAGTTTATAATTCCATCCAAATATTTTGCATAAGTTTGTTCTTCAAATGGAATTGTACAGTATTTAACAGTATCTTTGTTAAATAATTCTGTCATAAAAGACATTGATGGATCATTGTAATATGCAATTCCACCTATTATTGTTTTTTCGGTTACACTTCTTAATGCTACCATTTTATTTAACACAACTCTAATTTTCTCTGGATTTAACACATTTTTTGCTTTT
This sequence comes from uncultured Clostridium sp., assembly GCA_964618105.1. Taxonomy (GTDB): domain Bacteria; phylum Bacillota; class Clostridia; order TANB77; family CAG-508; genus CAG-273. The sequence continues at coordinate 50,053 of CAZUAJ010000003.1, read as the reverse complement.
AAATCTCTTAAAAAAGCTGTTAATGGTTGAATTGTTAAAATATCTAAACTTTGTACTAAATAAATTTCTTGTACTTGTGCAAAATAGTTATAATTTGTATCAAAGTCACAGTCTAAAATTACTAAAGAATAGTTTTTAGTTAAAGTTTCAAGTATATTTGTGTAATCTACTACTTCTCCATTTTTTCCTGGTACAGTTGTATATACAGTTAAATTTTTATGTGCTTGAATTCCTTTTGCTTCTCCCATTTTAAGATTTTCCATACAAGAAAATGCTATATTTCTTAAATTTTCATCATTTTCTGTATATATATAATATGCATTTTTATTTTTTGTTAAATCTAAAATTGCTGTATTTATGCCTTTTTGTGAAAGTAATTCTGCTGTATTATTTACTAAAAATGATGTGCCATTTTTTGAAGTTCCAACAAATGCAACTATTTTTTTATCTTTTCCTATAGCATTTGCTATGCTAGAATTATTATATGTATTTGTTGTAACTGATGTTTGATTTTCGCTGTTAAAGCTAGAATTTTTCAAAGTATCACTTGATTGTTCTGGTACATGAGATTTTAAGCTTTGCGCATTATTAGTTTTTGTTTCAAATTGCAAGTTTTCTTCTTGTGCAAATAAAAATTCATTATCCAATCCAGGTAATATCATTTCGTTTTCTTGTTCGTCTTGTTGTATAATATTTTTTTGTGTAGGCTCTGACTCTTCATCTCCAAGTTCGAATAAATTTACAGGAGCAATTTCTTCTTCTAAACCTGGCAATATATTTAATTGTTCTGCCTCTTCTTGTAATACAACTTGTTTTTTAGGTCTTCCCCTGCCTTTTTTTACTGTTGTTGTTTCTTGATTTGTACTTTCTTCTGGTTTTATCTTTTTAGGTCTTCCCCTTCTTTTTGGTTGTTCTGTTTCAGCTTCTGGTTCTATTATAGCTTGTTCTTCTATTTTTGTTTCTTCTGGTATTATTGTATTTTCTTGTTGTATATTAGTATTTGACGAGATATTTTCAATCACAGGATTATTTATAGGCTGTGCAGAAATATTTTGTACTCTTTTTACAGTATTATTAGTAGATGGTATAACAACAGGCTCTGTTATTATATTATTATTTAAGCTTTGTTTTATTGCTTCTATGTCATTTACGTCTGTTAATATTTCTTCTTTTTTGTTTTTATTTTTTTTATCTTTTTTGGCATAATTATTGTAAGTTTCTACTGGTTTTGATGACATACCAAAAGCTACTACTTCTTGATATTTTTGACTATTGGCTTCTAATACAGCTTTAACATTTAATGGTAAAAATTTAGCAATTAGTCTTAGTTGAGAATCCGTATATTGACTTGCAATATGGTCAAAACTTTCTACATATTGGTCTTCATTTTTTCCTAATCTTTTATAGTGATTTATAATGTTTTGAATTTCAACTTCACTAACATCTCCTTCACTTTCAACCTTATAGTCTACGTCATCTGGATCAATATGATAATATACCTTTGCTTCTTTTTTTCCACGTGGTCTATTTAATAGTTGGCAAACAGCAGTAATACTCCTATCTTTTCCAATAAGAGCATTATATACACCTATTCCAAATAATTTAACTAATAATGGTTCTGATTTTTCTCTTCTATCTGTACATATTAGTATTATTGGAATATCATTTCCATTTTGATTTGTTGCTTCATCACTAATGTTATCCATTTTATCAAATATGAATTTATCAATTTGATCATAATTATTACTTGAAAATGGTTGCAAGTCTTCACTTATAACAATTCTGTCATAACTTTTATCTCTTTGTAATTCTTTAATTATTGCATTAAAATAATACACATTTTTAACTGATATAATTTCTTTGTATTCTTGTTGATATTTTTTTGTTATTGATTCTGAAATATTCTCATTATTAACAGCAAATAATACCTTCATTTGTTTTAACCCCTCCAACCTCTTACTACTATAGCAAAAATTAATGGTAACACTTGACAAATTACCATTACTGTAATAATGGCTACTAATACTCCAAATCCTTTATCTTGGACGTCTAATTTTCTAATGCCTATAACATAACGGTAAATTGCAGCAAGAACAATTCCTACAAATCCAAATGGAATACTATATATTCTAACAATATTTAAAATATAGGCTACTAAGCCGTAAGTATTATTTCCATAAGCCACTTGATAATCTTCAAGTGCTTTTAGTGCTTTGTCTTTCATTTCTACTAAATTTGTTGTAGCTGTTTCTGAAGTTATTGTATTTGTTGCATATACTGTAACTGTTCCAAATATAATTAATAAAATAAATATTATTGCAATTATTTTTTTCATAAAATACTGCCCCTTTTCGTTTTTTATTTTTTTGTTTTCATATACTATATCATACAATAAAGTATAGAAAATAGCAAGAAAAAACTAGATATTTTTACAAAAATATCTAGTAAATATCTTCTTATAAATTGTTATATAAATATTTTATCCAATAATACACTCCATTTGCCCAATTCTTATCTGTTGCATATTTTTTATTAACCCCTGTAAGTGTTGCTCCATTGTAATAACATCCATCTGCTATATTTCCATCATATATTTTCGTTCCACTAGGGTTTAAATAATATTTAGCAAATACTCTGGCTAATAAATCTATTCCTTCTGCATAATTTGAAAATTCATAAGCACTATTATATGGATTTCTATCATAAGCTCCATAGCCAAACAAATTGTTTTTATTTGATGCTATCGCTGAGCCACCCCACCCACTTTCATGTATTGCAACTGCAGCTAAAAATACTCCATTTACATTATATTGTTTTTCTGCATAATAAAAATATTGTGCATTGTTTTTAAAAATATTTTTTTCATCTCTTGACTCCGTTGCAAATATTTTTTTATATTGTTCTAGTGATAATCCACTTGGTTTATTTAACATCATATCAAAACTTAAAGTGTTTATTAATTGTTCTTTTGTATATTTATTATTTTTCGTTATTTCTTCTTTTTTTTCACTTGGATTTAAGTATGTAAAGCATTCTGCTTTTGCCCATCCTATATATGTATTATATTTAATTTTATACCATTCTTCTTGCTTTTTTAGTAATTCTACTTTTGAATCTTTTTTTAATGTTATTAATTTTTCACTATCTTCTTTTGCATCAATTCTAACTGCTAAGAAATTAGTTGTAACATATAATTTATCTCCAACCTTAACATTATATTTTCTTGCATAGCCACCTGTTCCAATTTCAACTATCTTATTTACAGAAGATTTTATTACTGTATTTCCAACCACTTCTTCTTTAACAATTTTGTTACCTTGATATGTTTTTTTTGTTATTTCTTCTTGTTTTCCATCTATTCCTTCTTGTATAACTTGTATTATTCCAGTAGGCAAATTAGGGTTATTATTATATTTTGTTATATATTCTAGGTCTATTTCTTTTTTTATTATTTCTTCTTTTTTTACATTATTTATATTTTTACTAATAATTTCTTCCAAATTCGCAGTATTTTTTTCTATAGTTTTATATGTTTTTTCATTTTCACTTTGTAATGACATTGCATATATTATTTTCTTTCTTGTTACTATTAAATAAGCACTCAAAGTTAATACTGTTATAACTAAAATTATTATAACAGTAATTGCTATTTTAGTTTTTATTGTAATATGTTTTTTATTCATTTGTTTCACCTATTTTTATTTTAATATTCTCGCGTTTTTTTGTCAATAATTGTCGTTTAAAAACATTTATTACCATTTTAAAAAATTAAAAAACACTTAAAAATAAGTGTTTTTTGTTGTTTCTTATTTAATTTGAGCATTTTCTTCACCAACAATTTCTTGAAATTGTTTTAAAATTTCTGGTGTCATATAAATTCCACCTGCTTTATCAATTCTTTCTCCATTTTTTATTTGCATTTGCATATTGCTATTTTCACCAGTAAAGAAATATATAGCACCTCTTAATCTGGTTTTAGTTTCTTCATTTAAATCTGTAACATTTAGTTCAAAAACTTTTTTCTTTATTTCGGTAAATTCTTTTATTGTTCTTGCTACAATTTTTGGTTCTTCATCTTCTCTTATGCTTAGTCTTCCCTCAACAACTACTACATTTTCATTTACTAAAAGTTCTGCACATTGCTTATAGCAACTATCAAATACTATAAATTCTGTTGTTCCATACAAATCTTCAATTGTTACAAATGCCATTATTGTGTTATTTTTTGTGTATTTCTTTTTCACACTTGTTACAATTCCAGCATATACAACATTTTGTCCGTCTTGATATTCGGCAACTTTTTCTTCTTCTATTTCACTTACTTCTGATAATTCTTTTAGTTTTAGGCTATTTATTGTGGTTTGTGCTTCAATTTGGGCTCTCATTTTTTCTAATGGATGGCCTGAAATATATATTCCAAGCATTTCTTTTTCCATTGATAGTTTTTCTTTTTCATCATATTCAGGCAGTATTGTGTAATTGTATTTTATTTCTTCTGTTTGAGTTTGTTCACCTAAGTCAAACATTGAAACTTGCCCTGCAAATGCTTTTTGGTCACTATTTATTGTGTCTATTATAATTTCATAAGATGCCATTAATGTTTTTCTAGTTTGTCCAAGTTCATCAAATGCTCCTGCTTTTATTAAGCTTTCTATACATTTTTTATTTACAGATGTTTCTTTTATTCTTTCACAAAAATCGCTAAAATCTTTAAATTCTCCACGTTTTGTTCTTTCTTCTACAATTTCATCAACTGCTGCTGTTCCAACATTTTTTATACTTCCAAGTCCAAAACGAATTTGATTTTGGTCAACTGTAAATTTTGTATAGCTTTTGTTTATATCTGGTTTTAAAATTTTAATTGCTAACCTTTTACATTCTTCAATATAACCTGGTACTTTGTCTAAATTTCCTAAAAAGCTATTTAAAATTGTGTTGGATAATATGCTTTTAAATATGCTGTTCTATATGATACAACTGCATAAGCTGCAGCATGTGACTTATTAAATGCATATTTTGCAAACTCTGCCATTTCGTCAAATATTTTATCTGCTGATTTTTCGTCTATACCATTTCTTACACAACCTGGTACTATAACATTTCCATTTTCATCTGTTTGGCCATGTATAAATATTTCTCTTTCTTTTGCCATTACATCAAGCTTTTTCTTACCCATTGCTCTTCTCACTAAGTCGGCTCTGCCCAATGAGTAGCCTGCTAAATCTCTAACTATTTGCATAACCTGTTCTTGGTAAACCATACATCCATAAGTAACTTTTAATATTGGTTTCAAGGCTGGGTGTGTGTATACTGCATGTTCTGGATCTTTTTTGTTTGCTATATACCTTGGTATTTGGTCCATTGGACCTGGTCTGTATAATGAAACTCCAGCTATAATATCTTCTAGTCCATCTGGTTTTAGTTCCTTCATAAAGTTTGTCATTCCTTGACTTTCAAATTGGAATATTCCAACAGATTCACCATTTTGCCACAATTTATATACTTTAGGATCATCCATTTTTTCGTCAAATTTGACATCTATATTTTTGTTTTGTTTTACTAAATCTATTGTATCTTGTATAACTGTTAGTGTACGCAAACCTAAAAAGTCCATTTTTAAAAGTCCAAGTTCTTCAAGCGTTGTCATTATATATTGTGTTGATATTGCTCCATCTCTTACATAAAGTGGCACATAGCTTACTACTGGTTCTTTTGTAATAACTATTCCACATGCATGTGTTGATGCCTGACGTGGCATACCTTCTAACGCCATTGCAATATCTAACATTTTTTTTATTTTTTCATCTGTGTCATAAAGGTCTTTTAGTTCTATATTTTGTTCCATTGCTTTTTTGATTGTAATGTGTAATTCATTTGGTATCATTTTTGCTAATTTATCCGCTTCTGCATAAGGCATATCCAATACCCTAGCAACATCACGTATAACCATACGTGCAGACATTGTCCCAAATGTAATAATTTGTGATACATGGTCTTTTCCATATTTTTGTTCTACATACTCTATAACCTTATCCCTTTTTTCATAGCAAAAGTCAACGTCAAAATCAGGCATACTAATTCTTTCTGGATTCAAAAAACGTTCAAAAATTAAGTTATATTGTATTGGATCTATGTCTGTAATTTCTATACTATATGCAACTATCGAGCCTGCTCCAGAGCCTCTACCAGGTCCAACAGGTATATCATGTGTTTTTGCATAATGAATATAATCCCAAACTATTAAAAAGTAATCTACATACCCCATTTTTTTAATAACACTTAATTCATATTTAGTTCTTTCTAATATTTCGTCACTTATATTTTCTCCATATCTATTTTTCAAACCATCATAAGTTAGTTTTTCTAAATAATCATAGTGTGTTTCAAATTCTTTAGGTACATCATAATTAGGTAAAATGGTATGACCAAATTCAAATTCCACATTACACTTTTCAGCTATTTTTACAGTATTTTCAATGGCATCTGGAACATTTATAAAATAATCATTCATTTCTTGTGGTGATTTAACATATAATTCGTCTGTGTCAAATTTCATTCTATCTTCATCTGTCATTCTCTTACCTGTTTGTATACAAAGTAATACTTCATGGTTATACGCATCTTCTCTTGTTAGATAATGTGCATCATTTGTTGCAACTAATGGAATATCTAATTCTCTTGATAATTGTATAAGTTTTTGGTTTGCAAGTACTTGTTCTTTTATACCATTGTTTTGAATTTCTAAATAATAGTCTTCACCAAATATACTTTTATACCATAAGGCTATTTCTTTTGCCTTTTCCATATCATTTGCAAGTATTGCTTGATTTACCTCACCTGCCAAACATGCACTTAGGCATACTATTCCTTCATGATATTTTTCAATTATTTCATGGTCAATTCTGGGTTTATAGTAAAAGCCTTCTGTATACCCCATCGAAACCAATGTTGCTAAATTTTTATACCCTTGATTATCTTTTGCTAATAATATTAAATGGTTGTATTTTGCGTCTATATTAGGATCTTTGTCTTTTCTGCTTCTTGGTGCAACATATACTTCACAGCCTATTATTGGTTTAACATCATTTGCTTTACATGCTTTATAAAAATCTATTACACCAAACATAGATCCATGGTCTGTTATTGCCATAGCATTCATTCCTAGTTCTTTTGCTCTTACTGGTAAGTCTTTTATTCTGTTTGCTCCATCTAGTAAGCTAAATTCGCTGTGTATGTGTAAGTGTACAAATTCTGACATTGCTTTTCTCCTTATAGTTTTATTACTTATTTTTTTACTCAACAGTAGTAATATATAATGTTTTTTAGAGCTCGGTATCGTGGGGATCCAGCAAGTTTACAATGTGTTATCAATTTTTCACTAGTGGAAAATTGTGTTACACATTGTACGAAGGCTGGGGGAAGGAGCGAAAAAAAACATTATATATTACTACTGTTGCTAGAAAACAAAAATATTTCTGGTTATTAGATAAGGGACTTTCCCCGTTGCAGGACATATAAGTACTTTAAGCAAGTAAACTAAAATTGTCCTTTACTAAACAAAGTGCAGCTTTGTCAACTTTTTTGTTTAATGCTTGTTCTAATGCAGTTTTATAAATTTCTAATTGAACATTATATCTTTCTAATATTTCTTGTTTTGCATTTAATTTATTTGGAATATAGTCTGTTTTAAAGTCTATTAATATTAAATTATCATTTTTATCAATATAATATAAATCTATAACACCCTGTACCAAAATATTTTTTTCTGATTGTTCTGCATCTATAATAATATCTTTTGCTGGTATGTTTATATAAAATGGTTGTTCTTTGTGAATTTCTTTTGCCTGTTTTAATTCTTCAAATAATTGTGATTTTGTATATTGATAAATTAATTCTGCATCAATTGTGTCTGCTTCATTTTGTGTTATTATTTCTTTTTCCACTAAGTTTAGTATTATGTTTTCTATATCTTTTAATGTGTATTGTTGTTTTTCATCCAGTTTTTGAATACATAAATGTATTAATGTCCCCTTTTCTGCATTTGATATTTTTTTAGTTTCTTGCATAAATTTAGGCATATATTCTGTTTTATAATCTTTTTGTTTTGTTATTTCTACTTCTTCGTTTTTGCTATTTTTAATATTTTCTACATATTCTGCATTTTGTAGTTTTGACTGTTCTTCTAAAATTTCTTGTAATTTTATTTTTTCTTGTTTTATTTTTGTAACAGATGATTTTGTTGGAAGTGTTGTGTCTACTATATATTTGTATTTCCATTCTAATAGTTCTTTTAAAGCTTGTTGTGATTTTTGTTTTTCTTCTTGTGGTTTATTTTTTAATATTTCTTCTATTTTTGCTTTTAAATTTATTTGTTCTGTTTTTTCTTCTTTTTGTAACGTATTTAATAATGCTTTTTTACTATGTGTATTTAATGTCATAATATCGTCTAATTTATATTTTTCGCCTTTTAATGTGAATTGTTTTTCTTTATTAAATAAATATACATACATTATCCAGTCTAAATATGAATTTGCTTTTTTCATTAATTTTGAGTCAAGTTTTATGTTTTCACTTTCATACATTTCTATTATTTTGCTTTTTTCTTGCATATATTTTGTAAAGTCCTTGTTTCTACCTGTGATATATAACTTTTCTTTTGCTCTTGTTAATGCAACATACAAAATACGTTGCTCTTCTGAAAGTGTTTCTTGCTTCATTTTTAGCTTAATTGCATCTTTTGCTATGCTTGGATATTTTATTTTTCTGTTTGTATCTATAATTGTTGGACCAAATCCTATATCTTGATGTAATAATATATTTTCATTTAGATCCTGCATATTAAACTTTTTATGTGTGTTGCACAAAAATACAACAGGAAATTCAAGTCCTTTACTTTTATGAATACTCATTATTCTAATTACATCTTCATTTTCGCCAATAAGCTTTGCTGATGCTAAATCTCCATTTTGTTTTTTTAGTTTGTCTATAAATTGTATAAAGTTAAATAATCCTTTAAAACTTGCTTTTTCGTATTGTTTTGCTTTTTCAAATAGAGTTTTTAAGTTTGCTTGTCTCATTGCTCCATTTGGAAGCAAACCTACATATTGGTAATAGCCTGTATCTAAGTATATTTGCCATATAAATTCATCTAATGGCATATAACTAGAAATATTTTTCCATTTTTCTAGTTTTTCTAAAAAGTTTTCTATTTTTTGTTTTAATTTTTCTTCACATACAAGTCGTGTTTTAATTAATGCTTCATAAAAGTTACAATTTCTGTCTGTTAGCCTTATTGTAATTAAATCATTGTCTGTAAAATTGCAAATAGATGACCTTAATACAACTACAAGTGGTATATCTTGTAGCGGATTATCTATAATTTTTAAAACTGATAATATTGTTTGTATTTCAACTGTATCTAAATATGATGCTGATGTATCACTAAATACAGGTAATTCTAAGTCTGATAATTCTTTTTCATATATTGGTGCTAAAACAGAGGTTGCTCTTAATAGTATTACTATATCTTTTGGTCTTATTTTTCTGTATCCTTGTTTTTTGTCAAATACTATGTAATCACTTTTTAATAATTGGTGTATTTTATTTGCTACAAATTTAGCTTCTAACACATCATCTTCTATTCTGTCTTGCTCGCCATCTTCTTCATCATCTTCTTCACCTTCAAATGCTGTAATTTGTTCATCTTCTTTTAGATTTATAATTTCTAATTGAGCAATTCCTGCATAATTTTTAATTTGTATTTCTTCGCTATTTTGTTGTTCATTTTCAATTTCTTCTGGTTCTGGGTAGTTTGCACCATAATTTAAATATTCATTTTCATTATAGTTTATATCCCCTAACTCTTTACTCATTATTGATTCAAATATTAGGTTTGTAATATTTAAAATATTTTGCCTACTTCTAAAGTTACGAAATAGCTGTATTTTTAAATTATCTGTTTCTGTTTTTTCTTCTTTATTTTTGTATTCTTCATATTTTTGCAAAAACAGTTCTGGTCTAGCTTGTCTAAATTTATATATACTTTGTTTAACATCTCCAACCATAAATATGTTGTTACCATTTGAAATACTTGTTAATATTGCTTCTTGTACTAGGTTACTGTCTTGATATTCATCAATTGCAATTTCTTGAAATTTTTGTTTATATTTTTTGGCAACTTCTGTTGGCTCATTGTTTTCGTCTAATAATATTTTTAATGCAAAATGTTCAATATCATTAAAATCAATGCAATTTTTTTCTTTCTTTTTTTCTGCAAAATTTTGTGTAAACTCAATTACCAAATTTGCTAGTTTTTCAAGTATTGGAGTAATTATTTCTAAGTCTTTTATAGCTTGTTCTTGTGTACAAGTTAATAATTTTGCTGTTTTTTCTTTTATTTGTTTTTTTACTTTATCTCTTATTTCTTTTGCTTCTTCTTTTAAATCAATTGTTACTTTTTTGTCAGTTGGCCATTTACCAAATCTTGAACTAACATTTAATAATTTAGTATATAGCTCATCCCATGAACTATATTTTAATACATCTTGTAAATTTATTATATCTTCACTTATTGTTTGATAAAATTTTGCCATTTCTGGAAATAGGGCAAGTTTTGCTTTTATTGCTTCAAGTTGTATTATTCCTTCTTGAACGTCATCTTCAACTTTTTGAATAATAAGCTTCCCCCATATAGTTTGTGATATATCTTGATTTTCTATTTTTAATAGTTCTAATTTTTCTTGTAACCATTTTATAGGGAATGGACTACTTTGTATAAATTTATACGTTTTTAACACTAATTCCTGTAGAGCATCATCCCCACGGTAATTAGTGTAATTTTCTAAAAGGTTTATAAAATTTTCATCATTATTAGTATATTTTTGTTCAAATAAATCATCTAAAACTTCTTGTTTTAAAAGGTCTATTTCAGCTGTATCTGCAATTTTAAAATTGCTTGGTATATCTATTTCGTAAAAGTGGTTATGAATAACATCTAAGCAAAATGAATGTATTGTGCAAATACTTGCTTTGTTTAAAAGTATTATTTGCTTTTGTAAATGAACATTTTGTGGTGTTTCTTCTAATTTTTTATATATGGCTTCTAATATTCTTTCACGCATTTCACTAGCTGCAGCATTTGTAAATGTTACTACTAACATTTTATCAATATCCATTTGTTCATCAATTATTTTATGAATAATTCTTTCAACAAGTACTGCGGTTTTTCCACTACCTGCTGCAGCAGCTACTAATATGTTTGAGCCTTTTTCTTGTATTGCTTGTAATTGTTCATTTGTCCATTTTACTTCTGCCACTTTTTTGCTCCTTTTTTGAATAATTTTACATGCCTATTATATATTAATTAATGGTATTTTTCAATTGGTTTAAGTATAAAAAATAAAAACGAGAACAAATTTAATTTTGTTCTCGTTTGTTTTTTCCTACAATATACTTATACCATGAAAAAAAGTATATTACTGTTGTTAATGGAAATACTAATACTACTTTATTATTATACATTAATGCTTTATTAAAATCCAAATGAATTACTGACAAAAATGCTCTAGTCATTCCACAGTTCCAACATTCTTTTCCAAATATTAGTTTATATATACATAAGTTTTCTAATATTTTACTATTTACTGGTATACTATATAAAACTACCAATAATATTACATTAATTATAATAAATAAAATAATTCTATTTATTTGTGATTGGGTTTCCATCTTTATCTTTGAAACTTCCAGTTATAATCATAATAAGGTCTACTAAAGTCCAAATTCCACATCCACCAACTGTAAGTAATTGTAGTATTCCTGTTCCAATTTTTCCAGCATAGAATCTGTGAACGCCTATACCACCTAAAAATATACATAGTAATAAAGTTGTTAACCAATCTTTTTGACTTTTCATATCAAACATCCTCCTTAAAATATATTATAAATATATAATACATTTTTTGTCGAATTTTGTAAATAGTTTTTTAGTTTTTTATATATATTTTTTAAAATTGCATTAACTTCTTAATTATTGTATATTTTTATATTTAATTTTATTACTTTAAATATAGTTCTGGATCAAGTTGCTCATTATTTTTTAATATTTCAAAATGAAGATGTGGTTCTTCTGACACTTCAAATGTTGCCGAATTTCCCACAGTTCCTATGCTTTGCCCTTGTTCAACCTTTTCACCTTCCACAACAAATTCAGTTGACAACAAATTTGAATATACTGTTTTATATCCATTTACGTGTTCTATAATAATAGTCAAACCATAACGTGGGTCATTTTTTATTGATTTTACAGTTCCGTCTGTAGCCGCTTTTACTACTGTTGTTTTATCTGCAGCAATATCAATTCCATTGTGAGTTGTCCAAACATCTAATGTATTAGAATATACTAATTTATTGTCAGCAAATTCCTTCATTATTTCTCCTGAAACCGGAATTTTAAACTCAGGATCTTTTATTGTTTCTGTTTTGTTAACTGTATTACTTTGAGTTGTAGTTTGCTTTTTTTCATCATTTTTAACTATGTTTTCTTCTTTTTCTTCAGCTTCTATGCTACTTGTATTTATTGCTACCTTTTCTGTATTGTCAATTTCATTTTGCATTTCATCAACTGTTTTTCCATAAGACGTACTAGTTTCTTCTATTGCAGTAATTGTTCCTAATGAATTGGTATTTATTTTACTAAGTTCATTTGTTTTATTTAATGTATTTCCATAAATAAAAAAAGTTATAACAAATGCAATTATCGCTAAAGCAAGTATAGTTCCTGTAATATATAACACTTTTTTTGTATCTATTCCTTCTTCAAATCTTCCTTTGTAATTTCTTCTCATAATATAATTCCTCCTTAATTTTTATTTAGTATAATTATTTACATGTTTGAGAAATTTATACAAAAAATGTTAAATATCTTCTATATTTACATCTGTGTAAAAATGATGAATTATTTCTTCATAATTCTTACCTTGTTTTGCTAAACTATCTGCACCTGTTTGGCTCATTCCAACCCCGTGTCCATAACCAGTTACTTCAAATATAATATTTTCGCCATCTATTGTTACTTTAAAATTTGCTGACCTTAGTCCTAGTAAATTTCTAACTTCTACACCAGATAATTCTAAGTTTCCTATTTGAATAGTTTTTACTCTATTTCCTTCTGTATATTCTTTTATTTTTATACAATTTTCTTTTGAAAAGTCTATTTTAAAATTACTATGTTCTTTTTTTATTTTTTCTTCAAATTCTTTTTTAGTAAATGTAGCTTTTGACGAGTATTGGCTATATGCATCTTCACCTGCTGTTTGTACAGACTGTAAATATGGGTAACCACTACCGCCCCAAACATTTAATGGTGCTTCTGTTGTTCCACCACTATTTGAATGAAAAAAAGCATTTATTGGTTTTCCATTGTATGTAATCATTTTACCTTGTGTCGTATTTACTGCATTTACAATTTTGTTCCAATATTCGGTTCTATTTTTCTCTTTCCATTTTGCAAGTCTATTTTCTTTTGAAATCCAAGCTTGACAACAAGTTGAAGAATCACAAATATTGGCTTCACCATGTTTTTTTGTACTATTTATAATTTTATATAGCGTATATGTTCTTGCAACAACTGCTTGTGCTTTTAATGCTTCTTCTTCATAACTTGCTGGCATTTCACTACTAACTACTCCATATAAATATTCGTCTAAGCCAAGTTCTTCAATTTTATTTGTAGATGTATGTAATAATTTTACTGTATTGTATTTTTTATAGTCATAATTTGATGTTGTTTGCTGATTTTCTGTATTATTAAATGTATTTGTGTTTGCTGGCTTTGCAGTGTTTGTAAATATTATAGGAATACTAAAACATGTAATTAAAAATATTAATATATATGCTAAAATTTTTTTCAACCTTTTCTCCTTCTTTTTTTTTATAATAGTTTTGTCAAATTGTTTAGTAAATATACTTATAAGTCCGCGCAGGGGGAAAGTACATTTTTATTTTTCAAAGTGAGCTTGTGTGGGGACCGACAAATTATAAGCTGTTTTAAAATTTACGAAAGTAAAATTTTATTTACAGCTTATTATGCAGTTGGGACGAACGAAGAAAATAAAAATACTTTCCCCATTGCAGGACATGTAAACATTTTAAACTAAACAATTTGACAAAAAACATTATATTGCCAGCTTTACACGCATGCTCTCAAGCACACGCCTTTCAATACGTGAAACCTGAACTTGTGTTATTCCCATAATTTTAGCAATTTCAGTTTGTGTTTTTTCCCTGTAATATCTCAAAAGTATTATTTGCTTTTCATTGTCTTCTAAATTTTCTATTGCTTGTTGTATACATAGCTTATTTGTTAGCAAATTTGCTTCATCTACCTGATTTGACATTTTATCTAATAAACATTGTCCATCATCTTCTTCATCACTTAGTTGTTCATCAATTGAGTAAATTGGCTGAAATGCTTCTAATGAAAGAGCTATTTCTTCTTTTGATGTTCCAAGCATTTTTGCTAATTCTTCTATTTTTATTTCTTGACCTGTTTTTCTATAATATTCATTCTTAGCTTCCAAAACCTTTATTGCAAGTTCCTTTAAGCTCCTACTAATTCTTATTGGCCCGTTATCCCTAATATATCTTTTTACTTCACCCAAAATATATGGTACTGCATAGGTAGAAAGTCGTACTTCAAAGCTACTATCAAATCTTTTTACACATTTAATAAAACCCATTACACCTATTTGATATAAATCTTCTAATTCATACCCTCTATCTTGAAAGCGTTTTACTATGCTCCAAATAAGGCCTTTGTTGACATCTATTAAATGTTGCATAGCATCTTTGTCGCCTTGTTTAGCTTTTTCAATATTCTCTATTTTATTATCAAATTCTTCTTGCATAAAAAAATGCCTCCTATCTTTAATTGATTAGAGCATTTTTTTCTTCTTCTATTGTTTCATTTTCTTCTTTTTTTATTCGTTTTTTCATTACTACTTTTGTTCCTATTCCAACAACTGAATGAATTTCAATTTCATCCATAAAGCTTTCCATTATGGTAAAGCCCATTCCAGATCTTTCAAGATTTGCTTTTGTTGTATATAACGGTTTTCTTGCAAGTTCCACATCTTCAATTCCTTTGCCATTATCTGCAATTTCTATTTCAAGCATGTTATTAAGTAATGTTGCTTTTAGTTTTATTATTCCTTCCCTGTCTTCGTATCCATGTACTATACAATTTGTAACTGCTTCTGACACTGCAGTTTTTATATCTGCTAATTCTTCAATTGTTGGGTCTAGTTGTGCTACAAATGCTGCAACTGTAATGCGAGCAAACGCTTCATTTCTTGATTTACTTATAAACTGAAGTTCCATTTCATTATCATACATACTTTTCACTTTATTTTCCCCCTCTTAACTTACTTTACTATTTTTAGTTAATGGAATTATTTTAGTAATTCCACTCATTTCTAGTACTTTTTCAATTGATTTACTTGTATTTTTTATTTCTGTAATTCCACCTAGCATTTTTGCTAGCTTGTACCTTCCTATTAATAAACCTATTCCTGCACTGTCCATAAAAGAAACTTTACTAAAATCAAATACAACTTTTCTAGGCATAAATCTCGTAATTTCATTATCCATTTTCCTCCTTATTTTTTCTGTGGTATGATGATCTATTTCTTCTGTAATTTGAATATATAAGCAACTGTCTTTTTCATCAAATTCACTTATCATATCTACCCCTCCCTTATTGTTTCGCTTGTCCTATTATACATTTTTTTCCAGTTTATTGCTAGAGTAAAAACTAGGAAGTTTTGTCGAATTTTAGGAAGTTTTCGACACATTTTTTATAGGATAATACACAATATATTTCTCACGAAGAATTATTTAAAAATATAAGGAAACAAATAAATGATAAATAGAAAAAATAGGTAAATGAATTTTTCATTTACCTATTTTGGTTTCTATAAACTTTTTAGTCTTTCTTCAACTTTTTCTAGCATTTCTTTGTATTTTTCAAGTTTTGCTTTTTCTTCATTTATTTTTGTTTCTGGTGCTTTGTTTACAAAACCTGGATTTGAAAGCATTTTTTCTCCTCTTGCAACTTCTGAAAGTAATTTTTGTTTTTCGCCTTCAAGTCTTTGTTTTTCCGCTTCTAAGTCTACTAATTCTTCAAATGGAATATATACCTCTATTCCATCTGCTAATACAGACATTGCATTTTGTGGTATGTTCTCTTTGTTTTGTTGAATATTTATTTCATTTGCAAAACCTAATTTTTGTATCATACTATTTGATTCTTCAAGCATTTTGTTTGCTTCTGTTGTTACAAATATTAGCTTAGATTTTTTGCTTGGGTGTACATTTAAGTTTGTACGTAAGTTTCTAATTCCAACTATTATTGTTTTTAATTTTTCTATTTTTTGTTCTTCATTCTCAAATGCTAGACTTTCAGTATATTCTGGCCATTTTGAAATCATTATGCTTTCATCATTATGGAATAATTGCATATATATTTTTTCTGTTACAAATGGCATTACTGGGTGTAATAGTTTTAATGATTGTTTTAATACTTTATTTAGTGTATATTGTGCTGCAATTTTTGTTGTACAGTTTTCATCATATAAACGAGATTTTACCATTTCTATATACCAGTCGCAAAATTCGTTCCAAATAAAGTCATATATTTTTTGTGTTGCTATTCCAAGTTCAAAGTTATCTAAATTGTTTGTTACATCTTTTACTAATTTATTTAATTTAGATAATATCCATTTATCTTCATAACATAAGTTTTGTGGTAATTCTTCTGCAACTAAGCTTTCACCTTTTTCTGGCATATTGCTTAAAACAAATTTTGAAGCATTCCATAATTTGTTTGCAAAGTTTGATGCTGCTTCCAATTTTTCTGGCATGTATCTAATGTCATTTCCTGGTGAAATACCTAAAACTAATGAAAATCTTAATGCATCTGTGCCATATTTTTCTATTATTTCAAGTGGATCAATTCCATTTCCTAAGCTTTTTGACATTTTTCTTCCTTGGCTATCACGTACTATACCATGAATAAATACTTTATTAAATGGCACCTCACCTGTATGCTCTATTGCTGAGAATATCATTCTTGCAACCCAGAAGAATATAATATCATAACCTGTAACTAATGTATTTGTTGGGTAAAAATATTTGTAGTCTTCTGTTTGTTCTGGCCAACCTAATGTTGAAAATGGCCATAGTGCTGAGCTAAACCATGTATCTAATGTATATTCATCTTGTTTTAAGTTTGTGCTTCCACATTTTTCGCATTTATGTGGTTCTTGTTTTGCTACTATTATTTCTCCACATTCTTGACAATAATATGCTGGTATTCTGTGTCCCCACCATAATTGTCTTGATATACACCAATCTTGAATGTTTTCCATCCAGTTGAAGTATGTTTTGTCAAATCTGCCTGGTATAAATTCAATTTTACCGCTTCTTACTACTTCAATTGCTGGCTTTGCTAATGGCTCCATTTTTACAAACCATTGCTCTGAAATATGTGGTTCTATTGTATGGTGGCAACGATAACATTTACCTACATTATGTGTATAGTCTTCTATTTTTACAAGATAACCTTCTTTTTCTAGTCTTTCAACTATTTTTTTTCTTGCCTCATACATGTCCATACCTTTGTATTCTGGTACTAAGTCATTCATTTTAAATTCATCATCAAATACTGTTATAATTTCTAAGTTGTGTTTTAATGCTGCTTGATAGTCGTTTGGATCATGTGCTGGAGTAAGCTTTACTGCCCCTGTTCCAAATTCTGTTTCTACAAAATTATCTGCTATAATTGGAATTTCTTTATTCATTATTGGTAATATTACAGTTTTACCAACTAAGTCTTTGTAACGTTCATCTTCTGGGTGAACCGCAACACCTGTATCTCCAAGCATTGTTTCTGGTCTTGTTGTTGCAACTATAACATATTTATTCTTTTCACCTTTTACAGGGTATTTAACATGCCATAAATGTGTTGGTTCTTCTTCATATTCAACTTCCGCATCTGAAATTGATGTATTACAATATGGGCACCAGTTTATCATTCTTTTTCCTTTATAAATTAACCCTTTATTGTATAAATCAACAAACACATCTCTTATTGCATTTGATGAAATTTCATCCATAGTAAAACGTTCTCTATCCCAATCAGATGAACATCCTAATTTTTTAAGTTGATTTAATATAGTTCCACCATATTCTTCTTTCCATTCCCATGCTTTTTCTAAAAATCCATTTCTTCCTAAATCTTCTTTAGTTATTCCTTCTTTTTTCAATTTTTCAACTATTTTAGCTTCTGTTGCAATGGCAGCATGGTCTGTACCTGGAATCCATAATGTATTAAAACCTTGCATTCTTTTATATCTAATTAAAATATCTTGCAAAGTTTCGTCTAGAGCATGTCCCATGTGTAATTTACCAGTAATATTTGGTGGTGGCATTACTATTGTATATGGCTCTTTTGTTTTATCTTCTGATGGCTTAAAATAGCCTTTTTCATTCCAATTTTTATAAATTTGTTCTTCAAATGTTTTTGGTTCAAATTTCCCTTCTAATTCATGCATTTCTTTTCCTCCTTAATGTCAGTTTTAGGGACGTACCTTTAACTGACAAATTTTTAACTTTTATGAACGACCCAAAAAAATAAAATAATTTAATTTTTTATTATTTCCAATATAAAAATAAAAAGT
>CAZUAJ010000003.1:0-31306 GCA_964618105.1 uncultured Clostridium sp. | reverse complement strand
TTTAGAAAAATTTGTTATGCAAAATTTGTCAAATTTTTTTTCTTGAATTTTTTTTGGTCAATATTGACATTTTATTTAACGTCCCCAAAACTGACATTTTTGTCAGTTAAAGGAACGTCCCTAAAACTGACATTAAGTTCATTTTTTATGATTTCCATTATAATATTAACAGTTTTTTCTAAATTGTTATTTTTTATAACATAATCATACATCCCAATTTTTGATTCTTCATATTGAAATCTGTTTAGTCTTAATTCAATATCTTCTTTACTTAGTTTATCTATTCTATTTTCTAGCCTTCTTTTAAGTTCTTCTTTTGGAACCTTTAAAAAAATTGTTACAATTTTAGTATCATTTTTTAATAATTTAATTAAATTTTCAACACCATTTACTTCAATGTCTTTTACTATAATTTTTCCATTTTGTATTTTTTCATTTAACAGTTTTTTTGATGTTCCATAGTAATGATTGTGGTGAGCAGAATATTCATATAACTCTCCTTTTTCAATCATTGTTTCAAATTCTTGTGTTGTAACAAAATTATATGTTACTCCTGGTATGTCGTTTTCTCTAGGTTTTCTATCAGTATATGAAGGAAGAGATTCAACATTGCTCATTCTTGATATTAATTCTTTTTTTATGGTGTCTTTTCCTGCACCTGATACACCTGATAATAATACTAACATGCCTTCACCTTACCTTCTGCTATTTCGTCAGCAGCAATAGATACAGCTGATGGTTCTTCTTTTTTTGTTAAAGGTATGCTTCCTTCTGAAATTTGTCTAGCTCTTTTAGCTGTGATTGTAACTAATCTAAAACGATTATCTACTTTTTCTAATAATTCTAAAACAGTTGGTTTTACTAACATATTTTCCCCTTCTTTCTATACATTTTCTATTTTGTTTGAATCTTCTTCAAACCTTCCCGCTACTGTTTCTGGTTGAACTGCTGATAATACAACATGATTTGAATCCATTATTATTACAGCTCGTGTTCTTCTGCCACACGTAGCATCAATAGCTCTGCCTTGATCTTTTGATTCTTGCACCAATCTCTTAATTGGTGCAGATTCTGGACTAACAATTGCTATTATTCTATCTGATGATACAATATTTCCAAAGCCTATATTTATTAATTGCATAAAAGTCCTCCTTATTATTCAATATTTTGAATTTGTTCCCTTATGTCTTCTAATATAGTTTTCATTTCAATTACTAAATTAGTAATTTCTAGTTTTCCTGACTTTGAGCCAATGGTGTTCGTTTCTCTATTCATCTCTTGCATTAAAAAATCAAGTTTTTTTCCTATTGGTTCGTCTTGTTCTAATAAACTTTTAAATTGTAATATATGACTCTTTAGTCTTGTAATTTCTTCTTCAGTTGAACATTTATCAGAATATATAACAATTTCTTGTGCTAATCTATCTTTGTCTACCACATTAGTTTTTAAAAGTTCTTTTATTCTTTCTTCTAATTTTACAACATATTCTTCAACAAGTCCAGCAGAAAGTTCTGAAATTTTATTAATAATTTGTTCTATTTTTTGTATTCGTGTTTCTAAATCTTGTTTTATTTTATTACCTTCAATACTTCTCATGTCTATAAAATTATCAATTGCATTTTCTAAACATTCAGAAAGTTCATTCCAAACCATTTCTAAGCTTTCTTCATCCACTTGGATATTTAATACATCTGGCATTTTAGAAATTTCTATCACTCTTAATCCACTTGGTACTCCTGTTTCTTTTGCAAGCTCAGTTAATTCTTTAATATATTGTTTTGCAAGTTCTTTATTTAGTACAACATTTTTTCCATTAAGTCCATAATTTGCATAAGTTATAAATACTTCTATTTTGCCTCTTGATACTCTGTTTAATACACATTTTCTTACTTTGTCTTCTAAGTATAATAAGTTGCGAGATGTTTTTACTGTAATGTCTGAATATTTATGATTTACAGAACGAATTTCTACTGAGTATTCTCTTTCTTCTCTTTCTAGTTTTGCCCTTCCAAACCCTGTCATGCTTTTCATATTTTTGTTCCTTTCACAATAGAATATTACTTCTTAATTATTTTTTTCATAGAATCAATAAAATATTGTTTCTTCATTTTTTGATAAATTATTATTGATTTTGCTGTATAGTATATTGCAATCACATAAGTAAGTAGTATTGTAATAATTACAAATTTGCTATTATACATAATGTCTATATATATAAATGCTAACATACAAAATGCTAGTACTAATGTTTCAATTCCATATATTGCTATTTTTCCACTGTCTTTTTTATATGCATGTTCAAAAATTCCTATTGCTATTGCTAGTATAGATATTGCAAAAACTTTTAAATCCACTATAAAAATTTGGCTTTCAATATTTATAAAACCTAATATTATAAAATTTAAAAATACAACAACAACAATAGCTATAATTATATTTTTAAATACTTCTCCATTCAATTTCTTTTGTACTTCATCTGTTATAGTTTTTTTATCTTTTAGTTCTTGTTTTATTGTTTTTTTAATTTCTTTTATATCAACTTGTTGCAATTCATTTTCTTTTTTAGTTTCATTCGTTTTTTGCTTTTTGTTTTTTGTTTTTTCAGTTTCTTTTATATCAACTTGTTGCAATTTATTTTCTTTTTTATTAACTTTACTTTCAGTTTTGTCTGTAATTTTTGTTTGGCTTTTTTTAGTAGTTTTTCTTGCTTTATTATCTATAGATTTAATTTCATCTTTATTAGTTTTTATTTTTTTGCCAGATGTTTTTTCACTTTTTACTGTTTTATTTTCAGATTTAGTTATTTTTGTTTCTTTTTTTGTTGACATTTTAATTTCTCCTTTATTATAATTCAAGTTCATACATAATATTGCTTATAACACTAATTGATGCTGTTTCAGTTCTTAATATTCTTTTTCCTAATGTTACTACTTTAGCACCTGCTTTGACAAGCATTTCTATTTCCTGCTTATCTATTCCACCTTCTGGACCAATTATAATCCCTATTTTATTTTTCTTATTTTTACTTATTTTTTGTAATTCATTTTTTAATGTATTTTCTTTTTCTTCTTCATAAGCTAAAATAACTGCATCAAATTCATTAATTTTGTCACATAGTTTATTTATATTAGTTGGTATTTCAACCTTTGGAATTAAATCTCTGCCACTTTGTTTTGCTGCAGATTCTGCAATTTTTTGCCAACGTTCTATTTTCTTTTCTTCTTTTTTATTATCTAATTTTACTACACATCTTGTCATTTCAACTGGTACTATTTTTTTTGCACCAAGTTCAGTACTTTTTTGTATAATGTATTCCATTTTGTCAGCTTTAGGAATACCCTGAAAAACCGTAATATCAATATTACTTTCTACAAAGCTTTTTATACAATCTTGTATTTCACATATTACATATTCAGAAGTAATTTGTGATATTGTAGTAATATAATTTAAAGTTGTGTCTACATCGCATATTGTAAGCTTTTCACCAATTTTAGCTCTTAAAACCTGATTTATATGTTTTACATCTTCTCCAATTATTTTAATTTTATTTTTTTCAATTTGATTAGTTTTTACAAAAAATTTTGGCATTTTTTCTCCTTTTAACTACTAGTCTATTTTACCACAATATTTTCAAATTGCCAATGGTAAGAACAAAAGTTGTTAAATTTCTATTTTTCAATTTCTTCAATTATTTCATTAATATTTGTAACTAACTTTGCTCCTTGCTTTATTAGCTCATTTGTACCACAAGAATTTACACTTGTTATATTACCTGGAATTACAAATACATCTTTTCCCTGTTCTAAAGCATAATCTACTGTAATTAGTGTACCACTTTTTTGTTTTGCTTCTACTACTAGAACCCCATTTGATAATCCACTTATTATTCTGTTTCTGGCTGGAAAATTCATTGGAAGTGGTTTTGTACTTGGCTCATACTCAGTAACTATTGTACCACCTTTTTCAATAATTTCTTTACAAATTCGTTTATTTTCTGCTGGATATATGTGTTTCAACCCACTTCCCAATACCGCAATTGTTTTTTCATTTGCTTTAATTGCTCCTAAATGTGCATAAGTATCAATTCCCCTTGCTAACCCACTTACAATTACAAATCCTTTTTTTGCAAGTTCATAGGCAAAATTAAAAGCCACTTTTTTGCCATAATCACTTGCATCTCTGCAACCAATTATAGCTATTGATGGCTTATTTAAGTTTTTCTCATCACCTTCTAAATACAATTTAGCAGGTGATGAGTACATGTTATTTAATTTTTGTGGGTATTCTTTTTGAGCTTGATAAATAATTTTCATTATGTTTTACATTCCTTTCTTTTTATGCTTCATTAGTTTTGTGTAAACTAATTTTGCTCAAAATTAAGCCCCCAATTTATATATTTTCTAAATATTTTGTATTTTTGTTGCTTTCACAACATTTTCCATTAACATTGCAATTGTCATTGGTCCAACTCCACCAGGAACTGGAGTAATATATGAAGCTTTAGGTTCTATATTTTCATAGTCAACATCCCCTACAAGCTTTCCTTCTTCATTTCTGTTAATACCTACATCTATAACAACCGCATTTTCTTTTACCATGTTTTCAGTTACAAATTTTGGTTTACCTATTGCTGCAACTAAAATGTCTGCTTGTTTTGTAATTTCTTTTAAGTTTGTAGTTTTAGAATGGCAAGTTGTTACTGTTGCATTTTTGTTTAGCAAACATTGTGCTAGCGGTTTTCCTACAATGTTACTTCTTCCTATTACTACTGCGTGTTTCCCTTCTATTTTTATATTATATTCTTCTAACATTTTCATAACACCAGCTGGTGTGCATGATATGAAGCAATCTTCTCCAATAGCCAATTTTCCAACATTTATTGGATGAAAACCGTCAACATCTTTTTGATAATTTATTGCATTAAATGCTTCTCTAATATCTAAATGTTTTGGAATTGGACTTTGAAGTAATATTCCATTAACATCTTTTCTGTTGTTTAGTTTTTCAATTAAGTTTAAAAGCTCTTCTCTAGTTGTATTTTCTGGTAATAAAAATTCTTCGAATTCAATACCTATTTCATTGCATGCTTTGCTTTTATTTCGCACATATACTGCAGATGCACTATCATTTCCTACCATTATTACTGCAAGTTTTGGAAATATACCTTTTTGCTTTAATTCTTCTACATCATTTTTTAAATTTGTTCTTATTTTTGTTGCTAATTCTTTACCATTTATAATTACTGCCATTGTTATTTTCTCCTATTTTATATTTTCATCTCCAAAAGGAAACGGGCATAGTTGTTCTACTGTTTTTGTTACGGTTTTTCCACTATAAGTATGTGATATTACTTTTGTATTTTTATTACATAAGTCGCTAATTGCATGTCTACATATAAAGCATGGCCAACATTCTTTCTCTGTTTTACTCATAATATGAATTTCTTTAACATCGCCTTTCTTGTAGCCTTCTGTTATACTTGTATATAAAGCATTTCTTTCTGCACATATTCCTGCTGCTGGGCTTGAAGTTTCTACATTAACACCGCAAAATTCTTTTCCGTCATTCATTATAACTACTGAAGCTACCGGATATTTGTAATATGGAGTATATGAATTTTCCAATAAATTCTTTAATTTTTCTTCCATACATTTCCTCCTGTTTTTATTGTAGCTTCATTATATAATATAGATTTAAAAATAACAATATTTTTTATTTTATTTTATAAAATGAATTAAAAAAGTTGAATCTCGAAAAGGTTTTAATCAATGAGATTCAACTTAAAATAAATTAATTATACTTTTTTAATACATTCCTTCCATTCCTGCTGGTTCGTGTTCTGAACATTTGCAACTGTTTGGTTCTTTTTTGTCTGTTACTAAACTTTCTGTTGTTAATACCATTGATGCAATTGATACTGCATTTTGAAGTGCACTTCTTGATACTTTTGTAGGGTCTACTATTCCAGCTTTTTTCATGTCTACATATTCATCTGTTTGTGCATTAAAACCAACCCCTACTGGGCTATTTTTAACTTTTTCTAGTATTACAGATGGTTCTAATCCTGCATTTACAGATATTTGTCTTGTTGGCTCTTCTAATGCTCTTAATATTATTTTACCACCTATTTTTTCGTCTCCTTGTAAGGTTTCCACTACTTCTGTAACTTTTGGTAAAATGTCTATATATGCTGTTCCTCCACCAGGTACTATTCCTTCTTCAACTGCTGCTTTTG
The DNA here is from genome assembly GCA_964618105.1 of uncultured Clostridium sp. GTDB lineage: Bacteria > Bacillota > Clostridia > TANB77 > CAG-508 > CAG-273. Next base: position 25,071 of record CAZUAJ010000003.1, on the reverse strand, counting down.
TAGCAGATAAGGCATCTTCTATTCTTAGTTTTCTGTCTTTCATTTCAACTTCAGTAGCAGCTCCAACTCCAATTACTGCAACTCCTCCTGCTATTTTTGCTAAACGTTCTTGCAAGTTTTCTTTTTCAAATTCACTTTTTTCTTCTGCAATTTGAGTTTTTAATAATGCAACACGTTTTGCAATTTCTTCTTTTTCTCCCATTCCGTCTACTATAATTGTGTTTTCTTTTTGTACTTTTATTTGTCTTGCTCTACCTAATTGTTCAATTGTTGTGTCTTTTAATTCTAATGCTAGGTCAGATGTAATAACTTCTCCACCTGTTAAAATTGCAATATCTTCCAACATTTGTTTTCTTTTATCTCCATAGCCTGGTGCTTTAACAGCAACTACATTTATTACACCTCTTAATTTATTTAAAATTAATGTTGAAAGTGCTTCACCTTCAATGTCATCACAAATTATTACAAGTTTGCCAGATTGTTGCATTAAGCTTTCTAGTAATGGTAATATTTCTTGAATATTGCTTATTTTTTTGTCTGTAATAAGTATATATGGGTTATCTATAACTGCTTCCATTTTTTCTGTATCTGTTACCATATAAGGTGATACATAACCTTTGTCAAATTGCATTCCTTCTACAACATTTAGTTCTGTTTGTGATGTTTTTGATTCTTCAATTGTAATAACACCATCTTTAGATACTTTTTCCATTGCTTCTGAAATAAGTTCTCCAACTTCTGGGTTGTTAGCAGATATGCTTGCAACTCTTGCAATATCTTCTTTTCCACTCACTTCTACACTAGTTTGTTTTAAAGCTTCTACTGCAGATACTACTGCTTTATCCATTCCTCTTTTTATTGCCATTGGATCTCCACCTGCTGCTACATTTTTTACACCTTCGCGTATCATGCTTTGTGCAAGTACCATTGCAGTTGTAGTTCCATCTCCTGCAACATCATTTGTTTTTATTGATACTTCTTTTACAATTTGTGCTCCCATGTTTTCAAATGGATCATCTAGTTCAATTTCTTTTGCAATTGTTACACCATCATTAGTAATTAATGGAGCTCCAAATTTTTTATCTAATACTACATTTCTTCCTTTTGGTCCTAATGTTACTTTTACTGTATCTGCTAATTTATTTACACCATTTAATAGGCTTTTTCTGGCTTCTTCACCAAATTTAATTTCTTTTGACATTATAATTATCTCCTCTCAGATTTTTATTTTTTTATTCAACAACTGCTAAAACATCATTATATTTTACTATAATTAATTCTTCACCATCAATTTTAACAGTAGTTCCACTGTATTGACTTAAAACAACTTTATCTCCTTCTTTTACAGCTATTTCAACTTTTTTACCTTCTGAATTTGTTCCATCTCCTATTTTTATAATCTCTGCAATTTGAGATTTTTCTTCTGATTTTCCAGCTAGAATAATTCCACTTTTGGTTGTTTCTTCTTTTTCCAACATTTTAACAATTATTCTATCTCCTAATGGTTTTAACATGAAAATTACCTCCTTATTTATTCTTTTCATTATATGCCAATTTTAGTTTTTTAGAATTTTTAATACGCCTTCTTTCTTTTTAAAATTTACATATAATTGCGAATTATGTTATTTTAATTACATAATTCGACAAAAAATTAGCAGTCTTTATTTAAGACTGCTAATACTTTATACCCATTTAATTCAATTGTCAAGTATGCTATTTAATTTTTCACAATATTTTCACAAAATGTCAGTTTTGGGGACGTTCCTTTAACTGACATTTTTGTCAGCTATGGGGACAGACCTTAACAATTATTTCACTTTTGCAAGGTGTGTCCCTTCAACTGACATTTTTGTCAGTTAAAGGAACGTCCCCAAAACTGACATTTTGTGTAATTATTATAATTGTTTAGCACTTTTCTTACATACATGTTTGTTTCTTTAAATGGTATGTTTTCCAAGTTTGAGCCATCTGGTTTTATTATTTCTTCTTTTATCCAGCTGTCTACTCTTCCCATTCCAGCATTGTATGCAGCTAATGCTAATCCTATATTATTATATTTGTTTAATAATGTTGAAAAATAATAGCAACCATATTTTATGTTTGTTTCAGGTTCATATATTTGTTCTTTTGCAATTTTTTTATTATCTATTTTTCTGTTTATATCAATTGCCGTATTTTCCATAAGTTGCATTAATCCTATTGCATCTGCTGATGAATTGGCTTTTTCATTAAAATTACTTTCTACTTTTATTATTGAATATATTAATAGTTCGTCTATATTGTATTGTTTTGCATATTTGCTCACATATTGTTCATATTTTTTAGGATACAATTGCTTTAAAATTATTTTATCTAAATTGAAAATTTTAAATATTATATATATAGCAACAATAGTTAATATTGTTGCTAATATGATTTTAGTGTATTTAGTCAATTTTCTCTCCTTTAATATATTTTTTTCATTTGTATAATATTGCTTATTTAAAGTTTATTTTACTTCATACCAATTATATGCTTCTGATACTTCTACTTCTAGCGGTATACTTAGTTTTACAGCTTTTTCCATACATTGTTTTAATATTTGCTTTACTTGTTCTTTTTCTTCTATTTTACATTCTATTAAAAGTTCGTCATGTATTTGTAAAATTAATTTTGCATTTAATTTTTCTTCTTTTAATTTTTTATTTACCTCTATCATAGCAATTTTCATTATATCTGCTGCAGTTCCTTGAATTGGTGTATTCATTGCAGCTCTAGTTCCAAATTGACGTACCATATAATTATTTGATGTAAGTTCTGGTATGTACCTTCTTCTATGAAATAGTGTTTCTACATAGCCTTGTTCTTTAGCTTTTTCAACTATTACATTCATAAATTTGTTAACACCTTTGTATTTTTCTAAATATTGTTCTATATATTGTTCTGCCTTTTTACGTCCTATTCCTAGTTGTTCTGCCAAGCCAAAACCACTTATTCCATATACTATACCAAAATTTACTGCTTTTGCTGCTGTTCTTTGTTCTTTTGTTACTTCTTCAAGAGGAACTTCAAATACTTTTGATGCAACTTGTTTGTGAATATCTTCACTATTTATAAATGCTTCTTTCATCTGTTTATCGCCTGAAATATGTGCTAATATTCTTAATTCTATTTGTGAATAATCTGCATCTATAAATATATTTCCTTCTTGAGCTTTAAATGCTTTTTTTATTTGTTTACCTTGCTCAGTTCTTGTAGGAATATTTTGAAGATTTGGTTCTGTTGAGCTTATTCTTCCTGTTGCTGTAATTGTTTGATGAAAATATGAATGTATTTTATGTGTCTTTTCATTTATATATACTATTAATCCTTCAATATATGTTGAATTTAGTTTCACTAATGTTCTATATTCTAATATTTTTTCTATAATTGGATGCTCTGGTTTTAATTTTTCAAGTATATCCACATCTGTTGAATAACCTTTTTTAGTTTTTTTATACACTGGTAATTTTAATTTTTCAAATAGTATATTTCCTAGTTGTTGAGTAGAATTTATATTAAACTCTTCTCCTGCTAAATTATATATGTCTTGTTTTACAGTTTCTATTTCTTCTTTTAGTTTATCTCCAAAGGAAATTAACTCTTTTTTGTCTACATATATTCCTGCATATTGCATTTCTGCTAATACTGCTATTAATGGCATTTCTATATTTTCAAACAATTCTATTGAATTAATTTCTTCTAATTTTTTAATCATTACATCTATTAATTGTGCTATTGTGTATACATAAATTGCATTTTGATATTTTAGAACATCAACAGTGTCTTCAACTTTTTCAAATAATGTTATTTGTTTTTCTTCTTCTGCTCCCACAGTTTCTAAATATTCTGGTATATCAATATTTAAGTACTGACTTGATAATTCTTCTAATTTATAATGATTATTACTTGGGTTTAAAATATATGCTGCAATTTCAGCATCAAATTTAATACCTTTTAAAGATATTCCATTTTGTTTTAATATTACATAATTTTCATTTATGTGATAACTGTACTTTTTTATTTTTTCATCTTCAAATATTAATTTAAAGTTTAATATGTTATCTGTTTCGTTATTAAATTTTATTTCATATACTATATTTTCATTATATATATATATTGACTTTATTCGTTTTTTTATAACAAAGTTGGGGTTATTTTCATTTTCTAACCCAAGCATAAATATAATTTGCTGTTGATTTTGAATTGTTTTTATTAATTCTTCAATTTTTGCCTTTTCAGTTATTGTTTTTATATTAAATAATTCCAATATATTTACTTTTGGTTTTTCTTCAGATTTTAAATTAAATCTTTCAATAAACCTGTTAAAATTTAATTCTTTAAATTTATTAAATACTTCTTCTTTATTCCACTCTTTTATTTTAAATTCTTCTATTAATTCTTCTATTGGAACTTCCAAATTTATTGTTCCTAAAAATCGTGAAAGTTCAGCAAGTTCTTTATTTTCAATTAATTTTTCTTTTACTTTTGGCTTTAAATCATCTTCGCCTTTTTCTATTGCTTCATATATTCCATCAATAGTTTTGTATTTTTTTATAAGATCTAATGCTGTTTTTTCACCTATTCCTGGTACCCCTGGAATATTGTCAGACGTATCACCCTGTAAACCTTTTACATCTATTAATTGTTTTGGTGTTACACCATATTTTTTATGTACAGCTTTTTCGTCAAATGTTTCAGTTTCTGTTTTTCCCATTTTAGTATGTGGAATTCGTACTTTTATTTTTTTTGATGTAAGCTGAAATGTATCTCTATCTCCTGAAACTATTGTAACATCAAAGCCTTCTTTTTCTGCTCTTTTTGCCATTGTACCTAAAACATCATCAGCTTCATATCCTTCTTTTTCAATTATTGATATATTCATTGAACGTAATATATCTTTTAAGATTGGCATTTGTTCTGCTAGTTCATTTGGCATACCTTTTCTTGTTGCTTTATAGCCTTCATATAGTTTATGTCTTGCCGTTGGTGCTTTTAGGTCAAATGTTACCATTAAATATTCTGGTTCAATATCTTCTAGTACTTTAAAAAGAATGGCTAAAAAGCCATATACTGCGTTTGTATATTTTCCATCTGGAGTCATTAGCATTTTATTTCCCATTATTCCATAAAATGCTCTATTTAATATACTATTTCCATCTATTAAAACTATTTTTTTCATTTTTCCCTCTCTTTAATATCAATAATGTTTCTAGCAATCCTGTTTTCACAACATTTTATTATTTTTAAATTCAAAAGATATTTTACCATCGTCATATAAATAAGAAAGATATGAACGAATTGTACTACCAATCAAAACATATTGATTTAAATTCATTTTTTTCTCATATTTTCATTATAGGTTAATTACTTCAATTTAAATTTGTTCCTTTTTTATTTGTTTACTATACCTATTCTCCTCTGAAAATATACATCCACAATATTTTTGCATATACATGCCCAACTCTCGTGCTTTTGTTTGCCCTTCTCTAAAGCCTACTCTAAAATCACGATATAAAAAATTTAATTCATATTTTTCTGCTATTTCTTCTGCTATTTTTTTTAGCTCTTCATGTTTTTGGTATGGACTTACAAATAATGTTGTAGTTATTGTGTCATATTCATGTTCTTTTGCATATTTTGCTGTTTGTTCTAAACGCACTCTATAGCAATAATCTGTACACCTTGTTTGCAAATTATTTATTACATTTTTACAAAATTTATCTAGTCCATATTCTTCTTCAAATATTGCTGTAACACCTATACTTTGTGTATATTGTTTTAAACAGTCTTTTCTTGATTTGTATTCCATGTATGGATGTATATTTGGGTTATACCAATATACTGTTGGTTCTATTCCTTCTTTTCTTAGGCTGTCTATACAATATACACTACATGGTGCACAACATGTATGCATTAAAAGCTTCATTTATTGGTTCCTTTCTAATTTGTATATGTACAAATTATTAAATGATTTTACTTTTTCATATTTTACATCTATATTATAATGTTCTTTGATAAATAACACTATATTGTCTATATAATTACTATACCTTACTCCTGACCATCTAACATCTCCATCTATCAAATATACATTTTCTTTTAGCAAGTCTAAAAATGTACCATCTAAATCATATCTTTGTTTAAATTCATAATAATTTTCTGTATACATATCCCAACCTCCCATTACTTTCAAGTTTGAAAATGCTGATTTTGGAGGCATTTCATATACAGAATATGCATAATATCTATATTGTAATGATGGGACAGTATATAGATATACATTTTCTTTATTTTCATTAGTATATTGGATTAGCTCCTTGTAGTTTGAAAATGAATTTAAGTTATATCCATAATTGTATTTTGCTCCAGAAATATTAGTTAGAACTATTGTTGTCAATATTATTTCTAATGCTAATTTTTTCATATTAATTTCTTTTATTTCTATACACAAATTGTAGATTATTAATGCTGTGCCTAATATGTACTCAGGTATTACAACTCTTAGCATGCTTCTGTTTAAAATTATAAATAAAATGTGAATAGAAATAGTCGTTATTGATATAACTATATTTAAAATTCTATTTCTTTTAGTTGTCATGCTAATTATTACGGTTGTAGCAAATAATATTGTTATAATTGTATACGTGTTGATAACTTGATTTTGAAATTTATCAAAAATGTCATATATATTTAAGTTTAAATTATAATAATTATTATTTTGTTTTTTATAGTTTACAATTTCTTGTAAATTCTCTTTGTTATATACATTTTCATCCCCAATGTTAACTGTATAAAATAAATAATGGTCATTTTTACTCCAACCAATTTTTTTAAATATTTCCTTACATTCTTCATAACTAGTATATGATAAATCTTGCAAATGAGCTCTTAGGTTATTGAATTCTATATATTCTTTGTATAAATCACTTGAATATGCTAATATATTCGAACCATACACAATTACTGTAATTAATAGTAAAATTATGTATTTTTTTATTAATTTAACCGTTTTTCCTTGAAGTTTATATTTTATAAAATAATACATTAAATATATTGCCATAAATGGAATTATTATTAATAAAGATTGCATTCTTATCATTATTCCTATTGTATATAACAATAATGCAATAAGCCATTTTTTACTTTCATTCTCCATGCAATATATTATTATAAAAAATGAAGTTAATATTAATAGTGCTGCAACAGACGTATACTGAATTAGCAATAACATTGATGTATAAAATATACTTGCAAATATAGTATATAATAAAATAGCTATTGGTGTTTTATGTTTTTTTAATATTATATATCCAATTACAGTAAAGCATATAAACTGCATTGTTAATAAGAATATTGAATGCCAATTTACTGTTGAAATTATTTTAAATAATATACCTATTACAAAGCATATTACTGGGTGTATATATACACCATGTACATTATATGTCCCATCAAGTCCTGAATACAAATTATAAATTATAAAATCATCTACTTGCTCATATTTTATATCAAATATCAAATTTGTTAAAGAAAATATAAATATATTTATTGCAGCTATTATTATTAAGGTATTATTTTTCTTCATATTCTACTCCTATATGTTTATATGCTATAGGCATTGGCATTCTTCCTCTTGCAGTTCTTGCTATAAAACCAATTTGTATTAAATATGGTTCATATACATCTTCTACTGTTTCTGGTTCTTCCCCAATTGTTGTTGCTATTGTATCAATTCCAATTGGTCTACCATTATATTTTATAATCATTGTTTCTAATATTTTTCTGTCTATATCATCTAAACCCATTTCATCTATTTCAAGTTTTCCTAATGCTGTTTTTGCTATTTTTAAAGTAATATTTCCATCTCCTAAAACTGCTGCATAATCTCTAACCCTTCTTAAAAGTCTATTTGCTATTCTTGGTGTACCCCTTGAACGTCTTGCAATTTCTATTGCCGCTTCTTCATCTATTTGAAGTTCTAATATACTTGCAGACCTTTTTACTATTGTTGTTAAATCCTTTGTTTCGTATAGTTCTAAGTGACTTATAATTCCAAATCTATCACGTAAAGGTGTTGCTAATGCTCCTGCTCTTGTTGTTGCTCCTATTAATGTAAATTTTGGTAAATCAAGTCTAATTGACCTTGCACTTGGTCCTTTACCTATCATAATATCTAATGTGTAGTCTTCTAGTGCTGGGTATAAAATTTCTTCTACACTTTTGTTTAGCCTATGAATTTCGTCTATAAACAAAACGTCAAATTCTGAAAGGTTTGTTAATAGTGCCGCTAAATCACCTGGCTTTTCTATTGCTGGTCCTGATGTTATTTTTATGTTTGAATTCATTTCATTTGATATTATGTTTGCAAGTGTGGTTTTACCTAATCCAGGTGGTCCATATAGTAAAACATGGTCAAGTGGTTCTTCTCTTTTTTTTGCAGCTTCTATATATATTTTCATATTGTTTTTTACTTTATCTTGTCCAATATATTCATCCAATGTTTTTGGTCTTAAGCTATTTTCCATTCTCTCTTCTTGTACATCTTCTAGTTCTGGACTTATAAGTCTTTCGTCTTCCATTTTAGCTCTCATTCCTTTCTAGTTTTGTTCACTATAACTATATCAAAAAAATTTAAATAAAACAATAGAAATAGAAAAAGAGTCCAAAATTTTGAACTCTTTTTCTGGAAATTACTTGTTTATCATATACGCCATCAAAGCATATAAAGAATGACCACTGAGATAATGTCCTTGATAAAACTCTTCACCATTGAAAAGCTGTTTTTGCACTCTGTTAAATACAAATTTTTCTTTTAACCAAATAATGTTTTCATCAATTTGTTCCATCTCATCAAGATGACTTTCCGTAGTGTTACCCATATTAGCTACAGTAACACCATAATTTTCATCTGATTTAGAAGGATCCAGCAATGACGGTCCTTTTACAAGAATTTGAACATTGTTTACAATAATACCTGTTTCTTCTTCAACTTCTCGAACCGACGCCTCAATTTCACTTTCGCCTTTTTCAATAAGTCCTGCTGGAATTTCAATGTAAGTTTTGCCAGTAGTGGAACGAAACTGCTTAATAAAAGCAATTTTGCCTTCATTTTTAACAATTACCGCCACCGATGGTTTGCTCTTGATGATGGTATGTGTCAAAGTAGCATTGCCATTTTCGTTTGCATAGCTGACTTTTACTATCTCCATCCGCGGAGTTGTAAATATGCTTTTTTCGTCTGTTTTTGTCATAGTGTAATCTCCTCATATAAACAATATATATATATTATATTACTTTTTTGTACATTTTTCAACTCATTTGTCTATTCTAACATTCTTCACATCAATTTGTTCCATATTTTCATCTGAATGAACTTTAAAAATATCTTTATAACCAATTGCAATAATTGCAATTACTAATAGTGCAAATGATAATGCTTTCCAAATTCCACTTTCAAGTAATATTATTGCAAACATTCCTAGAGTTGCTGTTAAACCATACAAAATTAACACAGCTTGTTTTTGTGTATAACCCCTTTTCATTAATCTATGGTGTAAGTGCCCCTTATCTGCTTTAAATACAGCCTTTATTGATTTACCTTTTATTATTCTTCTTATTATTGCAAATATTGTATCAAATATTGGAAGACCTAATACTATAATTGGTGCTATAAGTACTAATGCAGTATATGTTTTTGCAACTCCTAGTATTGATATTACTGCAAGCGAAAAGCCTAAAAAGTTTGAACCTGTATCTCCTATAAATGTTTTTGCAGGACTAAAATTAAATGGCAAAAATCCTACTAGTGAACCTGCTAATGCAGTTATTAATAGTATTGCAATAAGTGGTGATGATGGTGTTAATACAAATATTATTAATAATGAAAAACACGAAATTAGAGTTATACCTGAAGATAAACCATCTAGTCCATCTATTAAATTTATAGCATTTGTAATACCTACTATCCAACAAACCGTAATAATATATGAAAACCAATCATAAAAAAATATTTTGTTATCTATAAATGGTATGTTGATATTTTCTATTCTTATTCCACACATAGCCACAAGTATTGCTGAAACCACTTGTGCTATTAATTTTACCCAACTTGGTATTCCTTTTGAATCATCTATAAAGCAGGTAATTCCCAATATTACAATTCCTATTAAAAAGCCTAATAATTTTAACCAATATGTATTTTCTGTATCAAATAAATTAATAGTACTCTCAAAACTCATTACAATTAGCAAATATATTGTAGATACTATAAATCCACAAATAACTGCAATTCCACCCAACCTTGGCATTGGCTTTTTATTTACTCTTCTATCATTTGGTATGTCTATTGCTCCAACTTTTTTTGCTAATCTCATTGTAAATGGCGTTAATACGAATGCTGTAATAAATGCTAGCAAAAATGCAATTGCTATATCGCCCCACATAGTTTTTCCTCCTATTTGCTTAATGTATTACTTCTATTGGATATTCCATAAATAGTCCACTTTCTATAACACCTGTAATTGATTTTATGTCTTCTTCTAATGTTTCATAAATTTCTGTAAATTTTGTGTCTAATATAACATTATTGTTTTCTGTAAATACTGGGCCGTCTTTCTTTTCCGCTTTTCTTAAAACCGCTTCTGTTGCCCCTAAATCTAATAATGCTTCTTTAACGCTATTAACCGCTTCTGGGTAAACTTCAATTGGAATTGGCATTACTTCATTTAACTTATCTACTAATTTTGTATCATCTACTAAAATATATGTAATTCCTGCATTTACCATATTTAATTTTTCTTTAAATAATGCTGCACCTCTGCCTTTTATAATCCAATTATTATTTTTATCTACTTCATCAGCACCATCAAAAGCCCAATCTGGTCTTTGCTCTAATATACTTACTACTGGAATGTTTAAACTATGACATAATGCTTTTATTTCATAAGAAGTTGGTATTGCAGTAATGTGCATATTTTCTTCTTCAATTCTTTTAGCAATTTCTTTAATTGTCAAATATGATGTAGAACCTGAACCAAAACCTATTACATCTCCATCTTTCACTTTTTGTGCAATTTCTTTTGCAATTTTTTCTTTTTGCTCTTGGTTTGCTATATTAGCTGGCTCTATTTCTGTTAAATTACTATTTATCCAATCCATAAATTTTTCTCCTTTACTTATTATAATAAATTAATGTTAAAAAGCTCAAATACATTACTCCCCATAAAACATTTTAATATTAATCTATTAATTTATTTAACTTTACCAATATAGTAATTCTTTTTACCTCTTCTAACTATAATGTATGTATTTTCAATAAACATATTTTGGTCAATTGTTTTTTCTAAGTCTGCAACTTTTTCACCATTTATTGAAATTGCACCAGATGAAATAAACTCTCTTGCTTCTCTTTTACTTGATGCTAATCCCATATTAACAACAAAATCAACTATATTTGTATTTAATTCAACTTCTTTAATCTCTTGTCCTTTAAACAAATCCTCAATATCTTTTTTTGATAAATCATTAAATTTATTGTTAAATAAATGGTCTGCTAAATTTACAGCTTTTTCATATTCTTCTTTTCCATGTAAAAATGTAATTATTTCTCTTGCTAAGGCTTTATGTGCTTCTCTTAATTCTGGATGTTCATTATTTTTTACTTCTAATTCTTCTATTTGTTCTTTTGATAAGAATGTATAAATTTTTAAGTAATCTATAACCATTGAGTCTTCAACATTTACAAAGAATTGATATAATTGGTAGCTTGAAGTTTTTTCTTTATCTAACCATAAAGCATTTCCTTCGCTTTTTCCAAATTTATTTCCTTGTGAGTCTGTTACAAGTGGCATTGTAAATCCATATACTTCATCACCTGTTGATTTTCTAATTAAGTCTATACCGGCTGTAATGTTTCCCCATTGATCTGAACCTGCGCATTGTAAGTTAACATTTTTATTTTCATGTAAATATTTAAAATCAAGAGCTTGTAAAATCATATATGAGAATTCAGTATATGTAATTCCTGCATCTAGTCTTCTTCTAATAATGTCTTTATCTAACATATAATTTATATTAAAATATTTTCCGTAATCTCTTAGAAAATCTAGTGTATTTATATCTTTTATCCAGTCATAATTATTTACAACATCAAATCCAAATAATTTTTGAACTTGTTTTTTTAATCCTTCAAAATTTTTAGCAACTTGCTCCTTAGAAATCATTGCTCTTTCTTTGGTTGGTCTTGGGTCTCCTATCATTCCAGTTCCACCACCAACTAATAAATATGGATGATGTCCTGCATCTTTTAGTCTTTTTGATATTAAAAAACTTGATAAATGTCCAACGTGTAAACTATCTGCTGTTGGGTCTGTTCCTATATAGAAACTCATTCCACCTTTATTCAATTTTTCTTCTAATTCAGGGCTTGATATATCTTTTATAAGCCCTCTCCATTTTAAATCCTCAAATACTGTCATTTTTTATTACTCCTTTATTTTTTCTGGCTCTGGTAATTGGTCAACACCATTTACAGCTTCTTGTAATCCTAAATCTTGTTTTATTTGTGTTGTTGATACACCTTCTGTTCTTGGCAAATACACAACTTCACAATAATCTTTTAAGTAATCAAATCTGTCGCTTCCAGCCCAGTCACTTCCCATAACCACTACGTCAACATTATATTTTTGAACATCTGCTATTTTTTGTTCCCAATTTTCTTCTGGTATAACTAAATCTACATATCTAATTGCTTCTAACATTTTTTTTCTAGTTTCATAATTATGATATGCTTTTTTTCCTTTTCCTGCATTAAATTCATCTGTTGAAACAGCTACTATTAAATAATCTCCTAATGCTTTTGCTCTTTGTAATAATCTAATATGTCCATAGTGTAATAAGTCAAATGTTCCATAAGTTAAAATTCTTTTCATTTTTCATTCCTCCTAATTATTTTTTAAATTTAATATAAAATTAACTAAATTTTTTCCATTGTTTGAATAACTGTATTTTTCCTTTACTTTTTTATATTCTTGAGTATTTATGTTATAATTTAATATTGCTTTTCCTAAATCTTCTTCATTATAACTTACAAATGGCAATAAATCCTTCCATATAGTTTCATATACTCCTCTTGATTTTTGGTATTTTTCAAAATCGTTTGCTAATAACACAACTGGTAAATCAATTGCAAATGCATCAAATATAACTGATGAATAATCACTAATTAAATAATCTCCAATTAATAATAATTCTTGTGTTTCAGTAGTCACATTTGTTATAGAATCTTTATTTTTATTATTTAAAAATACATGATTTTTTGAAACTATTACATAATCATCTCCAACAACATTTTTAATCTTGTCCATATTTGGAAAATAATTGTAATCTATTTCTTCTTCTTTTCTGCCATAATTATAATCTCTCCATGTAGGCAAATATAAAATTACTTTTTTATTTTCAGGAATTCCTGCTTTTTGTTTTATTTCTTGTTTTAGTTTTTCATTTTCTTTATTATCTATTAAATATTTTACTCTTGGGTAGCCATAATCTAAAATTTTATCTTTTTCTAATAAACAAGATGATTGAAAATATGGGTATATATTGTTATTATCTATTAAAACATAATCCCATTTATTTATTTCAATAACTTTTTCTATTTGATGCCAAGGATTTACTTTTGCTATTTCTGCTTCATCAGAATCAAGAAGCATTTTTTTAAGTGGTGTACCATGCCATAGCTGAATCCATACTGTATCTTTCGCTTTTATCCATGTTTTTTCTGTCCACGTTTCAAATATTACTATTTTAGCTTGATAAAATATTTCATACATTTTTTGCGTTTCAGGTTCTATTCTATATTTTTTGTCTACCTTTTCATCAGTTGTAACAAAATATATATTTTCCTTTTCTTCTTTTAATAACTCTTCAAATAGATATCTAGAATTTCCTGTATATCTATAATCAAAGCCCATAAAAAGTATTGCATTTTTTTCTTTTTTTTCTTGAACTGATTTTTTATACGCATTTAAATTATATTCAATTCTTACATCCATGTTTTACTCCTATAAGTTATTTATAAATTTTTTCACTGTTCTTTTAGCAGCTTGTCCATCATCTAAATAATTAAATTTTTCATTAAATTTTTTGTATTTTTCATTATATTCAAAATTTTTAGTGTTTTTTATAGCTTTAATTAGTTCATCTTCTGTTTTTGTTATTTCACCTGGTAATTCTTCTAAATCAATGTAAAACCCTCTCATTTCGTCTTTGTATTGTTCAAAATCGTACATGTAAAATAGCATTGGTCTTTTTAAATTTGCATAATCAAAAAATACACTTGAGTAATCTGTTATTAAAATATCACTAACTATGTAGGTTTCATTTACATCATCAATGTCAGATACATTATATATGAAACCTTTATATTTTTCAAAATCAAAAGAGTTTGATACAAAATAATGTGCTCTGAATAATATTATATATTCATCTTGAAGTTCTTTTTGAAGTTTATCAAAATCGACTTCTGTTTTATATGTATAGCCAACTCCTGCTTGATGTTGATTATCTCTCCATGTTGGTGCATATAATATAACTTTTTTATTTATTTTATCAATTCCAAATTTTTCTTTTATTTTTATCACATCATCTTCTGTGTAATTATATAAAAAGTCATTTCTTGGATATCCTTGTTCAATTACATTATTTTCTTTATGTACTTTTTTTAGGTCAAAAGCTGATGTCAATTTTTCTGATGTAAATTTTGAAGGAGATACCATATAATTTAACTTCTTAGCTTCAAGTAGATATTTGTTTTTCATTTCCTTTAATGTATTTAAAGCATTATCTGTACTTTTTAAATCACAACCTAGCCTTTTAAGTGGTGTACCATGCCAACATTGTACATATACTTGTTTTTTACTTGGATAAATATGGTCATACACTCTATGATTGGTAACCCAATATTTAGCAGTTAATAAATATTGCTCATATTTTTTTGAACCTTGTTTTACAATTATTGTATTTTCATCTTCTAAATTCTTATGTTCTTCTGGTTTTGAAAATGCCCATATAAATTTATAATTTTTAAATTCTGGATTATTTTTCATATATAAATATATAGCTTTTGGGCTATCTGTATAGTATTTACCGTTAAAACTGCTAAAAAACACCATTTTTTCATCTATTTTTTTTCCAATACCTCTAAACTTATATCTTACATATTTATATACATATAATGTTCCTCTAAAAATTTTTCTAAAAATCAAGTTCTTCTTTGCTATATTTGTTAATACTGCTTTAATTTTTTTCTTCATATTACCACTCCTAAAACATTTTAGTTACTCCATTCTTTTATATTAATTGCTCAAAATCACTTAATTCGTTAATTTTATTTATTAATTTAATATTTGCACTTTGACCACAATATTTTTGAACTATATTGTAAGTATCTTCGTTTTCGACTGCTATACAATCTAAAGTATTGTATATATTTTTGTTAATGCACTTGTTAAAATCTTGTTTGTTTTTTATGTATAGTATTTTTTTACATTCAAATGTAGATAACTGATATATTTTTTTATAGTCTATGTTGCCATAAAGAATTACAGTTTTAAACTTAATATTTCCAAATATTCTTTCAAGTTCCACTTTATTAATTTTATCAAACTTATTTTTTAAAGTATTATACAGTTTATTTCTTTTTCCTAATAGTTTAATAAAAAATAAATCCACTTTACTTGCATTTGTATTAACTCCTAGTTGTCCATAAAAATTGATTTTGTTAACAATTTTTTTAAATATTTCTTTATTTTTTCTTATATTTTTAGTTATATATGAAATATAATAATTATATTTTTTTTGTTTACTATTGCTTACTAATTTTATAAAATCATTTGTACTTTGTTTTGGTTCAAAGTTTCCTATATAAAGTAAAACATTCTCTTTATTTTCTTTTGGCATGTCCAATATTTTTATTTCATTTTGCTTATTTAATATTATTTTTTCACAAATTAATTTTGATATATCTTTTCTATCATAACTGCAGAACTTATTTAGAAATTCTGATATATTATATCCTTCATTAGAATTTATTTCATTAATTAGCTCTTCTACATTTTTTACCTTTGGAAATGGTAAATCTGTAAACGGCATATATACTCCTCTATTTTCAAAATATTCTTCTTCATCGTAAGCAAACAAAATAACTTTTTTATTTGTAACAGCAAAATCAAAAAATACACTTGAATAATCTGTTATTAGTATATCACACTTGCTTAAAAAGTCATAAGTTTCAATGTTTTTTGGAAAGAATTTTACATTTGAATATGGTTCTATATTTATCATATTTCCTATGTATGGATGCATATTAATATATAAAATTTGGTTTTCTGTTAATTTTTGACTTATTTCTTTTATGTGTTTTTCAGCAATTTTTATTTGTTTTTCTATGTCAATACTTCTAACAGTACCTCTCCATGTAGGCATATATGCAATTAGTATTTTATCTTTAGTTTTGTTTTCTGTATTATTTCTTAAAAATACTTCATTTCTTGGATATCCACAAAGCATAATTTTATTATTTGCTATTCCCTTTAACATATAGTCTTCAATCATAATATCTTTCATATATTCGCTTGGATATAATAAATAATCTGCTTCTACAAAATTCTTTTGAACATTTGCTATATCAAAAAAATCATTTTCTGTACTTTTACCTAATGTTTTTAATGGTGTTCCATGCCAAGTATTCAAATATACCTGTTCTTTTCTTTTTATAAAATAAGTAGGCATACTTGTATCAGTAAACAAATATTTACTTCTTGCCAGTGTTTTTGCAAACTTACTTGTTTTATTGTTTATTAAATTCACTTTGTTTAATATATTATAGTTTTTTAATAATTTATTAAATTTTGTTTTACTACTTTCATTACAGCCAATATAAATTTTATAGTTATTATATACGTTATTAGTAGCAAGTTCTTTTGTTATATAAAACATATTACCATTTAAGTTATTTCCTTGTTGTGGATATATAAATATATTTTGTGGCTTAATTGGCTTTTGATAATGTTTTTTGTATGTAACTCCCAGTTTTTTTGTAAAAACAAATTTAAATAATTTATTAACTTTTTTATTAAAATTATTTTTTCTATCTATAACATTATTTTCAATTACTGTGCATAATTTCCAATACAATTTTGAAGTATATATTTTACTTTTGCTTTGTAAATTAAAATACATATTATTTTTCCAATTTGGAAACTTTTCATTTAAAAATTCAAATGCTTTATTAATATATTCTAACTTTATTTTTTTTTCTCTTTGATATGTCTTTTTTTCTAATATTACATATATATGTTTTAATATTACATATAATATAGCTTCTTTGAGTTCTTCGTACTTGCCAATTTCGGTATAATAATTTATTAATTTGTCAGTTACTTTAAAAATGTCAAATCTTTTTTCTGTTAAATATTGGGTTAAAGAACCTTCCCTTGAAACAATATAAAAATACATGCAATCTTCAATTCTAGAAATTTTATTAGCATTTGCAAAAGCCTTGTATGTAAACAATAAATCTTCATATATTCTCAATTCATTATCAAATTCAATATTATTGTTTTTAATTATATCTGCTTTAAATATTTTATTCCATAAATATGGAACTTCATCAAACAATAACTTCTCTTCATAAATATTTTTATCAAATATATCGTCTTTATTAATTTTTTGGTTTCCAAATCTTTTTGCACTAAACTTTTCTATTTCTTCTTGTACCCTATAATAATTACAGCAAACTATATCAGCATTTTCTTTTACTGCTTTATTATACAATTTCTCATACATATCTTCTGAAATATAATCATCACTATCTACAAAGCCAACATATTCTCCTGTTATGTGCTTTAAAGCATAATTTCTTGCTTTAGCAGCCCCACCATTTTCAGTTTCAAAAGCTTTTATTATTTCAGGATATTTTTCTTTGTATTCGTTTATTATTTTTTGCGAATTATCTTTGCTTCCATCATTAACAATAACAATTTCTATTTCAGTTAATGTTTGATTTATTAATGAGTTTAAGCATCTTTTTAAATATTTTTCAACATTGTATACCGGTACAATAACACTTACTTTTTTCACTACATACTCCTTTTATATTGTTAAATATTTTTTTATAGTTTCTATAATTCTTTTTGAATTATTTGTGTCTAATGTTTCTATATATTTTTGTTTAAACTTTTCATATTCCTTATACGGATATTTTTCTTGTTTTATTATTGAAATTATATCTTCAATATTACTAAATGTAACTTGTTTCATTTCTTTATTTAAGTTTACATTAAGCCCCCTGTTTTCTTCATATTTGTTCAAATCATATAGGTAGAAGAAAATTGGTTTATTTACAACTGTTGCTTCAAATGCAATTGCTGAGTAGTCTGTTATAACATAGTCAGCTATTTTTAGCAGTTCAAACGTACTATATTTTGCATTAACAGTATACTTGCTATCTATTAATGTTTTTTCTAAAGGATGTAATCTAATAATTAAATTATATTTTGTTTCATCTACTAATTTTACAAGCTTTTCTATGGATGTACTTTCTCCTTTTCTAAAAGTAGGTACATATAGTATATTTTTCTTTTCTTTTAGTTTAGGATATTCTTTTAATAGTTTTTCTATATTTTCATTTATTTTGTTATCTTTTCCAAGTAAATAGTCTATTCTTGGCATTCCTAATACAAGTATTTTTTCTTTTTCTATTCCAAATGCTTCTGCATAGAATTCCTTTGTTGCCTTGCTTGCACAAGTAACAAATGTGTAATTTTTGTGCATTTCCATTATGTTTGCAACTACAGAAGAGCTTCCTTCTTTTTGGTTTAATATTTGTTTTCCAAATTTTTTAATTGCTCCCAATGCATGCCATATTTGCACAATTATAAGATTTTTCTTATGTTTTAGTGCACTTACTGGAATAACATAGCCTTCAACTATGCATACACTTGAAGTTGCAATATGATACATACATTTTATAATGTAAAAACAATAACCTATTCTTTTAATAAACTTTTTAGGTATTTTTTTACATAATATTTTTATTTGAACATTTGAATTAGTTTTTAAAAATTCATCTTTTAATACATTAAAATCTATGCTTGGTTCATTTGACTGTCTACTTATCATAAGAACTTTATTTTGTTTTGTTGGAAATAGTTTTATAAAAAAGTATATAAAACTCATTATTCCTTTTAATGTATATAACCCACATTTTAAAATAAAATTTTTCATTTATTCTTTCCTTATTTTATAGAATTGTTATATTTTTCAATTGCTTCTGTTATATTGCCATCAAATTTAATAACTCCATTTTCCATAACCATTCCTTTTTTACAAAATTCCTTTGCAACCCCAGTTGAGTGAGTTACAAATAGTAGAGTAACATTTTCATTATTAATTATATCATTTACTTTTTTTATACATTTATTTTTAAAAGCTTCATCACCTACACTTAATGCTTCATCAACAATTAAAATTTCTGGCTTTATATTAACATTTATTGAAAAACCTAATCTTGCCTTCATACCACTTGAATATGTTCTTACTGGTTGGTCTATATAATCTCCTAATTGTGCAAATTCAATAATTGTAGGTTCTAGCTCTTTTATTTCATTTGCTCCTAGCCCTAATAGCTGACCTTTTAAATAAATATTTTCTCTTCCTGTAAATTCTGGGTCAAAGCCTGATGTTAGCTCTAAAAGTGCGCTTACCCTACCATTTACAATTATTTCGCCAGTTGTAGGGAATGCAACTTCTGTAATCATTTTTAATATTGTGGATTTTCCTGCACCATTTCTTCCAAAAAGTGCAACTGAATCTCCTCTTTTTATTTTGAATGATACATTATTAACAGCTTTTTTTTCTTTATATGGTGTTTTCTTCCAAATAATTGCTTTAAGCCTTTGCTTGTCGCTTTTATATAATTTATATATTTTAGTAACATTTTTAAATTCAATTACTGTGTCACTCATTTTCTCCTCCTAGTTTACAATACATCTGGTATGTCTTTTCTTAATTTTTTATATGTTGCAATAGCTAAAACTAATAAAATAACTGTTATTATTAAAAAGTAAATAAGCCTTTTAGGTTGTTCCCAAAACCATACTTTATTTATAAAGCAATTTCTAAACCCATTTACTAGAAATGTAACAGGATTTAGATTTAATAATTTTCTTATTGTTGCATTTCCAATAGTTTCTGGATTCCACATAATTCCAGATAGCCAAAAAAGTGCTGTTATAAATGATTTTACTAAATTGCTATAATCCTTGCTTATTACTCCTAATAGTGAAGAAAATAACCCCCAGCAATTTAAAAAAACAAATGCAAGCAACATATATATTGGTAATTGTAGTAAGTATACATCTGGCATATAGCCAAAAAACATAAATATAATTATTACTATTGCAATTAACATTAAATGAATTGCAAATTTTGATATATTTATAAAGGTTGGAATTGTTGCTACCGGAAATTTCATTTTTGTTACTAAATAACTATATTTTCTAATACAGTCTGTTCCACCTGTAATCATTTCACTAATATAAAACCATGGAACTACACCAGCTATAATCCATAAAAAATATGGAAAACCATTAACAGCTTTTCCTGCCCTTAAACCAATAGTAAACGCAAACCAGTAAACAAATATTGTTACTGCTGGTTTAATAATTGCCCACATCCAGCCAAGTGCAGCACCTCTATATGTTTTTATCAAGTCTGCTTTTGCAAGTTTAAATATTTGATTTTTATAACTAATATGTTCTTTTACAATTTGTATTAAAGTATTCATTTTTACCCCTATTGTTTGAATTTATTTTACTTTTCATACTATATCATAAAATGATTTTTTTCTCAATAAAAAAGCTCATTTTATTGCATATTTTTTGTAAAAATTAAGCATACTAAAAGTAAAAAAATGTTTTATGGAGTTAGTATGAAAAAATATTTTTTACCAATAATTATTGTTATTGCCCTTATATTTATAGCATATTTTTATTTTAATAAGTTTAATTTTAGTGATGAAATAGATTACAATACTCGGAAGGCTTAGTACTGATATTCAAAACAATACTATTGAAAATGTTACAGAACAAGAACTTTCTAGCTTTTCTACCAAAATAATAGATAAAGACAACAACCGTGATGTTAATATAAAGCTTACTTGTGATGAAATAAATGGTATGGTTGTAAAATCTGGAGAAGAATTTTCATTTAATAAAGTGGCTGGTAATCCAACTCCTGATAGGGGTTACAAAGAAGCTGGAATAATTGTAGACGGAGAATTAAAAAAAGGTTATGGTGGCGGTAATTGCCAGGTAAGCACAACAATATATAATGCAGTAAAAAAAATTGATGGAATTGAAATTACTGAAAGACATGAACATGGTGTTGAACTAGGTTATATTGAAAAAGGTAAAGATTCAACTGTTGTTTATAATACTTTAGATTTTAAGTTCAAAAATAATACTGATTATGATATTAAACTTTATGCCACTTCTAGTGAAAAAAATGTTACCATTAAAGTTGTTAAATAATAAATATAAACCCTTTTACATTCATTTTTTTAATTTTAATCATAAATTTGCTTGTATACAAATACAATTTACTAATTACTTTTATATAAATGTGAAAAGTGAAAGGGTGAATTTTAATATGTTTAAATGCAAATTTAATTTGATTAAAATTATATATATTTTTGCTATTTTCTTGTTTTTAAGTCCTAGTATTTGTTTTGCATCTGACACTATTTACACTTGGTCTAATAGTGCTAAACCATTAACCGAAACTATTCAAACAAACGCTACTGATGCAAGCCTAAATTTAAATGTTGGTAGTGCTGTTTTAATTGAGCAAAACTCTGGTCAGGTTTTGTATAATCAAAATATGCATGAAAAATTAAGACCTGCAAGTGTTACAAAAATAATGACACTTTTACTTATTATGGAGGCTTTAGATTCTAATAAAATTTCTTATACAGATAAAATTCCTTGTAGTGAAACCGCTGCTGGTATGGGTGGTTCACAAATTTGGTTAGATGTTAAAGAAGAACTAACAGTTGACGAAATGCTAAAAGCTATTTGTGTTGTTTCTGCTAATGATTGTACTGTTGCAATGGCTGAATATTTAGCTGGAACAGAAGAAGCTTTTGTTGAACAAATGAATGTAAAAGCAAAAGAACTTGGAATGAATGACACTATATTTAAAAATTGTCACGGAATTGATGAAGATGGACATTTAACTTCTGCTTATGATATTGCATTAATGTCTAGAGAATTACTAACTAAACATTCTTCAATTACCAAATATACCACAATTTATATGGACACTTTAAGAGATGGAAAATCTTCTTTGGTTAACACAAATAAATTAATTAGAAATTACAAAGGCGCAACTGGCTTAAAAACTGGTTCTACTTCCCTTGCTTTATATAATTTATCTGCAAGTGCTACAAGAAATGATTTATCTTTAATTGCAGTTATTATGAAAGCCCCTACCGGACCAATTCGCTTTACTGAAGCACAAAAATTATTAGATTATGGATTTAATAATTTTGAATACAAAAAATTGGCAAATAAAAATGACTTAATAAAAGAAATATGTGTTGAAAAAGGTGTTGAAAATAGTGTAAATGCAATAATTGAAAACGACAGTGGTGTTTTAATTGAAAAAGGGCAAAGCAAGGATATTGTTCAGTCAATTCAACTTAACGATAGTATAAATGCTCCTATTGCTTTTGGGCAGGTTTTAGGTAATATTACTTATGAATTAAACGGAATCGAAATTGGAAAAGTTAATGTTGTAGCTGAAAAAGCTGTTGATAAAAATAGTGCTTTTAATGTAATTGAACACGTAATTTTTAATTGGCTTTCGCTATTAAGATATTAAAAATAGAAAGGTACATATATGACTTTAGCATCACTTTCAATTAAAAATAAAAAGAAAAATAAAATAAAAGTGTTTGTGTATTCTGTTAAAAGAAATGGATTAACTATTGTATTTTGTTTATTTTGTATTGGATTAATTGTATTTTCCAAAGCCAATTTATCTTCTGCCCATAATGGATTAATATTATGGGCAACTGCAGTTGTACCATCATTGTTTCCTTTTTTTGTTTCAACAGAATTGCTTGGTTACACAAATGTTGTAAAATATTTAGGAAAATTGCTAAACCCAATAATGCGACCATTATTCAATGTTCCAGGTGAAGGTGCTTTTGCATTTTTAATGGGTTTAATTAGTGGTTACCCTGTTGGCGCAAAAATTGTTTCCAATTTTATGGAACAGGATATTGTTACTAAAGAAGAAGCCGAAAGATTGCTTGCTTTTACTAATAATTCTGGTCCATTATTTATTATTGGTACTGTTGGTATAACTTTATTTGGTAGTATTAGTATTGGAATATTGTTATTTATTACACATATTCTTGCGTGTATTACTGTTGGAATTCTTTTGCGTTTTTCTAGTAAGAAAAGTGTTACATTAAATAATAAAACATATAATGTAAATTCCATCACTCAATGTGTTTCTTTTTCTTCCTTAGGAGAAATTTTAGGAAAAAGCATTACAAATTCAATTTCAACAATTCTTATGATTGGCGGGTTTGTGGTTATTTTTTCAGTAATCATTTCAATACTAAATCAAAGTAGAATTTTTGATATACTTAGCTTAACAATTTCTCCTATTTTAAAAAATATAGGTTTTGAACCCGAACTGCTAAAACCAATTTTATCCGGAATTGTTGAGCTAACAAATGGAGTTAATTTAGTTGCTAATACCCATCTAAAAGCTATTTCATTTAATATTATTGCAACTAGCTTTTTATTAGGATTTGGTGGTTTTTCTGTATTGTTACAAGTTTTTAGCATTATTAGTAAAGCTGGGCTTTCTATTAGAACATATACCATTGGCAAATTTATGCAAGGTATATTTTCAGCAATTTATACATATATTGCAATATGGTTACTTCCATTTTTACAATTAAATTTATAATTAAAAGGAGATCTGTATATGGATAAAAATGATACTAATTTTAATTTTCCACCTTATATGAATTATGATATGGGCTGTGACCCAATTATTGGAGATCCAAACATGTTTAATCCCTGTTTACAATATGAACAGGCATATATGTATTACAGATATTTAACACAGCAAATTGAATATAAAATAAAATGTAAAGAATATGAAAAAATGTGTGGTTCTAGGTCTGATAGAAAAATTGAGTAACTTAAAATGTGTGTGAATTGAGTGCTTAACATTATGAAAAAGGTGTAGTAAATTTGCTATATACTACACCTTTTACCCTTCTGGTTGATTGAATCAGTAGTTATTGTTAGTTTATATAAAGTGTGTAAATTTTAAAAGCAATAAAATTTATACACCAAACTTGACAAGCTCAGCTAATTTTCACAAAATTCTTGTTTATATTATGTTAACTTAGTATAAGGGCGAATCTTTACTGCTCTAATTCTAGTTGGACATCAGACTGCAGAGAAACTACAGGGCAAAACGCATAGCCGTAGTATTTGAAGTTAATTTTCTGATAGCCGACGCAGTCATTGTCTACAACCACCACGCTTTCAGAGGTGTTAGCAGCAGGCGAAGCCAGCCAGTAACAATTATCATCTCCTGGGTAGTACATACTATCTATGGCACTATCTGTTTTTACTGTATAATCTGATGTACTATAAGAATATCCATTGCTTGCTGAACTATTATTACTTGGTCCTACTCCATATCCATAATTATTTGTATCTCCACTATAAGGATATTGATAAAATAATTTTACTCTATTTGCTTCTGCACTTAATGTACTTGTATCTGGTGTCGTTCCTGTTAATCCATAATGTGTATTATAACTATCCATCATCATCTCTAAACTTGGTGACCCTACTACATAATTTATTTTACTTGATATTGTTGCAGATGTATCTTTTAATCCTGCCCAATTACTTGTATTTGTTAACCATGTTACTGCTTTCATATTATTATTAC
>CAZUAJ010000002.1:0-59501 GCA_964618105.1 uncultured Clostridium sp. | reverse complement strand
TTTACATAAAAATAAAAAAAAAGTCAATGAGTTAGGCGTGGTAAATACTACCATTTCACAGAAATTTCACATAATTTATCATTTTATCAGTTTTTGTTTTTCATTTTAACTAATTTGCTTAAGATTAAAATTAATTATGAAAATAGTTCTAAATTAAACAAGCTATACATAATAATTGATTAGTTCAAGTAAAAAAGGTTTATAGGTAAAACCTTAAAAAACCTAAATAAATTATGTGAGGTAAATTATGAATAAAAAAACATTAATTATTGGAATTATTTTAATAATAGCAATAGCTATTACAGGTGTACTTTTATGGCAGAACAAAAATAAAAAATTAGAAGAAAATGTAATCCAACCAGAAGAAGAAACAACAGACGAGCAAATGAGAACAACATTAGTAACTTTGTATTATATAAACAAAGAAACAAAAGAAATTACGCCAGAGGGAAGAACAGTAGATGTAAAAAACTTATTAACAGATCCGTATGAGACACTAATTAATATTTTAATAGAGACACCAAAAAATGAAAAATTACAATCCCCAATTTCAAATGGAACTAAAGTGTTAGGTGCAGAATTAAAAGGAGATGTAGTATATTTGAATTTATCAAATGAATTTATTGAAAACCATGAAGATGGGGAAGAATTAGAACAAAAAACAATAAATGCAATAGTAAATACATTAACAGAACTTAATGAGGTAAGTGGTGTGAAAATTTTAATTAATGGTCAAGAAAATAAAGAATTTAAAGATGGAAAAGTAAATTTTAAAGAAGTTTTTACTAGAAGTAAATAATATTATTTTTGGGGCGGGGTAAAAATGTAACTTTAATCCGCCCAAAAATCATAAATTTTACCACTTAAAAACATTATATAATTTTATACCTTTAGCAACTTGCTTAAAATCACGCAAAAAGTGTTCTATTTCAAATAAAGATTTTATAGTATTATCTTTTTTCTTTTTAAAATCAAATTTCTTAGGTGGTCCTTTTGGCGGTCCTTTAGGTGGAGCTTTTTTAAACTCTTTTTTTTCTTCTCTATATTCAAATTCATTCATAAATTTATCATTCCTTTCGTATATTTACGGTAAAATAGAAATTGCTTTTAAAAAATGCTTAATATATGTATTTTTATTAATAGATTATGATAATTTTAATATATTTGTTACAAAAGATATTATTAGAAAATTAGTTACAAGATACTGGTTTTGTTAAATTGTTTGGAAAAGATACTAAAAGTCCGCGCAGGAGAAAGTACATTTTTATTTTCAAAGTGAGCTTGTGTGGGGACCGACAAATAATAAGCTGTTATAAAATTTACGAAAGTAAAATTTTATTTACAGCTTATTATGCAGTTGGGACGAACGCAGAAAAATAAAAATACTTTCTCCGTTGCAGGACGTACATACTCTAATCCAAACAATTTAACAAAACCAGTATCTTGTAACGAAAATGAAAAAATGTTTAATCTGTTCGCTTGTTATAAATATAAAAAAATTGTATAATTATAAGAAAAATAGCTAAGTAAAAAATAAGAAAAGGAATAAATAAATGCAAAGAATTTTAGGTTATTTAAGAAAAACAATTGATAATTATAATATGATAGAAGATGGGGATAAAATTGCAGTTGGCCTTTCAGGCGGAAAAGACTCATTTACACTTCTTATGGGCTTAAAAGCACTTCAAAGGTTTTACCCTAAAAAGTTTGAAATAATTGCAATTAGTGTAAACCCAGGTTTTGATTTTTTTAATTCAGAATTCTTAAAAGTTAAATGCAATCAAATAGGAGTAGAATATATTGAAGAAGTTTCACATATAAAAGAAATAGTTTTTGACATAAGACAAGAAAAAAATCCATGTTCACTATGTGCAAATTTACGTAGAGGAATTATTAATTCAGTTGCAATACGTGAAGAATGTAACAAAATTGCATTAGGACACAATCAAGATGATGCACTAGAAACATTCTTACTTAATTTTTTATATGCAGGGAATTTATCTACATTTGCACCAATAAGCTATATGGACCGTTCAAAAATGACCCTTATTAGGCCATTAATAGATACACCAGAAAAGGAAATAAAAAAATTTGTTAAACGAAATAATGTTGAAGTAATGCCAAAAGTTTGTCCAATGGACGGAGTTTCTAAAAGAGAAGATATGAAAAATATGATATTAGAATGGGAAAAGCAAATTCCAACTATTAGAGCTAATATGACAGGTGCAATAAAAAGAGCACACATAAATGGCTGGAAAGAAGAAAAAAAATAAAAAGTTGTCAATATTAATATTGACAACTTCTTATTTTTTATTTTGCAATTTCTCTTATTGCATTTTCGAGTTCATGTAACTTTTTATCAGCATCTTCTAAACTAGCTCCTTTAACACCCATATAAAATTTAATTTTAGGTTCTGTTCCAGAAGGACGCACACAACACCAACTATCATTTGTTAAATTATAGTAAAGCACATTTGATTTTGGTAAATTTGTAGGTTCACATTTATTAGTTTCTGTGTAGCAAATTGTTTGTGCTAAATAATCGCCAACATATAAAACTTTTTCACCAGCAATTTCTTTTGGTGGATTATTTCTCATATTTTCCATCATTTGTTTAATTGCTTCAGCACCTTCAACACCTTTTAAAGTAATTGAAAATTGTTTTTCTTTATAATAACCATATTTTTCATACATTGCAACCATTGCATCCCATAAAGTCATACCATTTTCTTTGTAGTAACAAGCAGCTTCACAAAGTGTCATAACAGCAACAATTCCATCTTTATCTCTTGCATGAGTTCCAATTATGCAGCCATAACTTTCTTCATAAGAGTATAAACATTCATAATTATTGTTATTTTCTTCAAAACTTCTAATAATTTTAGCAACATTTTTAAAACCAGTTAATGTTTCAAATAATTTAACATTATATGATTTGGCAATTGCATAAGTTAAATTAGAAGATACTATTGTTTTAATTATTGCACCATTTGAAGGTAATTTATTGTGAAGTTTTTTCTGTAATAAAATATATTCTGCAATTAAATTTCCAGTCATGTTTCCATTAAATTGAATATATTCACCTGTTTTGGTATCTTTTACATACATACCTAATCTATCAGCATCAGGATCATTTGCTAAAACAATATCAGCATCTTTTTCTTTTGCTAGCTCTAAAGCTAATTTAAATGCTCTAGAATCTTCTGGGTTTGGATAATCTACAGTTGGGAAATTTCCATCAGGTTCTTTTTGTTCTTGAACAACATAAACATTTTCAAAACCTAATTCAGTTAAAATAGCTTGTACTAAACGATTTCCGGTGCCATGAAGTGGTGTGTAAACTATTTTAATATTTTTTTGATTATTTTTAATTGCTTCATTATTAACTACTAATTTTTTTAATTCAGCAATATATTTTTTATCAATTTCTTCACCAATTACATGATATAAACCTTGGCTAATTGCTTCTTGTTTATCCATAGTTTTTATAGTAGAAAAATCTGTAATAGCATTTACTTCTGCAATAATCTCTTTATCTGTTGGCTCAACAATTTGAGCTCCGTCATCCCAGTATACTTTATACCCATTATACTCAGGTGGATTATGACTTGCAGTTACAACAATACCAGCTGTGCAGCCCAAACTTCTTACCGCAAAAGAAAGTTCAGGAGTAGGGCGCAAACTGTCAAACCTATATGTTTTAATTCCATTTGCATTTAAACAAAGAGCAGCTTGCTCACTAAACTCCTTTGACATTCTTCTTGAATCATAAGCAATTGCAACACCTTTATTTTGTACACCTTTTTTAATAATATAATTAGCTAAACCTTGAGATGCTTTAGTAACAGTATATTTGTTCATTCTGTTAGTACCAATGCCAATAACGCCTCT
Organism: uncultured Clostridium sp.; assembly: GCA_964618105.1. Lineage (GTDB taxonomy): Bacteria > Bacillota > Clostridia > TANB77 > CAG-508 > CAG-273. Next base: position 55,610 of record CAZUAJ010000002.1, on the reverse strand, counting down.
TAAACCAGCTGTGCCAAATTCTAGGTCTTTATAAAATCTATCTTCAATTTCTTTTTCATTATTTTGTATGTTTTTTAATTCTTGCTTGTCTTCGTCTGAAATAACAGAATTACTAAGCCAAGCTTCATATTTTTCTTTATATTTTTCCACGTAAATTCTCCTTTACAATTATTTTTTATAATACTACGAAATTTTATGAAAAGCTTTATATAAAGCTCTTGCAGTTTCTGGGCTATCAACGCCTGTTGCATTTTTAACAGGAGCAAATTCCTCCTCACGTTTAACTCTTAAAATGCTCATATTATCAGCTATACTAAATGCATCAAATAAAAATGCTTCAAACTTATATGCATTTGGTTCAGTTGGTTCAACTAAATTTCCAGAAGCATCTAAATAGTTTGCCTTTTTAAAAGCAACATGATATGGTAATTTATTTTTACTAATTTCTTCTAATAATGAAATATTAAACTCATTACATAAAATGTGTGATTCTCCATAAAGAAGTTCACCGTTTTCATCTAAAGCCTCAGATAATTCTTTAGAAATTTCAGTATATTCAATTACACTTGGTTTTCCATCTTTTTTGCAGAAAACTCCAACTCTTTCTTCAGGGCAAGCCTTTACAACACTTTTTCCGCCAGATAAAGAATTTTCAAAAACCATAAGTCCAGTTAAAACAGGATCAACCATTTTAACCAAAACATTATCAACTCCACCAATAAAAATCCACTCAATGCCTTTTTCTTGCATATCATACAAAACACCATTTTTTCTCATAGCTTCAAAAATTCCACCATGTCCATCAGGACCTTGTTTTATCATACCTGATTCATCTAATAAAATTTTGCCTTCTGTATTAAGCATAGGTAGTTTACCTTGTTTAAAAAACTTAATAGCATTTTTAGGATAATTAAAATAATTATGTTCTTCAAAAAATTTAATAGTATCATCATTATTTTCATCACTTGTCATTAAATACCAAGGAATAGTTACTTCATATTTTGCTTTTGCTTCTTTTATGTGCTCACACAAAATTTCAAAAATAGATTTGTGAGAGTCAAGCCCTAAGTCAAAGGTTCCTTTTGGACCATTATGACCAAGTCTAGTTCCTTGACCACCAGCCATAGTAACTACAGCTAATTTACCAGCTTTAATAACATCTTCACCAATTTTTGTATATTTTTCTAAATCTTGAGCTGAAAGGTCAGCTTTAGTAACATGAGAGATTGGCTCCAATTTCATATTTTCAAAATTTGGCTTATTTTTAGTACTTTCATATAAACTTTTTACCTGGTTAAAATCTAATGTTAAAATATTATCTAATAATTTGTTTTTTTGTTCATCAGAAAAATTGTTGTAACATTGTAATAAATGCTCTTGTCCATTTTTAGCAAGCAATTCTCTGACCATTTTTAATTTTTCCTCCATAAAGAGTACCTCCTTTAAAAAATTACAATTATATATTATACGATTTAACCAATTTAGTCAAATATATTAAATATCATTTGCAATTTTAGGAAAAGTGCCATTATTATACCCACTAAATATATCGGAAATTTCTTTTTCACCAGATGTATTCAAAATTTTATCATGAACATTTAAAATATTTACAATGTCATTATTAAATTCTGTTATTTCAAAAAGATTAATTATTTTTAAAAATTTAAGTTGATTTTTGCCTAACCACTTTTCAATACTATTATTTATTATTTCAATATAATTTTTACTTCCACTAATTAAAATTATATTATTATTTGAAATTTCTTTATTCAAAATATTTTCAACAGTAGTGTATTTTTTATCATTTATTTCTGACCAACGAATATTTAATATTTTGTTCTTATTTTTTAAATTCATATTCTGCATTAAAATTTTTATATTTTCTTCAACATTATTTTCTAGGAATGTTATTACATTAGTATTTTCTTCAATTTTAGAATTAATATATGGTAAAACAGTTGTAGCCAAATGCCAGTCACTTACATAAAAACCACATAATTTTTCTACTTGATAATTTTTATTTTTCATACAAAATAACCCCCAGTTTTTATTTATTTCAACATGGAAAATTTTACCATTTATTCATATAAAAGTCAAGCGAAAAAGCCAACAATCGTGCGTGTTTATTCGACATTTTGACTTTAAAAAATTAAAAAAAATGGCAGCAATGTATAAAATATAAAAAAGATGTTAATAATTGTATTAAATAAAATTTTTTTCAAGGAGATAAAAAAATATGAAAAATTTCAAAAGATTAAAAATATGTAAAATATTTGTCATTTTAATATTATTAAGTATATTTATTTTAATATCTGCAATTTCCTATGTAGATGCTGTTTCTAATAATATAGCAGATAGTGTATTTAGATTGCATATTATAGCTAATAGTGATAGTGAAGAAGACCAAAATTTAAAATTAAAAATAAGAGATGAATTACTTTCATACATGAATAGCATTTCAGAAAACAGTATAAACAAAGAAGAAACAATAAAAATAGCAGAAGAACATATACAAGAATTTAAAAATATAGCAGAAAAAGTAATTAGAGAAAACGGGTTTAATTATAATGTAAATATAGAAATAGGAAAAGCAAATTTTCCGACGAAATATTATGGGGATATATCTTTACCAGCGGGGATTTATGATGCACTAAAGGTTCAAATTGGGGAAGCAAAAGGAAAAAACTGGTGGTGCGTAATGTTTCCACCATTATGTTTTGTAGATGTAAGTACAGGAATTGTGCCAGACAATTCAAAACAAGAATTAAAACAAAATTTAAATAATGAAGAATATGATTTAATAAGTAAAAAAGATGATAGCGAAATTTCATTTAAATTTAAAATTGTAGAATTATTTCAAAACTTAAAACTTGGTAATTTATAAAAATTTAATAAACTAAAATTAAGTTATATAAATTCTTATAAAAGAAAAAAGTTATGCTATAAATGGCAATAATAAACTTTTGATTTATTATTGCCATTTATAGTAGTTCCTTTTTAAAAATAAGTATCTTGCAATAAAATACAAAGTATGGTATAAAGATAAAAGAAAATAAAAATGGAGGTAATACCTTTGGATAAATTAGTAATAAGTGGACCTACAAAACTAAAAGGAGAAGTAGTAATAAGTGGAGCAAAAAATGCAGCAGTTGCAATATTACCAGCTACTTTATTAGTTAATGGAGTATGTAAAATAGAAAATTTACCTAATATTAGTGACGTAAAAATGTCATGTAAAATATTGCAAGAATTAGGTGCAAAAATAACATGGTTATCAGAAAATGAAATTGAAATTGATACTAGAAATATATGTTGCACACAAGCACCACTCGACATGACAAGCAAATTTAGAGCATCATACTATTTGTTGGGGGCATTACTTAGCAGATGCGGACAAGCAGAAGTTGGACTTCCTGGCGGATGTAATTTAGGAGCAAGACCAATAGACCAACACATTAAAGCTTTTGAAGCTTTAGGCGCTAAAGTTATAGTTGCGCAAGGAAAAGTAACTGCAAAAGCAAAAAAAATGGTTGGAAATGCTATATATATGGATGTTGTTTCTGTTGGTGCTACAATAAATGCAATGTTAGCAGCAGTACTTGCAGAAGGAACAACAACTATTGACAATGCAGCAAAAGAACCACATATAGTTGACGTAGCCAATTTTTTAAATACAATGGGAGCAGATATTCGTGGGGCTGGTACAGATGTTATAAAAATAAATGGAGTAAAAGAATTAAAAGGAAACAGTACATATTCAGTAGTACCAGATCAAATTGAAGCAGGAACATTTATGCTTGCAGCAGTGGCTACTAGAGGAGATATAACAATAAAAAATTGTATACCAGAGCATTTGGATTGTATTACAGCAAAAATACTTGAAATTGGTGGAAATGTAAAAGATATGGGCGACTCAATAAGAGTTACAATGAATAAAAGACCAACAAAAGCAATAGTAAAAACACTTCCATATCCAGGCTTTCCAACAGATATGCAACCACAAATGGGAGTGGTACTTTCAATGGCAGAAGGTACAAGTATGATTCACGAAAGTATATGGGAATCAAGGTTTCAATATACATCTGAATTAAATAAAATGGGAGCCAAAATTACTGCACAAGGAAAATCAGCTGTATTTGAAGGTGTAAATGACTTAACAGGTGCACCAGTATATGCAACAGACTTAAGAGCAGGTGCAGCCCTAATTATTGCAGGAATTAGTGCAAAAGGTGAAACACAACTATACAATATTGAACATATTGATAGAGGATATGAAAATATTGAAGAGAAATTTAGAAAATTAGGTGCTAATATACAAAGAGTTGCAGAGTAAAATATATAATAAAAAACTTTCTCACATAAAGAGAAAGTTTTTATAAAAAATAACGAATAAAACTAAAAGAAGGAAAGACACAAATGTTTAAATTTTGTAGTTTATATAGTGGAAGTAGTGGGAATAGTTTATTTGTACAAACTGATAATACTAAAATTTTAGTTGATGCAGGGGAAAGTGCAAAAAAAATTGAAGACGGTTTAAATAATATAAATGTAAATATAAATGAAATTGATGCAATACTGGTAACACATGAACATTCAGACCATGTTAAGGGATTAGCAACAATATCAAAAAAATTTGATATACCAGTATATGCAAACAAACAAACTTGGGAAGCAATGCCTTTAATTGCTGAAAAAGTAAAAAATAAAAATTTTTTTAATGTAAATGAAAAATTTGAAATAGGTGATTTGAAAGTAAATCCATATTCAATACCACATGATGCTGCAAACCCATGCGGATTTAATATATTTTATAATAATCAAAAAATTAGTATTGCAACAGATATAGGGCATATTAATAAAGAAATAATAAAAAAATTAGAAGGAAGTGGATTCATATTACTTGAATCAAATTATGACCCAAATATATTGTCATATTCAAAATACCCATATTCGTTAAAACAACGTATTGCAGGTCCAAATGGACATTTATCAAATGAAGCTGCAGGCAAAACTATTTCATATTTATTAAATTCAGGTTTAAAAAATGTTATGTTAGGACATTTAAGTAAGGAAAATAACTTTCCGGAACTTGCATATAAAACTGTTATTGATGAATTATACGCTAATAATTTTGATGAAAACAAAATTAAAATTGGAGTTGCAAAACGTTCAAGTCCAAGCGAAATATTAGATTTAGAAGTATCATAAAAAATATATATTAGTAATGTAGAGGAAATTAAAAATTCATTCAAGATATTTAATATTTATTTAAAATTATAATAAATTGGGGGCACTATAATTTCGAAAATAAAAAAAAGTTAGGTTATGGAAATACACAATAAGAAATTATGCAAGAAAAAATTTCCTCTACAAAAATAAAATCATGTTTTAAAGTTTTCTTTAAAATTTTAAGAATAAAATGTAAAGAAATAAGATTTAAAAATTGTAAATTAAAACTAAAATTATAATACTCTAAAATTTAAAATTTGTCAACAAAAACTTTATGACAGAATTCGACAAATAACAACAGATGCAACCATTCCAGCAAAATCTGCTAATAAAGCCGCAAATAAAACAAAGCGGATTTTTTTTATTTTGACAGCGGCTGTATAAACTGCTATTGTGTAAAAAGTAGTTTCAGTTGAACCCATAATTGTAGAAGCTATATAACCTATTAAACTATCTACACCATAATTATTCATAATATCAACAGCAACACCAATTGAGGCACTACCAGAAATTGGTCTTAACATTGCTAAAGGTAAAATTTGGCTAGGAATACTTAAAAAATTTGTAATTGGAGAAATTATTTTAATTATAAAATCTAAAATGCCAGAAGTTCTAAGTAGCCCAATTGCTAAAAAAATTCCTAATAATGTTGGAAATAATTCAACAACCATTTTCATCCCATCCTTAGCACCATTTAAAAAAATATCAAAAACTTTTACTTTTTCTTTTAAACCAAATAATATAATAATTATTATTGTTGCAGGAATCGCAAAAGCAGAAAAAAAATTAACTATTTGCATATTTTTAAATTATCCCTTCATAAAAAATAAATTATATAAAAATATAATTTTTAAAATTTTTTCATTAATAATTTTGTTGCAGTAATTCCAACAAAAGCTGCAACAATTGTGGCAAACCAAACTTGAATAATAATTCCACTAGGCGAGCTAGAACCTAAAGAACTTCGAATAGCTATTACATTTGTAGGAATAAGTTGCATTGAAGCAGTATTTATTACAATAAACATAGCCATTGAATTTGTTAAAGTATCTTTTTTGGAATTATTCTGTTGCAAAGTTTGCATTGCTTTTAAACCAAGTGGGGTAGCAGCATTTCCAAGCCCAAGAAAATTAGCCACCATATTCATAGAAATTTCTTCTTTTGCTTGTTTATTATTTTTTAAATCAGGAAATAAAAAGTTAATACAAGGATTTAAAGTTTTGCATAAAATATGAATTAAGCTAGTTTTTTTAGCAATTTCCATTATTCCATTCCATAAACAAATAGTGCCAAAAAAAGTAAGTGTTAATTGAACAGCAGAGTTTGCAGACTCAAAAATTCCATTACTTGCATTTTCAATATTTCCAGAAATTAAAGCATATATTATTGAAATTACAATAAATATAGGCCAAATTATATTTAACAAAAAAATCACCTTTCTTTTTTTCAATGTATTCCAATAATCAAATTTTATTACTAAAATTGGACTATCAAAAAAAGTTTTCGACAAAATTCGACACCAAAAAAACATCAAATTACAAAAAATGTTAATGTTTTAAACTATTCTTGTTGCAATTTCAAAGTTTTTATGGTATTATCATATTGTAATTAATTTGTCGAAAAATGTTATTTTAAGGAGGTGCCAAATGAAATCTACAGGTATTGTAAGAAGAGTTGACGAATTGGGGAGAGTAGTTATACCAATTGAATTAAGAAATAAATTTGAAATTGCAGAAAAAGACCCTATAGAAATATATGTTGATGGTTCTAATATAATATTAAAAAAATTTGAGCCAAATTGTATATTTTGCGGAAATTCTAAAAAATTATCAGAATATAAAGGAAAGCTAATTTGTGATAAATGCTTAAGTAAATTAGCAGAAATAAAAGAAGAATAATAAATACAAAAATAGTGTTGATTTTATCAACACTATTTTTAAAAAAATTATGATATAAAATTTTGGTAAATCTCATTTTTACTTACATTTCTATCTTTTGCAATTTGTTTAATAATATCTTTTTTATTAAAACCTAATTTTTCATAAAAATTATAATGCTCTTCTAAACTCATTTCTAAAAAATTAATATCTTTAGAATTTTTATTTTGAGATAAATCTAATATAATCACATATTCACCCCTAGGTTCGTAGGATAAATTAATTAACTCTGAAATTTTACCATATATTTTTTGCTCATGAATTTTAGTAAGTTCACGTACTAAACAACCTTGAATATCTCCAATATTTTCTAAAATATCTTCTAAAGTTTTTAATAATTTATGTGGAGCTTCATATAAAATAACTGTTTTTTGTTCTTTCATAATTTGTAACAATTTTTCTTTACGATTCTTCTTATTTAAAGGTAAAAAACCATAAAAAGAAAATTCGGTTGTTGAAATTCCAGAAACAATTAAACTATTTACAAAAGCGCATGCACCAGGAATTGGAATAATATCAATATTATTTTTTATTGCCTCTTTTACAATTTCTTCACCAGGGTCAGAAATGCCTGGTGTGCCAGCATCTGTAACAATTGCTATATTTTTACCTGACAATACTTTTTCAATTAAATCATCACACTTTATATTTTCATTATGTCTATGATAACTAATCATTGGCTTACTAATCTCAAAATGATTTAATAGTTTTAAAGTTTGCCTAGTATCTTCAGCTGCAATTAAATCAACATTTTTTAAAGTTTCTATTGCACGAAATGTGATATCACCTAAATTTCCAATTGGGGTTGCTACTAAATAAATTTTGCCAATCATTATAAACCTCCTTAATATTAAAAAATATTATTTACAATTTACCATATATTTTTAATAATTCATTTGTATATTTACCATCAAGATTATAAACAAATAAAGGACTATCAATTTTTAAAAATGGTTTTGCATTTTTAGTTGCTTTAATTAAAACAAGATTTGGAGCCTTACAGCTACTAGGATAAACAAATTTTAATTCCTTTGGTTCCAATTTATATTTTCTAAAAACACATAAAATATCAACTAATCTTTCAGGTCTATGAACCATATATATACTAGCTTGGTCTTTTAATAAATAGCTAGAAATTGATATAAAATCTTCTAAATTAGCAGATATCTCATGGCGAGAAATAAGTTTTAATTGACATTCATTTATATTTCCTGTACCAAGTAATTTATAAGGTGGGTTTGTTACAACAGCATCAAATGAATTTACATTATAAATATCTTTTAAACATTTAATATTTTCACAAACAATTTCAATTTTGTTTTGCAAATTATTTAATAAAACACTTCTTTTCGCCATATTAGCAACTTCTGGTTGAATTTCTATTCCAAATATTTTTGAAGCTTTAGTTTTAGCAGAAAGTAAAATAGGTAAAATTCCAGTACCAGTACCTAAGTCAATTACCTTTGAATTTGTTTTAATATTTTTTGCAAAATCAGAAAGTAAAATACTATCCAGACCAAAGCAAAAACCTTTTGTATTTTGTATTATTTTTAAATTATTTAATTCTAAATTATCAATTCTTTCATTTTCATTTAATTCCATAAAATACCTCTATATAAATATAACATAAAATCATACATTTGAAAATACTTGCTAAAAACAAAAAAATATTGTATTATATAAATGTTACAAAAAATGTGTCTATAGCTCAGTTGGATAGAGCGCTCGCCTCCTAAGCGAGAGGTCGCAGGTTCAATTCCCGCTAGGCACACCATTTTGCAACAAATTTTTCTAAACAGGAGAATTTGTTATGCTAGAAAAAGAAAAATTTATGAAAGAGGCTTTGAAGCAGGCTAAAAAAGCTTATGAAAAAGGTGAAATACCTGTTGGTGCCGTTATTGTAAAAGATAATAAAATTATAGCTAGAGCATATAATGAAAAAGAAAAAAAACTAGACACTACAAAACACGCAGAAATTTTAGCAATTCAAAAAGCAAGTAAAAAGTTAAAAGCATGGAGATTATCAAATTGTGAAATGTATGTAACACTAGAACCATGCAGTATGTGTGCAGGAGCATTAATTCAAGCAAGACTAAAAAAAGTATATATAGGAACAATGGATTTAAAAACAGGTGCTTGTGGTTCTGTACTAAATTTACTAGAATATGAATTCAATCATAAAGTGGAAGTAGAAACCGGAATACTGCAACAAGAATGTGAAACAATTTTAAAAAACTTTTTTAAAGAATTAAGAAAAAATGTCAGTTTTAGGGACGTTCCTTTAACTGACAAAAATGTCAGACAAAGGAACGTCCCCAAAACTGACAAAAATTCACAAAGGAGAGAAAAATGTTTACAGAAAGTAGAAAGCAAACAATAAAATTAATAATAGCAGTTTCGATAATATGTTTAGTACTTGTAACAGTTGCTATACTTATGATAAAATACGAGGTTGAAGGTGAAACAAATATGCCTTTTAAACTTTCAAAAATTATAGTAGTTGGTACTGCTGAGGGGCTCGAAAAAGACAAAAGTAACAAAAAATGGGATTTTAGTATTTTTCAAAATAATGATATTCACTTTTATATTGATCAAAACGAAAAAGTTCCACAAAACTTATTAATAAAATCAGTTAAAATAGAAAATATAAATGTAATTGAAGAACCACAAAAAGGTATAATTAAGTCATATATGCCTAATAGTGAAGAAGGCAGATTATTTAGTTATGATGAACAATTTGTAGTAAAAGAAAAATTAGAATACAAAGGTGCGAGTCAAAGCAGTTCTACAAATTTACAAATAGGAAGTAAAGGTGGAACAGCAATACTTCGTATTAGTAATACAGATATTGGCAGTTATTCTTCTGACAAAGACAAACAAATTGAACATGATGCTACTTTATTAGAAAAAATAGAAGCGACAACAGAAGAAATAAAATTTAAAGTTTCGTTTGATTTTACAATAGAAACAACTAAAGCAAAATATAAATCAAACATTAAACTGGAACTTCCAACAGGAAACCTTGGAGAAGAAAAAAATTGTTATTTAGAAATTGATGATATGAATGATATAATTTTTAAAAGAGTGAAATAAAAAATATTATTGCCATTTTTTAATTTTTCTTAATTTTCATTTTAAATTCCATTATGTTTAAAATTGAAATTCAAAATAAAAATTAAGGATTCTTCAAAACAATAAATTTAAGCTTGATATTTTTATGTAAAAAGTATATAATGCAAATGATATGATTAAAGTAAGCTTTAGTCATTGTATGGAGAATAAACCAATAAAAGCCTATGAACCTTGTCAGATCCGGAAGGAAGCAGCAATAAGTAGATACTTTTGTGTGGAATTATTCTCCATAGAGTGACTAATGGTCTAAATTTTCATATCATTTTAAGTATTAGTTTTCTGTTTGTTATAATAAAATTGTATTAGTAGGAAAAGATTATATAACATTATCAAATAATAAATGTTTCAGTATAATATTACAAACAAAAAATAATACGAAAAAGGAGTGGAAAAGTATGGCATATACGGCTTTATATAGAAAGTTTAGACCACTAAAATTTTCGGATATGGTTGGGCAAGAAGCTATTACTAAAACTTTAAAGAATCAAATAATGGCAGGCAGGGTAGGACATGCATATTTGCTTAATGGTACTAGAGGTACGGGTAAAACAACAACTGCAAAAATTTTAGCAAGAGCAGTTAATTGTTTAAATCCACAAGATGGTGAACCATGCAATGAATGTGAAATATGCAAAGCTGCTTTAGCAGGTTCATTAACAGACATTGTTGAAATGGATGCAGCTTCAAATAACAGTGTAGACGATATTAGAGCAATACGCGATGAAGTGAATTTTTTACCAACGCTTGCAAAATATAGAGTATATATTATAGATGAGGTGCACATGCTTTCAACTGGTGCGTTTAATGCTCTTTTAAAAACTTTAGAAGAACCGCCAGTACACGTTAAATTTATATTAGCGACAACAGAACCACAAAAGTTGCCAGCAACAATACTTTCAAGATGTCAGCGTTTTGATTTTAAAAAAATATCTAATAATGATATTGGCAAAAGACTTGAATATGTATGTAAAGAAAGCAATATAGAAATTACAAAAGAAGCATTAAAAATAATTTCTGTATTGGCAGATGGTGCAATGAGAGATGCTTTAAGTATTTTGGAAAGATGTATTCAAGAAGGTGCAAATAAAATTGACGAAAATTTAGTCAAAGAATTAGTAGGTATTCCTAAATTAACATTTATATCAAAAATAATGAAGGCAATTGCTGAATACAAGGTAGAAGACATATTAAAAACAATAGAAGAATTAACAAATCAAGGAAAAGAACTTAATAATCTTTTATGGGAAATTATTAAGTATACTAAAGATATTTTAGTATATAAAACTGGTGGAAAGTTAGAAATATATAGCAAAGATGAATTAACACAGATGCAAGAAATTGCAAATTTAATTTCAAAAGAAAGATTATTGCAAATAATTTATTCTTTGTCTGAACTTGAAAATAATATGAAATGGTCATCACAAAAAACTGTATTATTTGAAGTTGAAATGATAAAATTATGCAGCAGACAAGAAAATGTAAATAATTCAGGATTAGAAGACCTAGTAACAAGACTAAATAATTTGGAAAATAAAATTAATTCTGGAAATATTAAAGTTACAAAATCACAAGTAGCTGAGCAAAAGCAAGAAAAAAAATTTGATAAACCAGTAGGAAAAGTGAATATTGAACAGGTTTCAAATTTAAATATTGAGAAATTGCCATTTTGGAACAAAATAATTGAGCAACTTAAACAAGAAAGAAAAATGCTTTTAGCAAGTAACCTTTTAAACACAGTTGCTACAATGTTAAATGATATGACAGTAGGAATAGTATTTCAAAATGGATTAACACCATTTGTAAAAAGTATTATGGAAAAGCCAGAAAATATACAGGAATTAACAAGGCTTGTTTCAATAGAATGTAAAAAAGAAATGAGAATAAAATTATTAGACTGTCAAGATGCAATTTTAGCTCAAAAAGCTAAAGAAAAAGATTCAGCTACTGTGCTTAAAGATGAGCTTGATTTCCCAGTAAATGTTATTGAATAATTACAGTTTATAACATAGTAAACAACATGTATGTACAAATACAAAAACAGGGTTTATAGGTAAAACCGTAAAAACCTAAATATTTATTATGTAAGGAATGATTTACAATGTCAAAAAGAGGCTTTCCAGGAGGAATGGGCGGATTTGGTGGAATGAACATCAATCAATTAATGAAAGAAGCAAAAAAAATGCAGGCAGATATGGAAAAATCACAAACAGAGCTTGCTAGCAAAGAATTTGATGCAAGTGTTGGTGGGGGTGCAGTATATGTAAAAGTATCTGGAAGCAAAGAAATAAAAGAAATAAAAATTCAAAAAGAAGTAGTAGATCCAAATGATGTAGAAATGTTACAAGACTTAATTTTAAGTTGTGTAAATGAAGCATTAAGAAAAGTGGACAGTGCACAAGCACAAGAGCTTGGTAAATACAATATTCCGGGGTTAATGTAATATGTCATATTATTCACCATCAATAGAAAAATTAATTGAAGCATTTGAAAAATTGCCCAGCATTGGAAACAAAACAGCTGCTAGACTTGCTTTTCATATATTAGATGCAAGTGAAGAAGAAACAAATGAATTTATAACAGCTATACAAAACGCTAAAAAGAATTTGAAATATTGTTCTCAATGCTATAATATTACAGATACAGACCCTTGCCATATATGTGGAAATCAAAATAGAAATCATGAAGTTATTTGTGTTGTAGAAGATGTGAGAGATGTAGTTGCAATGGAAAGAACACATGAATTTAAGGGTGTTTATCATGTTTTACATGGTAGTATTTCTCCAATGAATGGAGTGGGTCCTGATGATATTAAATTAAAGGAATTATTATCTCGTTTAATGGAAGGAAAAGTTAAAGAAATAATTTTAGCTACAAACCCTAGGGTAGAAGGTGAAGCAACAGCAATGTATATTTCAAAACTTGTAAAGCCACTAGGCATAAAGGTAACAAGAATTGCGCATGGAATTCCAGTAGGAGGCGACTTAGAATATACAGACGAAGTTACACTAAGTAAGGCTTTAGAAGGAAGAAGGGAATTATAAGAAAAAAAGCTCAGTTTAACTGAGCTTTTTTAGCCTAATAGTATATTACAAATTTCCTTAGTTGAATTCTTTTTAGCAAGTTTTATAGCATTTTCTTTCATTTCTAAAAGTTTATTTTCATCTTTAAATACTAAATCAATAATTTCTTCAGGATTATCATTTGCTCTAATCCAAATTCCAGCACCTTTTGATTCTAAAAACTCAGCGTTTTCTTCTTCTTGACCTGGAATGGGATTAATTATAATTAATGGTAAGTTAGAAGCTAATGTTTCAGTAGTAGTAAGACCGCCAGGCTTACTTACAACCAAACAAGAAATATGCATTAATTCTGGAACTTTATCTGTAAAACCAAGTATTTTTACTCTATTTTCGGCTTCATTATTTTTTGCTAATTCTTCAAAACATTCCTTCATTTTTTCATTTTTTCCTGCAACAGCAACAATTTGATAATTTGGCAGTTTTTTAATAAATGCTTCTAATATTTGAACAGTTTTGTCTTTTCCAAGACCGAACTCACCACCGCCAAAAAATAAAATTACTTTTTTTTCAGTGTCTAAATTAAACATTTTATAAATATTTTGTTTATCAAAATTTTCAAAAAATCTATCAGACATTGGAATTCCGGTTACATGAATTTTATTTTCACTTATTCCAAGTTCTATCATGTCATTTTTCATATTGTCATTTGAAACAAAATAATTATTTGTGTATTCACTTCCTATAAGCCATTGTTTATGAATGGCAAAGTCAGTTAAAATAGTAGCAATTTCACAATCAATTTTACTTTTTCCTTTTAAATAACTTGCCATTTGACTACTAAACGGATGAGTTGAAATAATTAAATCAGGTTTCATTTCATTAATTAATTTGCTCAATTTTTTTGCCATGAGTTTGTTGCTATCTTTACTTATTTCAGAAAGTAACCCTTTTTCAGAATCAAAATATACTTTTCCCCATAATTTTGGAACCTTTTTTGCCATTTCTCTATAAGCACCTGTTGTAACTTTTTCCAAAGGTTTATTTATATATTTCATACAATCAATCATTTCTGTTTTCACGTTTGTATAATTTTCTGTTATGTATTTTTGAATAGATTTTGCTGCGGATAAATGTCCACCACCATAAGAAGCATAAAGAATTAATACTTTTTTCATAAAATTTTTTCTCCTTTTTTTATTTGAACAGATTGTATCATATATTGCAGAAAAATACAAAGCTTTTTATTTTTAAAGATTGAATAAATTTACAAAAAAATGTGCAAAATACCAATAGAAAAATATTGTTATATACAAATTAGGAAGGAATTAAATTTATTTATGATTAAAAAAATATTTTTATGCTTAATTGGAATTTTGGTTTTATTTATATTAAGTTATGTAATGATGAATTTGATAACAAAAGAACAAGTGCAAGCTGCAAGTACAAGTAATTCAGATTTACAACTTATAGCAAGAGCAATAAATGGAGAGGCAAGAGGAGAACCTTATGAAGGACAAGTAGCAATAGGAGCAGTTATATTAAACAGAGTGAAAGATTCAAGATTTCCAAACACAATAGCTGGAGTTATTTATCAATCAGGTGCATTTACAGCGGTATCTGATGGGCAAATAAATATGGCAATAGATGAGAATTCAACAGTTATGAAAGCAGCATCAGACGCAATGAATGGATGGGATCCAACTGGTGGTGCAATATATTATTTTAATCCTGATACTGCAACAAATAAATGGATTTGGTCAAGACCACTTATAAAAACAATAGGAAAACATCGCTTTTGCAAATAAAAAGATGTAACAATGTTAAATATATGGAAATGTAATGTTTAAAAAAATTTTTTTTGTAGTAGTAATATATATGTGATAATGTTTAAATATACTTTTCAACAATGTTATATAATGTTTTTTTCGTTCCATCCCTACTTCGCAAGAAGGCGTAATACAATTTCAGTGCTAGCTCAAATATTTAAAAAACACTTGTAACGCCTTCTAGCTCGCTGGTCCCCACAGCCTCACTACAAAAAATATTATATAACATTATTTCAAAAATAAATTATATATTGTACATTGTAATAAAAGAAGATTTAAAAAACATTAACAAAAAAATTATAAAAAAAGAAAGGAAAAGATGAACATGAATAAATTAATTGATTGGAAAAACAGATTAAAAAAAGGACAGATGCTAAGCATAATAGTAGTACTGTTTGCAATAATAATAGCTTTGTCAATATGGATTTATAAAAAACAAGTAGATTATAGGCAAGCATCAGAAAATCAATATAATATGGCATTTTATGAACTTGTTAATTATGTGGAAGATGTTGAAACATATTTGGCAAAATCCCTAATATCTAGTACTCCAGAACATGGTGCTGAAACATTAACTAATGTATGGAAGGAAGCTAATTTAGCACAAGTGTATTTATCAAGGTTGCCTATAGAGACTGTTGAACTTGAAAAAACAGCTAAATTTTTAAACCAGGTAAGTGATTATAGCTATTCACTATCAAGAAAAAATATAGAAAATGAAAATTTATCACAAGAAGATTTGGACAATTTGAAAGAATTACATGATTATAGTGTTGAATTAAAAAATACTTTAGATCAATTATCAACAGACATTGGAAGTGGAAGAATTAGTTGGGGTGAGTTGACGGAAAAAGGAACAATAGCTTTTGCTCAAGAAGTTAGTAATATTTCAAAAAGTAGTTTTAGTAATATAGAGCAAAATTTTCATGAATATTCGGGTTTGATTTATGATGGAGCATTTTCAGAACACATAACCAATAAAGAAAAAGTAGGGCTAACAGGTGAGAATATAGATGAAGAAAAGGCAAAAGAAATTGCTAAAAAGTTTATAGGTAAAGATAAATTGCAGGAGATACAGTTAAGTGGAAAGTCTGAAAATACTAATATGCCAACTTTTGACTTTAATGTTAAAGTAAATGGCGAAAAAGACGCAAATATGGTAATTTCAATTTCCGAAAAGGGTGGACACGTTGTATTTATGAACTATAACAGAAACATTGAAGCAGAAAGCGTTACACAAGAAAGAGCAGATGAAATTGGAAAAGAGTTTTTAAATTCTCATGGATTTGAGAGCATGAAAGAAACATATTATTTAAAGCAAGATGGAATTGTAACAATAAATTATGCTTATGAGCAAGAAGGAGTAACTGTTTACCCGGATTTAATTAAATTAAAAGTTGCACTAGATACAGGAGAAATAATGGGAATAGAAACAACAGGTTATTTGAATAGCCACAAAGAAAGAAATATATCTAACGTAAAAATAACCAAGGAACAAGCAAAGAAAAATTTGAATTCTAAATTAAATATTTTAAGTGAAAATTTAGCAATAGTTCCAACTGAATGGAAAACCGAAGTATTATGCTGGGAATTTAAAGGAAAAGTAGATGATACAGATTTTCTAGTGTATATAAATGCTGAAACAGGAGAAGAACAAGATATTTTGGTAATTACAAATACACCAAATGGAACATTAACACATTAATGGGAAAAATATTAAAAATATTTTGAGGTAAAATGTTAATAATAATAATGTGAAAATAAATAAGTAATACAGAATTTTTAAAAAATTCTCACTATTAATCAAGTAAGAAACAAAAACAATTTTCACAATTATAATCTGTCAGGAGGTAAATACAAGATGGCAAATAAAGGACTTATTTCTGATAAATTAAGAGAAGAAATTGCAAAAGAGCTTGGTGTTTATGAGCAGGTAAAACAAGATGGAGGATGGGGAAATGTACCATCAAAAACTTGTGGCAATATTGTTACAAAGGCAATAGAAATTGCAAACAGAACAGCAGAATAGTTGCAAATTACAAAAAATCGCTTTAGTTTTACTAAAGTGATTTTTTGTGTTCTAGTATATATTTTATTTTTGTAATATGATATAATACTGCTAATAAAAAAAGAATATGTATAATATAAGAATAATATATTAATATATAACTAAAAAAGGAGTAAATATGAAGATAACAATTAAAGATATTATAGAAAAGTGTAATGGAAAATTAATTCAAGGTGATGAAAATTTAATTTTTGATAAATTATGTAAAGACACAAGAGTTTTAAATAAAGGAGAAATTTATTTAGGAATTCAAGGAGAAAATTTTAATGGAAGTACGCTATATGAACAAGCATTAGAAAAAGGAGCAAAGGCTTGCATATTGCAAAATGTAGAAGTTTCAAAAGATGTATTACAAAAATACTCAAAAGCGACGATAGTTTTAGTAGAAAATACTGTAAAGATGTTGCAAGAATTGGCAAAATACAAAAGAAGTATGTGTAATATTCTAGTTGTTGCAATTACGGGAAGTGTAGGAAAAACGAGTACAAAAGATATTGTAGCAAGTGTGCTTTCACAAAAATACAAAGTATTAAAAACGCAAGGAAATTACAATAATGAAATAGGCATGCCACTAACTTTACTTAGCTTAAAAGACGAAGAAGTAATGGTACTTGAAATGGGAATGAACTCATTTGGAGAAATAAGCTTACTTTCAAAAATTGCAAAGCCAGATGTTGCAGTTATTACAAACATAGGAACAGCTCATATTGGAATTTTAGGCTCAAGAGAAAATATATTAAAAGCAAAATTAGAAATATTAGAAGGATTAAATAAAAATGGAACAGTAGTTGTAAATTATGATAATGATTTATTACATAATTGGTATGAAAAAGAAAAAAATAATTACAACATTGTTAGCTATGGAACACAAGAAGGAAGTATAATTTTAGGAAGAAATGCTGTGTTTAATGAAAATGGTAGTGAATGTGAAGCAATTATAGAAAATAATATTTACAATGTACATATTCCAGTAGGCGGAGAGCATTTTGTGTCAAATAGTTTATGTGCGCTAGCTGTTGCTAAAGTATTTAATATTCCAATTGAAAAAGCAATAAAAGGAATAGAAAATTTTGAACTTACTAAAAAAAGAATGGAAATAAAAAAAGCAAAATGTGGAGCAACAGTTGTAAATGATTGCTATAATGCTAATTATGATTCAATGAAAGCTGCTTTAGATTATTTAGGAAAATTGCCTAATTCAAGAAAAATTGCAGTATTAGGAGATATGTTAGAATTAGGAGAATATAGTCAAGAATTACATGAAAAGGTAGGAAAAGTAGTTGCAGAAAATAAAATTGATATACTTATTTGTGTTGGAAACGAAGCAGTAAATATTGCCAAAGAAGCAGAAAAGGGTGGAATTAAAAACATATTTAATTGTAGTTCAAATAAAGAAGCAATTAATATATTAAATGAAAATTTAAAGAATGAAGATACTGTTTTATTAAAAGCTTCAAACAGTTTAAATTTTACAGAAATTTGTGAAGCTATTTGCTAAAATTTTCAAAAATTGAATATGTCTAAAAATATGAAAGGAATGATTTGTAATATGAATAAATTAAAAGTAGGAGTTATATTTGGTGGAATGTCAACAGAGCATGATGTTTCAATTTCATCAGGAACCTCTATTATAAAAAATTTATCAAAAGAAAAATATGAAATTTTACCAATATATATTTCGCAAGAAGGAAAATGGTTCAAATACAAAAAAAATATAGAAGAAATTGAGGCATTACATGTAGGAGATAAAATAACAGAAATAGAGAAAATAGAAAATGAATTTGAGTATTTAAAGGGCTTAGACATAGCATTTCCAGTATTACATGGACTATATGGGGAAGATGGAACTATACAAGGTCTATTAGAATTATTAAATGTAAAATATGTAGGTTGTAAAGTGCTTAGTTCAAGTATATGTATGGATAAAGTGTATGCGAAAATTATATTTGGAAAAGCAAAAATTCCGCAAGCAAAATATGTTTATGTAAAAGCTGAAGAAGGAGAATATACTTATGTTTGTGAAAATTTTGAAGAAGAAAAATTAACTTTAGAAACTATTGCTCAAAAAACAGAAAAAAAATTAGGCTTTCCTGTTTTTGTTAAGCCATCAAATTCTGGTTCTTCAGTTGGAATAAAAAAAGCTAATAGTATAAGTGAATTAAAAAAAGCAATAGAATATGCAAGTAAATATGATACAAAAATATTAATTGAAGAAGAAATAATAGGTAGAGAAATAGAATGTGCAGTACTTGGAAATACAGATGTAAAAGCTACTTGTGTAGGAGAAATTTTACCAGCAGAAGACTTTTACACTTTTGATGCTAAATATAAAAATGCAGAGTCAAGAGTGGTAATTCCAGCAGAAATTGAAGAAGAAAAACAAGAAGAAATAAAAAAAATAGCAATTAAAGCATTTAAAGCAGTAGATGGAAAAGGGCTAGCAAGAGTAGATTTTTTTATAAGAAAAAGTGATAATAAGGTATATATAAATGAAATTAATACCTTGCCAGGCTTTACACAAATTAGTATGTACCCTAAATTATGGGAACAATGTGGAATAGAATATACAAAATTATTAGACGAATTAATAAAATTAGCTCAAAATTAAAATAGATTGGAATAATTATGAATGAAATTGAACAAATAAAAAAAGACTTACAAAATATATTATCGGAAAAAAGATACTTACATTCAATAGGAACAATGAAATCAGCAGAAGAACTTGCAAAATATTACAGAGTAAATGTGGAAACTGCTAAAATAGCAGGACTTATACATGATATAGCAAAAGAAATGACAGACGAAGAAAAATTAGAATATGCTAAAAAATATAATATTAAAATTGATAAAATTGAACAAAAAAATTTAGGTTTATTACACGCCAAAATAGGTGCAAGTATAGCTAAAGAAAAATATAATTTATCTAAAGAAATACAAAAAGCAGTAGAATATCATACAACAGGTAACCCTAATATGAATTTATTAGATAAAATTGTTTTTGTCGCAGATAAAATAGAAGAAACAAGGTCTTATCAAGATTTGGAAATTGTAAGAAATTTAGCTTATGAAAATATAAATAAATGTGTTGTATATATTATTGAATTTGCTATAAATAAGACAAAAGAAAGAAAAGAAGAACCTCATTTTAACAGTATATTAACTGTAAATAAATTAAAATCTTTATAATTAATTGCAAATAAAGTATTTAAAACATAAAAAAGATATGATATAATAATGTACATAACAAAAGACGGAAAAATTAAAGAAGCATTCTAGGGGGAAATCTAAATGATTTTCAAAGATTATTATAAAATATTAGGGCTAAAAAATAGCAATGTAACAATAGAAGAAATAAAACAAGCATATAGAGAGCAAGCAAAAAAATATCATCCAGACATTAATACTACAAGTAATTTTGCAGAAGAAAGATTTAAAGATATAAATGAAGCATATAAAACATTGTCAAATTCAAGTTCAAAACGAAAGTATGACAGAATGTGGAATTCTCGTATAGGAAAAAAACAAAAAAACAAGGAACAAGCTCAAAAAGAAAAAAAGCCAATTTTTACAAGATTTTTTGAAATGTTTTTTGGAGAAGTAGAACAAAAAGAAAAAACAAAAAATAAAAATGAAAAAATAATGAAAAATGGCGAAAATATAGAAACTGAAATTTCAGTATCTATTTTAGATGCCTTTTATGGAGCAGAGAAGAAATTGGCATTAAGAGCAGTAGACGGAAAAATGAGAGAATTTAAAATTAAAATACCAGCGGGAATTAGAAATGAAGAAAAAATTAGAATGGTAGGGCAAGGAAAACAAGGTGAAAATGGTGGTAAAGCAGGAGATTTATTAATAAAAATTCACATTCAAAATGATAAAAAGTTTAAGTTAAATGGTGTTGACTTATATACTACTTTATACATTACTTCATGGGAAGCGGTTTTGGGAGCTAAATTGAATATTTCGGCAATAGATGAAGAAATGTTAATATATATACCACAAGGAACAGAAAGTGGAGAAAATATTTGTATAAAAGGAAAAGGTTACCTTGACGGAAAAGGTGGAAGAGGCGATTTGTTTGTAAATATTCAAATAATGGTACCAAAACAAATTACAGAAAAAGAAAAGAAAATATTTGAACAACTAAAAGAAATATCAAAATATAATCCAAGAGAAATACATAGTTAACATAAAAATTAAAGCTCGAAATATTGACATAAAGCTAAAAATGTACTATAATTTAATGTAGTGACAGAATTTAACAAAAGATGAACTATGTATTATCAAGCAATTCATAGAAAAGGAGAGAAAAGATGGACAAAATACAAGGTAAACACTTTAGTATTACAGATCCTCAAGGAGTAAGTACAGTAATTTATAGGGTAAACAAAACACCAAAAGAATTGTTAAATGATTATCCAAAGTTTACAGTACAGCGTTTAGAATATGCTGAAGAGCTAAATGGAAATTTAAAAAAGAAAACATTTTTTGTAGATGAACCAGAAAATGATGAAGAATTAGTAATTTTATCTTTTGGACAAGATAAAGTAGTTATAAATATGGGAATTCTAGAAGAAAACAAAGTAAAAATAGCTAAACGTCCTATACCAATTAAGTTTGATACTTTATATTCAGAGCAAGAGCAAGAATATAAAGACTTTAAATATACGCCTGACTTAAAAAGGCCAATATCAATTATAGACCCGGAAACCACAGAAGAAGTAAAGCCAGTTCTATATTTGGATCAAGAAACAAATGAAGTAAAAGGAAAATGCAAATTAAAACCATATAAGTCATATTTTGCATTTGAAATTAGAGAGAATAAAGAAGGAAAATAGAAGGGAGTATTTATATGAGCAGTACAACTGTACATTCAAAAGAATCAAAAAGCACAGTAAGCATTGCTGGAAGTGCATTTAAAGCAACAGAAAAAACTTTAGAAATTCCTCCAAAATCTCAAGTGTTTGAGATAATACCAAGTTATGTTGAAGAACAAGGTAATGTTGAACTTTATGTTGGAGAATCTTATGTAAATGATAAAAATGAACTTGTAAAATCAGACGGAACAGTTATTTCAATGAAAAGCGAAAAGGCATTTAAAAAAATATTAGAACATAAAAATAAAAAAGACAAAATGCAAGCCAAAATTTCTAAATCAAAAAGAGAAGTAGAAGTAGATAGATAAAACCAAAGAAAAGGTGATAAAAGTTATGAACGTAAAAGTAAAAAAAACATTAAAAGATAACAAAAAAAGTTTAATAATAATAGCTGTATTATGGTTAATTTTAGCTGTAATACTTGTTGCACCAATTTCATATTCCATTGTTGAGTCAACTAACAATGGAATTTTTGATTTTAGTGAATTTATACAAAATGTTTTTAAAAGTATAAAAAGTTTCAATACTTTTACAGAAATATTTAGTGAAAAATATATAAATGTTTTTTTAAAAACTTTAGCTTATTATACAATTATATATTTAATTTTTTCAACAATAGGTTTATTTAGGTCAAAAGCTAAAAGTGAATATAAAGACATTGAACACGGATCAAGTGATTGGTGCGAAGGTGGAGAACAATACCAAATTTTAAGTAAAAACAAAGGAATTTTATTAGCACAAAATCATTATTTGCCAGTAGATAAAAGAGGAAACGTAAATGTATTGGTAGTGGGTGGATCTGGTTCTGGTAAATCAGCATCATATTCAATACCAAATGCATACCAAATGTTAGGTTCTTACGTATTTACAGATCCAAAAGGTGAATTATATGATAAAACAGCCGGATTTTTAGAAAAAAATGGCTATGAAATTAAAGTATTAAACTTAGTAAATCCAGCAAATAGTGATGGTTATAACCCTTTAATGCATATTTCAAGTGAAATAGATGTTGACGTTATTGCAAATACAATTGTAAAAGGGCAAAAATCAGAAGCAGGAAGTAGTTCAGACCCATATTGGGACGACATGGCAGAAATGCTATTAAAGTCGTTAATCTATTATTTAATGGCTACTAGACCAGAAGAAGAACAAAATTTAGCAAGTTGTGCAGAATTAGTAAGAGCAGCTAATACAAATGGTGGAAGCAATTTATTAACAGAACTCATAAATCAATTACCTTATGACCATCCAGCCAGAATGTATTACAAATCAATTGAAATAGCACCTGAAAAGACTTATGGTTCAATTTTAAGTTCATTGCAATCTAAGCTAGGAAAATTTGATTCAAAAGAAATTGCGGAAGTAACTTCAACTGATACAATTGACTTTGAACAAATTGGAAGTAAAAAAACAGCAGTATATGTTATATCTTCAGATACACATACAGCTTATGACTTTTTATTAACAATATTTTTCTCTCAAATGATACAACAGTTATATAATTTTGCTGATGCAAATGGTGGAAGACTAAAAGTTCCAACATTCTTTATATGTGACGAGTTTGCTAATATTGGTAAAATACCAGATTTTGATAAAAAAATATCAACAAGTAGAAGTAGGGGAATTTCATTTAGTGTTATATTACAAAACTTAGACCAATTAGAAGCTGTATATGAAAAATCTTATGAAACAATTATGGGTAACTGTGATACACATGTATTTTTAGGAAGTAACTCATATAAAACAGTAGAATATTTTTCAAAAGCTTTAGGCGAAAAAACAATTACAAGAGATAGTATATCAATAAATAGAGATAAGCAGTATCATAGACAAGGACTTAGTGAATCTGATCAAATATTAGCAAGAGCATTAATGACTCCTGACGAATTAAGAAGAATGGACAATGACGACTGTATTATTTATGAAAAAGGTATTAAACCAATTAAAGCTAAAAAATATTATTATTTTGAAAGTCAGATGGTTAAAAAATTATCAGAATATACATTAAATCACTTGGATTTTAATATTGGAGATAGGGGAAAATGGAGAAAATATAATCCATATAATCCTTATGTGGAAGACGAAGAA
Organism: uncultured Clostridium sp.; assembly: GCA_964618105.1. Taxonomy (GTDB): domain Bacteria; phylum Bacillota; class Clostridia; order TANB77; family CAG-508; genus CAG-273. The sequence continues at coordinate 31,433 of CAZUAJ010000002.1, read as the reverse complement.
AACACTAAAAAGAACGATTTAAAAGTAGAATCCTTAGATGATTTATTTGAAGATGATATAGATGATAACATAAAAGAAAATAATAAAGGAAATAATCAAGTTGAAGAAAAATTTGATAAACCGTTAGAAACAGAAAATAAAACAACAATAGAAAATATTAAAGAAGATGCTCCAATATTACCACAAGATGATGAAGAAACAGAAGTATTTTCTGTAGATGTTCAAAAAGAATTAGAAGCAAAATTTGATGAATTATTTGGACCAATAGATGAAGAATAAATAAAAAAATAAATGATAAATAATTATCATTTATTTTTTTTGATAAATAATAAATAATAAATAATAAATAATTAAATAAATAATTAATTAAATAAATAATTAATTAATTAAATAAATAATTAAATAAATAATTAAATAAATAAATAATTAAATAAATAAATAAATAATTAAATAAATAATTAATTAATTATTTAATAAATAAGCAAAGTGAATAGGATGAATTTGATAACCAATACAAATATATATAAATTTAAAAGTAATAAACCAAAAAGACAAAAAACGAAAATTAAAACAATGAAAATTTAAAAAAATAAGTATTACTTAAAATAAAAATAAAAAAAATATAATCAAAAATTGGTCTAAAAGGTCTAAAAAAAACTGCTGTAACCTAACGGGGGAAAGAAAAACATATAAAAATGTCGAAAATAGTTTAAAGGTAGACATAAAAACGGAAAAATTAAATTTTAATAAATTCTAAATAATAATAGTATTAAAAAAGCAATAATTAAAAATTAAAAAAGTAACAAAATGACAAAATCAAAACTAGGTATTGACTAAAAAAATAATATAATATAAAATAACAAAAATAGATAAAAACATTTAAAGGATAAAAAGAAATTAATTAATAAAAATAAAATAAAATTAAAAAACAAAAAATTAAAATAAAAATTAAAATAAAAATTAAAATAAAAATTAAAATAAAAATTAAAATTAAGAATTAAAATTAAGAATTAAAATTAAGAATTAAAATTAAGAATTAAAATTAAAAATTAAAAATTAAAATAAAAATTAAGAATTAAAATTAAGAATTAAAATTAAAAATAAAATTAAAAATTAAAAATTAAAAAATAAAAACAAAATAATAATTATATTGGAGGAAACATGAAATTTTTACATATAGCAGATATGCACTTTGATACACCATTTACAAATTTAAGTCAAAAAGGAAATTATGGCAAAATAAGAAGATTAGATCAAAGACAAGTATTTAATAAAATAATAAATTATATTAAGGAAAATGAAATTGAATATTTATTTATAGCAGGAGATTTATATGAACATAATTATATTAGAAAAAGCACAATAGAATATATAAATGAATTATTTAAAAAAATACCAGAAACTAAAATATTTATTGCACCAGGAAATCATGACCCTTATGTTTTAAATTCAATGTATAATAATTATGAATGGAACGAAAACGTAAAGATATTTACATCTAAAATAGAAAAAGTGGAAACTAATGAAGCAAATATTTATGGCTTTGGTTTTGACGATTTTTATTGTGAAAATTCTAATGTAGAAAAAATAATATTAGAAGATAAAAATAAAATTAACATTTTAATTACACATGGAAGTATAAATGCAAGTGATAAATTGCAGTTACAGTATAATCCTATAAATAAAAACAAACTAAAAGAAATAGGATTTGATTATGTTGCACTTGGACATATACATAAATTAGATTATAATGAAGAAGAAAATCAAAACATAGTATACCCAGGCTCAACAATTTCCATGGGATTTGATGAACTTGGAAAACATGGATTTATTGTTGGAAATATTGAAAAAGGTAAAACTGAAATAGCATTTATCTTTGCAGATAATAGAGAATTTAAAGAAATAGAATTAGACACAACTGAAATAAATGATGAAGAAGAATTAATAGAAATAATAAATAATATTCAATTAGATGTAAATAATTTATATAAAGTAATATTAATGGGAAAAAGAAAATTTGAAATAAATATAAATAATATACTAAGATTTATAAATAAAGAAAATATTATAAAAATTAAAAATAAAACAAAATTAAATTATAGTTTAGAAAAAATGGCAAATGAAAATACTCTAAAAGGAATTTTTATAAATGAAATTATAAATGAATTAGGTAAAAATAATTATACACAGGAAGAACTAGATGAAATATTAGAAATAGGTCTTTCGATTTTAGATAATTAAAAAATAAATAATTAAATTAAAATAATATAATTTTATTAAATAATTAAATTTTAAAAAATAAATAATTAAATTAAGGAGAAAAAATTGAAAATACAAAATATTAAAATAAATAATTATGGAAATTTAAAACAAAAAGAAATTAATTTAAAAAATAATATAAATATTATTTATGGAAAAAACGAAACAGGAAAATCTACATTATTAAATTATTTAAAAAATATTTTTTATGGAATTTCTAAAAATAAAAATGGAAAAGAATTATCAGATTATGAAAAATATTTACCTTGGATAGGTGAAGAATTTTCTGGAAAAATAAAATATAAATTAAATAATAATGAAACTTATGAAGTCTATCGTGACTTTCATAAAAAAAATCCAACTGTTTTTAATGAAAAATTAGAAGAAATTTCACAAGAATTTAAAATTGACAAAAAGGACGGAAATCAATTTTTTTATGAACAAACCAACATAGACGAGAGAACTTACATATCAACGATAATGTCACCACAACAAGATGTTGTACTAGATAATCAATCTCAGAATATTTTAATACAAAAACTTGCAAACCTTGCGGGAACTGGAGATGATAAAGTGTCATATCAAAAGGCAATCGAAAAGCTAAACAAAAGGTTAGTAGAAGAAGTTGGAACAACAAGAACACAGGACAGACCAATTAATATAGTTCAAAATAAAGTAAAAATGCTACAGGAAGACTTAAAGACAAAAAAAGAAGCAAATGAAAGCAAGAAAAATTTAGAACAAGAAAAGAATAATTTAAAACAAAATTTAGAACAAGAAGAACAAAAAAATAATAATTTAAATAAAATAAATTTATTATTTAATAAATATTTAATTGAATTAGAAAAAAATAATTTAAAAAATAAAATAAATAATGAAAATGAAGAAAAAATAAAAAATAAAATAGAAGAAAAAAATAATTTAATAAAAAATAATTTAAAAAATATAAAATCAAATACAATTAATTTAAATAAAAAAATAAATTATAAATTATTTATTATTATTTTTATTTTATTAATTATTTTAAGTATAATTAATTTTAATTTAATAAAAAATAAAATTATAAATTATTTTATTTTATTTTTAATTTTAAGTGAATTAATTATATTTACCATTAAATTTTTAAAATATAAAAAAATAATTAATGAAATAAAAAAAGAAAATATAAAAAATGAAAAAATAGAAAATGAATTGAATGAAAAAATTACCATATTAAATAGCCAAATTAATTTATTAGAAGAAAATATAAAAAAATCTAAAAATGAAATAGAAGATGAAAAACAAAAAATTATATTAAATTTTAATTTGGAAAAAGAAAAAATATTAAATTATAATAATGAAATTGATTTTAAAATAGAAGAAAAAGATAAATTAGAAAAAGAAATAGAAATTTCAAATAAAAAAATAATGGAATATAAATTAAAATTAAATAGTATTGAACATGAAGAAATTGATATTAATAATAAATTAGAAGAATATATTTCTAAAGAAGAAGAATATGAAGTTTTAACTGAAAAATTAAGTGAATTACAAAAAAGAAATAAATGTATATTAGCAACGAAAGAATTATTAGAAAAAGCTTATGAAAAAATGAAAAATAATGTTACGCCAAGATTTACTCAAAATTTATCTAATATAGCAAATACAATTTCAAATGGAAAATATAAAAAGGTAGTATTTAATCAAGAAAAAGGTTTAATCGTTGAATTACAAAATGGCGAATATATTTCTGTAAATAGACTGAGTGTTGGAACAATTGATGAATTATACTTATCTTTAAGACTTTCAATGCTCGATGAAATATCAGAAGAAAAAATGCCAATTATATTAGACGAAGTATTTGCTTATTTTGATGATGAAAGATTAAAAAATTGTTTAATGTTTTTAAATGAAAAATCTAGTGAACACCAAATTATTATTTTAACTTGTAGTAATAGAGAAAAGCAAATATTAGATTTAATGAATATACAATATAATTTCATTGAATTATAATAAAATATATGGTATAATTGCTTTGCTTTAAATAAAGCAAAGCTTAAATTATTTTAAAAAGTATATTACTTAATAATAATTAAAAAGAATAGGAGAAAAATAATGTTTCAAAAATTGGATGAAGTTGAAAAACGATATAATGAGGTTACTAAAAAAATTAGTGATCCAGAAATAATTGCTCAGCAATCACAGTGGCAAGCACTTATGAAAGAACATGCAGAAATTGAACCTGTTGTGTTAAAATATAGGGAATATAAAAAAGCAAAACAAGCAATTGAAGACGCAAAAGAAATGCTAAAAGACCCTGAAATGAAAGAACTTGCAGAAATTGAAATAGAAGAAAATAAATTAAAATTACCAAAATTAGAAGAAGAAATAAAAATTTTACTAATTCCAAAAGATCCGAATGACGACAAAAACGTAATTTGTGAAATTCGTGGTGGAGCTGGCGGAGAAGAAGCTGCACTATTTGCAGGTACATTATTTAGAATGTATTCAATGTATGCTGAAAAAAAGCATTGGAAACTAGAAATATTAAATGAAAATGAAACTGGACTTGGCGGTTATAAAGAAATATCTTTTATGATTACTGGAAAAGGCGCATATAGCAGACTAAAATTTGAAAGTGGAGTACACCGTGTACAAAGAGTTCCAGACACAGAAGCAAGTGGAAGAATACACACATCAACAGCAACAGTTGTAGTATTACCAGAAGTTGGAGATGTAGAAATAGACATAAATCCAGCAGATATAAAAATGGAAGTATTTAGAGCATCTGGTGCTGGTGGTCAACATGTTAACAAAACATCATCAGCAGTACGTTTAATACACATACCAACAGGAATGGTTGCAGAATGTCAAACAGAAAGATCACAATTTCAAAATAGAGATTATGCTATGAAATTACTTCGTTCAAGATTATATGAACAAGAAAAAGCAAAACAAGATAGTGAAGTAGCAAATGCAAGAAAAAGTCAAGTTGGTAGTGGAGATAGAAGCGAAAAAATAAGAACATATAATTATCCTCAAGGGCGAATAACAGACCATAGAATTGGAATTTCTATATATCAAATGGAAAGCTTTTTAAATGGTGACTTAGACGAAATGATAGATAGTTTAATTACAGCAGACACAGCTGAAAAATTAAAAGGAACTGAAGAAGAATAAAATAAACTTCTTTAAAATAAAATTAATTAACAAATTTTATTTTAAAGGAGTTTTTATTTTGAATGAAATACTAAAAACTACATTAATTGGTTTATTTTTTGGAACATTTGGAACAACACTAGGCGGAATAATAGGAATAAAATTCAAAAATCCGTCAAAAAAATTTTTAAGCTTTATATTAGCATTTGCATCTGGCTTAATGCTTGCAATTGTATGTTTTGACTTACTTCCAGAAGCATTTAACCTAACAAACTTACCAACAGTATTCTTAGGAATATTTTTGGGAATAATAATGATGATAATATGTGACTTGTTAGTAGACAAAAAATTTAATAAATCAACAAGATTTAAAGATAGTAAAAATGCACTATTAAAAACAGGGATAGTAGTAAGTATAGGGTTGGCATTACACAACTTGCCAGAAGGTTTAGCAATAGGCTCAGGATTTGGAGCATCAATAAAATTAGGTCTTTCACTTGCAATTGCAATATGCTTACATGACATACCAGAAGGAATATCAATGGCAGTACCAATGAAAAATGGAGGAATGAAAAAATCTAAAGTAATATTTTATGTAATACTTTCAGGAATTACTACTGGAATAGGGGCATTTTTAGGAGCATTAGTTGGTGGAATTTCACAAAGTATAATAGCAATGTGTTTAGCCTTTGCAGCAGGAGCAATGATATACATAGTATCAGGCGAATTAACACCAGAAGCTAATAACTTATACCATGGAAGAATGACAGCAGTTGGTAGCATGTTAGGTCTACTTATAGGAATATTTGCAATGTCAATATAACACAGAAAGTTTGTTTGTAGAAATTAATCAAAATCTATTGACTTTAAACTCATAATTTATATATAATGTAGTAGAATATTTTTATATTATTGGCAAAGTACTAAAAACTGAAAGGAATAAAGAACAAATGCAAAACTTAATAGAAGAATTAAATAATAAACAAAAAGAGGCCGTACTTGCTACGGAAGGACCATGTTTGGTAATTGCAGGAGCAGGTTCAGGAAAAACAAAAGTGCTAACACATAAAATAGCATACTTAATATCAGAAAAAAACGTAAAACCATATAACATATTGGCTATTACATTTACAAATAAAGCTGCAAGTGAAATGAAACAAAGAGTGGAAAAAATAGTTGGAGATGTAGCTCAAGAAATGTGGATGGGAACATTCCACTCTATTTGTGTACGAATTTTAAGAAGATTTATAGACAGAATAGGCTTTGACACATCATTTTTAATATTTGACACATCAGACCAAAAAACAGTTGTAAAAGAATGTTTAAAAACACTAAAATTAGATGATAAAACATTCACAGACAGAAGTGTTTTATCAGAAATTAGTAATGCAAAAAATGAAATGTTAACGCCAAAAGCATATCAAACCAAATACTCAGGAGACTACAGAAGAGAAAAAATAGGACAAGTATATGAAATGTACCAAAAAAGGCTTAAAGAAAACAATGCAATAGACTTTGACGACATTATAAACTACACAATAGACATATTAAGCGACAATCCAGATGTAATGCAGCATTACACTGAAAAATTCAAATATGTATTAGTAGACGAATATCAAGATACAAATAAAGCACAATTTACATTAGTAACAATATTAGCATCGCACTATGGAAACATCACAGTAGTAGGAGACAACGACCAAGGAATATACAGCTTTAGAGGAGCAGACATAAGTAATATTTTAAATTTTGAAAAAGACTTTCCAGGTACAAAAATTATAAAACTAGAGCAAAATTATCGTTGCACAGGTAATATTTTGAAAGCTGCAAATGCAGTAATAAAACACAACGAAAATAAATATGAAAAAAAGTTATGGACTGAAAACGAAGAAGGAAGTTTACCCTGCTTATACCAAGCAGAAGATGAATATGATGAAGCAAACTATATAGTAAAACAAATAGAACACCTAAAAACAGAAGAATATTTAAAACCAAAAGACTTTGTAGTATTATATCGTATGAATGCACAATCAAGGGCAATAGAAGATATTCTAAGAAGAGAAAACATACCATATAAAATTGTTGGTAGCTTAAAATTCTATGAAAGAAAAGAAATAAAAGATACAATTGCATATTTAAGGTTAATATATAATCCATCTGACAACTTGTCATTAAAAAGAATAATAAATGAACCAAAACGTGGAATTGGAAAAACAAGCCTTGACAATATACAAGAAATTTCAGACAAAACCGGAACATCAATGTATGAAATAATAAAACATGCAGAAGAATTTGGATTAAATAGAGTAAAAGCAAATGCAGAGGAATTTATAAATTTAATAGAAGACTTAAGAGTAAAAAAAGAAGAATTTAATATTTCAGATTTATTAAAAGAAGTTTTAAGCAAATCTGGTTATACAAAAGCATTAGAATTAGAAAATTCAGTTGAAGCAGAAACAAGAATACAAAACTTAGAAGAATTTTTAACAGTAGCAATAGAATTTGAAGAAGAATCTGCAGACAATACATTAGCAGAATTTTTAGAAAGTATTACTTTATCAAGTGATATAGACGAAATGCAAGACGAAGACAATACTGTGACTTTAATGACTTTACATAGTGCAAAAGGGTTAGAATTTCCAGTAGTGTTTTTAGTAGGAATGGAAGAAGGTATATTTCCTGGATATAAATCAATTGGAGAACCAAAAGAACTTGAAGAAGAAAGACGTTTATTTTATGTAGGAATTACAAGAGCAAAACAATTTTTACACTTAACATGCGCAAAACATAGAACAATATTTGGCTCAACAAGTTATAATGCAGTATCAAGATTTATTAAAGAAATTCCAGATAATTTATTAGATGGAGTTGTTAATAATGACACAGAAGAAAAGTTTAACGACATGTCATATAATTGGGAATATGGAAAAACGAAAGTTGGAACAGTAACAACTTATAAATTAGATAATAAAAAAGAAACAACAAAATCAAAATCTACATATCAATTTAGAACGGCAGAAAGCTTTTTAAATTCATTATCACAAAAACAAAACAAACAAGAAGTTGACATTACAAAATATAAAGAAGGAATGAGAATTTATCACAAGAAATTTGGTGAAGGAATAATAAATAAGATTGAAGCAGAAGGAGACGATTACAAGTTAGACATTCAATTTGATAAGTCAGGTCATAAAAGGCTTATGGCTAAATTTGCAAATTTAGAAATTTTATAGAAACATTATATCCTATTATTTTATATATGTTAATTTAATTTTTAAAATATAAACATCGTATAAAATTTAAAAATTTGCTCATAATAAATACGAAATATTATGAGGAAAGGAATGATAAGAATGGCAAATTTAAATCAACTAGAATTACAACATCTAAGGCATTTAATAGGAGCACACGAAACAGCATATCAAAAACTAAATACATTTTCTTCACAAGCTGTAGACCCACAAATAAAGCAACTATTTGCAAAATCAGCACAAGACGCTTTAAATACAAAACAAAAATTAATGTCATTTTTAAACGATTAATCTTAAACTGTAGCTAAAAAATTAATTTAAAATGACAACACAAACATTAAATTAAGAAGGGAGAAAATGTAATGGATGAAAAAACAATGGTAAATGATATTTTAGGGAGTGTAAAATCTGACTTAACGGCATATCAAACAGCTATAACTGAGGCAGAAAACATGCAACTAAGACAAACACTTCAACAAATTAGAAATGGTGATGAGAGCTTTCAATATGAATTATTCAAAGTTGCACAAACAAAAGGATATTATCAACCTGCACAAAAAGCAACAGTAACAGAAATACAAACTGTTAAAGATGAATTAAATCAATAGTAAATTAGAAAAATCAAGCATTTCTCATGCTTGATTTTTCTATTATTATTAAATAATGTTTGATGTTATAAAGGATTAACAAAAAAATCAATCAACCCCTTGTAATTTTTCCATATTTATTATAAAATATATAGGAAACAAAAAAAGAATAGGGAGTGTTTAAAATTAATAGTTTTAGAAAGTTTGCAATGTTCTTTAGAACAACAGTAAAAATAATAATATTAACTATTTTATCTGCATTTCTTGTTATAAGTGTGGTTGCATTTTTTTATAAACCAACTTATGCGGTATCATTAAATGGTGAACTTGTAGGCTATACGGAAAATAAAACAGAATTACAAAATAGAATAAATAAGTACATGGAAGGAGACACAGAAAAAGGTATTGCATTTAGGCAAATCAATTCTGTACCAGAATATACATTATGTTTATTAAAAAAAGATATAATACCAAATGACGATGAAATATATGAAAAAGCAATACAAGACGGTACACAATATTACAAATATTATGCAATTACAAACAATAAAAAAGAAAAAGCTTATGTTTCAACATTTAAAGAAGCAGAAGAAGTTATATCAAAACTAAAAAAGAAAGATAGTGCAAATAAAAAACAATTAGGAATTGTGGAAAAATATGATACTGAAACAAAAAAATTTACATCTGTAGAAAAATGTGTATCTAAACTATATGAAGCACCACAAGTTACTTATGTTGCAACAGCATATTCAGGTAATGTATCTGGATTATCATATAAAAAAATAAATCTTGGAGTTTCATTAATAACACCAGTTTCAGGAATTATAACTTCAAGGTTTGGAACAAGAAGTGATGGACACAGAGGGTTAGATATTGCAACTTCAACAGGTACACCAATAAAAGCAGCAGCTGGAGGAACAGTTACAGTAGCAGGGTGGAATAATTCTTATGGATACATGATAAAAATAGCTCATGGAAATGGAGTTGAAACTGTTTATGCACATTGTAGTCAACTAATAGCATCAAAAGGGCAATCTGTTTCACAAGGTCAAGTTATAGCTAAAGTTGGTTCTACAGGAAATTCAACTGGACCACACTTACATTTTGAAGTAAGAGTAAATGGAGTTTTATATGATCCACAAAATTATGTATATTAAAATAAAAAAATAGGTACATTTGAAGTGCCTATTTTTTTATACTTTTTTTACCAACAAAAAAGTTAAATCCAATTTCAAATGCGTTATTTTTCATAATTAAATTACCACATTCTTTTAATTTGCTAGAAAAAACATTTGAATTTATACATTTTGCAAATTCAGTAATACAAGAGTAGAACTTAATTTTGTTAAGCAACTCAGTATTTGCGTTATTTATTATTAAATAATATTTTTCTTTGTATTCATATAAAGTAACTGATTTAGCAATTTCTTTTAAATAACTATATATGCCGCTATTATTCGAAAAAACTAAAAAATTGCAAAAATCATCAAATTGATTAAAAGAGTAAACAGATTGAAAAGCTGGAACTATATTTTTTCTCTTAACTGTAAATTTTTTCTTAGCTGTTTTTATTTTTTCTTCAGGGCTTATTTTGGTAATTGTAAAAATAAAATTTGTATCAGCCATAGATAAAGCCTCAACCTTTAAATTATAATCTTCTGGGTCAAATCCAGTTTCTTTTTTAGCTTCTTCCAACATATCTAACAATATATGTTGTGACTCAATAGGATTAGACATGAAAACATGAAAATCAATATCTTTTTCCACTAAATCCTGAATAGTTAAAGTAATTTGTATTTTGTTCTCACTTAATTTTTCAAATTTCATTAAATGTCCTCCTAATTAATATAAATCTAATAATATTATACTACCATTACTATGTAAATGGAACCAACAATTTATGGAAAATTTTAATAATTATAATATATATAACACAAAATGCCTAATGTCAATTGCTTTTTATATGAAAATATTGTAAATTATCTTGAAAAATACAACAAATGAATATATAATACTACAAGAATGTTACTTAGGAGGAAATATAAAAATGGCAACAAGAGAAAAAAATATATGGATTTTACTTTTATTTATTTTATCAGGAATTGTAGTAGGTGGATTACTTGGTGATTTAGCATCAAATGTAGACTTTTTATCATGGTTATCTTATGGTGAAGAGTTTGGTTTATCAAATCCAATAGAATTAGACCTAAATGTTGTTAAACTTACTTTTGGACTAATGTTTAAAATAAACATAGCAAGTATAATAGGAATTGTATTAGCAATATTTATTTACAAAAAAGTTTAATTTAAATAAGGGAAATATACTTTTAAAAAATAAAATTTATTCAACAATAATTTAAGGGGGCACTTAAGAAAGGAATTAAAATATGTCAATAAAAATGAAACAGCTCCCTATTTCAGAAAGACCTTACGAAAAATTAGAAATGTATGGAGAAAATACATTATCAAATGCAGAATTACTAGCGATAATTATAAAAAATGGTACGAAAGAAGAAAGCTCGGTTACGCTAGCACAAAAAATACTTTCACTAGGAAAAGAAAAAAATTGTAAAGATAATTTAACATTTTTACAAGAATTATCTTTAGAAGAACTAATGCAAATTAAACGGTATTGGAAGGGTAAAAGCCATACAGTTAAAAGCTGTATGTGAACTTGCCAAAAGAATTTCAAAACCAATTGATAAATGCAAAATAAAAGTAAAAAGCCCAAATGATATAGCCAATTTACTAATGGCTGAATTGAAATTAGAAAAAAGAGAAATAGTGAAAGTAGTTATTTTAAATTCCCAAAATATTGTAATGAAAATACAAAACATATCATATGGAGCCACAAACTCAGCAATAATAGATACAAAAGATATATTTAGCGAAGCTATTAAAATGGGAGCACCAAAAATTATTGTAGTACACAATCACCCAAGTGGAGTATCAACACCAAGCGAACAAGATTTAAAATTTACACAAAAAATGGAACAAGCTTCAAAAATAATAGGAATTCAATTACTAGATCATATTGTAATTGGGTATAATGAATATACTAGCATAAAATCTTATGTACTAGAAAAAGAAAGGAAGAATTTAATATGAAATTATTAGGGTGGAATTCAAAAGACATAGGGGTAGACTTAGGAACAGCTAACATTATTATTACTATTAAAGGAAAAGGAATTGTTTTAAATGAACCATCAGTTGTTGCAATAGATAAAAATAATGGAGAAATAATAGCAACTGGTTCAGAGGCGAAAGAAATGCTAGGAAGAACACCAAATGAAATATTAGCAGTTAGACCTTTAAAAGATGGAGTAATAGCAGACTATACTGCAACACAACTGATGCTTAAATCAATGCTTCAAAAAGTATGCCAAAGGTACAATGCTGGAAGACCAAGAGTAGTAGTAGGAGTTCCTTCTGGAATTACAGAAGTAGAAGAAAGAGCAGTTGAAGAATCTGTAATTCAAGCAGGTGCAAAAGAAGTATATATAATTGAAGAACCAATGGCAGCAGCAATAGGAGCTAATTTAGAAGTGGCTGAGCCAAATGGAAATATTATAGTAGATATTGGTGGTGGAACAACAGAAGTAGCAGTTATTTCTTTAGGAGGAATTGTAATTAGTAACTCACTAAGAATAGCTGGAGATGAATTAAATGAAGATATTATAAATTATGTAAAAAGAGAAATGAACCTTGCAATAGGTGAAACCACTGCAGAACAAATAAAAATAACTCTTGGATGTGTAAAACCATTGCTAACAGAAGAAAGTATGGAAATAAGGGGAAGAAACTTATCAACAGGACTTCCAGAAGTAATGTATATAACATCAACACAAGTACAAGAAGCAATGCAAGATTCAATTGAAAAAATAATAGATATAATAAAACAAACACTAGAAAAAACACCACCAGAACTTGCATCAGACATTATGGAAAGAGGAATAGTACTAACAGGCGGTGGAGCACTAATTAGAAATTTTGACAGTTTATTAGCTGAAAAAACAGAAATGCCAGTATATGTGGCAGACCATCCACTTGAATGTGTAGCTAAAGGTGCAGAAAAAACATTAGAAGATTTAGAAAAATTAAGAACAGTATTAAACAGTTCTAGAAGAAGATAAGTTTATTTTTAAGGAGAAGCAATGTATAGAAACAAAAAAACAGGATTAGTTGGTATTATAATAACAGTTATTATTTTAATAATTATTGTGGTTCTATCAAATACAGAATTGAAAAAGGTATCATTTGTAGAAAACATTTTCAGTAGTATTGTAATGCCAATTCAAAATGGACTTACTTACTTAAAAAATAAAATAGAAGGAAATGACAAGTTTTTTACAGATGTAAAAAACTTAGAAGCGGAAAACGAAGAATTAAAAAAGAAAAATAGTGAATTAGAACAGTCACTAAGAGAATTAGAAATAATAAAATCTGAAAATGAAACATTAAAAGAATATGTTAATTTAAAAGATAAATATTTGGAATATAAAACATTGCCTGCCTACATTATAAACAAAAATATAAATAACTATGAAAAAACAGTAGTAATAAATGTTGGAAGTAAAAACGGTATAAAACCTAAAATGACTGTAATTGCAGACAAAGGATTAGTTGGTTATGTAATATCTACAACTGAAAATACAGCTAAAGTTCAAACAATTATAGACAGTGCTACATCAGTAAGCAGTATTATTAGTACATCAAAAGAAGCTATTATTGTAAATGGTACATTAGAAAACAACTATACACTAAAAGCTTCGTATATACCAACAGATGCCACATTATTAGAAAATGACAATGTAGAAACTTCTGGAATAGGAGGTATTTACCCTAAAGGTATTCACATTGGAACAATTAAGCAAATTGTTAATACAAAAAATAATATTGACCGTTATGCTTATATAGAAACTGCGGTTGACTTCTCGAAATTGCAAACAGTATTGGTTATTACAAATGAATAACTAAAAAGAAAATGCTGGAAGGAAAAAGAAAGAACATGAAAAAAACAATAGCAATAATAAGTTTAATAATTGCATTTTTTATAATATATTTTTTGCAAACCAACTTATTTACATGGTTTACTATAGGCGGTGTAATGCCAAATTTATATATAATATTAGTACTATTTATAGGTTTATTTGTAGGAAAAAAAGCAGGTTTTGTATTAGGAATTTTTTTTGGACTAGTTATTGACTTTTTATTAGGAAAATCAATAGGAATATCAGCATTTTTGCTAGCAATAATAGGTTTAATATCAGAATACTTAGAAAAAAACTTTTCAAAAGATAACAAACTTATGATAATGATAACAGTTGCAATAGGAACAGCATTTTTTGAAATAGGATATTACATATTTCAAATAATAAAATGGAATATAATAATTGAGTTATTGCCATTTATAAAAATATTGCTAATTGAAATAATTTTTAACATTATTTTAACAATTATATTATATCCACTTATTCAAAATATTGGTAGTAAATTAGAAGATATTTTTAAAACTAAAAAAATATTATCAAGATATTATTAAGGGGGGAAAAACGTGGAACCAGCAAAAAATGTAAGGTACAACATAATAATGGTGATAATATATATAGTTGGAGTTATTTTATTAGCGCAACTTTTTAACCTTCAAATAATACAAGGAAATACATATAGAGAAACATCAAATACAAGGCTTTCAAGAGAATCGACAGTAAAGGCAGCAAGAGGAGATATAACAGACAGCTCAGGAAATAAATTAGTAACAACTGAAACTGGATTTTGTTTAGAACTATACAAAACAAAGTTAGATAATGATACACTTAATAAGATAATATATAATTTGGTAACATTACTAGAAAAAAACAAAGACACATACAATGATAATTTACCAATTACAGTAGAACCTTATGCTTTTACAACAAAAGATGAAGAAAATCAAAAAAGTTGGAAAAGAGAATACAGTATTGATGAAAATGCAACAGCAGAAGAAGCTTTTAATTTATTAAAAGAACGATATGAAATAAACGAACAAGATGTAAAAAAAGCAAGAAAAATTATGGTGGTTAGATATGAAATTTCTCGAAATGGCTATAGCAACATAAAACCAGTAACAATATCAAAAAACATTAGTTATTTAAGTGCTAATCAAATAAAAGAGCAAAGCATTAGCTTTCCAGGAACAGCTGTTGTAACTACACCTATAGTAACATATCCTTATGGAAGTTTGGCATCTCACATATTAGGCTATGTTAGCTCAATTTCACCTGATGAATACAATGCAAATAAAGAAAAATATGATATAAATGATATTATAGGGAAAACAGGAATTCAATATACTTTAGAAGAATATTTAAAAGGTGAAGACGGAGTTAGACAAGTTGACATGTCTGTAGACGGAACAATTACAGAAGAATATATTGCAGAAGAAGCAAAAGCAGGGCATACTGTAATATTAACAATAGATGCAAATTTACAAAAAGTAACAGAACAAGCATTAGAAAAAAACATAAAAAAAATAGCGAATGGAGATTATGGAGAAAAATACAATGCAAAAGCAGGAGCGGCAATTGTAATGAATGTAAAAACAGGTGAAGTACTAGCATTAGCAAGTTATCCAGACTATGACCCAGAGCTATTTATAACAGGAATAAGTCAAAAAAAATTAGAAGAATATAATAAAGGCAATAATTATTATAACAGAGCTATATCAGGAATATATGCACCTGGCTCAGTATTTAAAATGGTAGTTGCAACAGCAGCACTAGAAAACAATATAATAACAACAAGTACAACTATTAATGATACAGGTATATACCCAAGAGGACATAACCCAGCATGTTGGATATACACAGACAGGCACTATGGACATGGCTATTTAAACGTAACAGAAGCAATAAAAAAATCCTGCAATTATTTTTTCTATGAGCTAGGTTATAAAATGGGAATAGACCCAGTAATTAAATATGCAAAAGCTTATGGATTAGGAATAAAAACTGGAATTGAATTATCTGGAGAAATAAGTGGAATAGTTGACCTAAAAAAACAATGTGAAGACACAACAAATATGCAATGGCAACTAGGTGATACTTTGTCAGCAGTTATAGGACAAAGCTATAACAGCTATACTCCAATTCAAATAGCAAGATATACAAGTATGATTGCAAATGGTGGAAAAACTGTAGATGTTAGTTTAATAAAATCAATTATAGATTCAGATGGAAACAAGGTTCCTAAAAAAGAATATGAACAAAAAGTTAATGAAAAATTAGGAATTACAAACATACAAAAAATTGATGACCTAAATATAAAAAAAGAAAATTTAAACGCTATTTTAAAAGGAATGAAAGGAGTTACAAGTGAAGAAGGAGGAACGGCATATTATGTTTTTTCTGACTTAGGAATAGAAATTGGAGGAAAAACTGGTTCAGCAGAAACAGGAATAAACAATCAAGTTAATGGTTGGTTTGCGGGGTTTGCACCTTATGATGACCCAGAAATTGCGGTTGTAGTGTTAATTGAAAATGCTGGCTCAGGAGGAAATGTTGGAGATACAGCAAAAAGTATAATAAAAGAGTACTTTGGAATGAATGCTAAAAATGTAAATGAAGATCTTAGTGCAATTCCATCTACTCAAGTTAATAGATAATTTAAATAAAGGGGATTTAAAACGATGAAAAATTTGGAAAAAGATTTAGAAACTAATGAAGAAGTAAAAAAACTAGGACTATATGGCATAAAAAAAAGTTTTAATAAAGAAATTGCAACATCAAATACAAAATTTTATAAAGGTTCACTTAGGTCTGGTCAAAAAATTGAATTTGAAGGTAGTTTAGTAATTATAGGAGATGTAAATGCAGGAGCAGAAGTGCTAGCAGAAGAAAACATAGTTGTACTTGGAAACCTTAGAGGAATGGCACACGCAGGAGCAAAAGGAAATAAAGAAGCTATAATAGCAGCAGTTTCTATAAATTCAGTACAAATTCGTATTGCAGACATTGTAAAAGAAATTGAAAAAAGTGAAAACAATGAAGAACAATCTGAACCTAAAACCTATGCTTATGTAAATCAAGAAGGAGAAATTATTTTAATATAATAAAAGCTTAAAAATTCTAAATAATTTATTTTAAAATAAATTATTTAGAATTCAATTTTTAGCTTAATAACAATAAAATAAGTGCAATAAATAAATATTTATCCTTAACATCTTCTTTATATAAAAAGAAAATAAGCCCAATAAGTAAAAGATCATCATTATATAATTTTAATCCAAATAAATCAAAATATGTTTCATCTTTATTTCTATCTTGTTGATTAAAAAAATTGTCTAAAAAACTAAGTCCACAATGAAATGAAGAATCCTGCTTTTTTGAGGAAACATTATCTGAATTATTATTAAAATTTTTTTTGGAATTTCCAACAAAGTTTTTGCTTTGACTTTGTGGCACAAAAGTAGAAGGCTTTGGAGTATATGTATATGCAGAAGTAGAATATCTTCTAAAATATGGAAAACTAGAAAAAGGGTAATTATACATCATTTTTCTTATCACCACCTAAAGGATTTAAAATTTCAAAAGCTTTTCCCATACTAAATAATTTTATATACTGGTCAACTTTATCCTTTCTGCTTTTTTTCAAATACGGTTTTAAAGACCTAAGCAAATTAGCCCTAGGGTCATTTTGAGTTTTATTCATATTATCAATAATAGACTTCATTTTCAACATAGTGTCAATATCAAAATTTGGCATATTTGAATCAGAATTTTCTGAAGTGTCCTGTTCCGTAGAATTTTTAGAAGATATGCCATCTGAATTTAAATTTAAATTACCCATCATGTTTTTTATAGAATCTGGTATTTCATTATTTTTAAGCATTTCATTCATTTTTTGTAAAATTTCTGACATATCTTCACTCATAAAATTCCCTCCATATTAGTTAATATTATTATTCTTTTTTATTTGACTTATAATGTTGTCAGCATCTTTAGAATTAAGCATTTGACTAACTTTAGAAAGATTATTTTCTAAATCTTTTTTGTCCATTTTAGAAATTATGTTCATAAGTTGTGCCATATCAATTTTGTTATTCATATAATCACCTCAATATAATATATGTTTTAAAGACTATAATATTATATGTAACAAGCTTAAAAATGTGAATAATTAAAAAATGTAATACAAATTTAATATTTCAAATATTTATAGAATTTCCGTAAGTAAAACACCGCTTTTTTAGCTATTTATAAGCAGTTTTTAATTGAAAAAAAGCATAAAAATGATAAAATATAAGCATATAATTATAAATATAAGAAAAAATTACAAAAAAAGTAATTAAAAAACTTGCAAAAACATTGAAAAATGCGAAAAAATGTCGTATAATAAAATATGATGTAATATAAAAAATATAAGGAGGAAGCTATGAACAAACTACTAAAAAAACTAATAGCTGTATTATTACTAATGTGCTTAATGAGCGCAAATTTGTCAGTTATAGGAGTTTATGGAATAACCTATGCATTATCAGAAAATGAAATATTAAATCAAAACTCTAAAACACAAGAACAAAATGTAGAATTTAATGCATATTTTGAAGATGGAAGTCATACTAAAACAGAAAAAATGAACTCAACTGCCAAAATGTATCTAGACATTAAAGTAAGTGGAAAAGGTTATTTAGAAAAAGGAGTAATAAGCTTTCAAAATACAAACTTTGAAATTGATAAATCAATTAGCGATTTAAATATTCAAAATGTTGATATAGAAAACAACAAAATTTTATTAAATAAAATAAATGGTGGCTCTAATGTAAAAATAGAGGTACCAATTAATATTTTAAAATCAAATGAAGTAGCAGTAGATAATTTTTCAAAAGAAACAAAAACTGTATTTACAGCAACATACATAAATAGCAATGCAAAAGAAAAAAATGTTTCAAAAGAAATTATAAACAAGCTTTCTTGGGATGTAACAACAGACAATGAAATTAAACCAGAAGTAAAAGCAGAATTAACAAAATACATTACTTATGCTACTGAAGAAAAACAAGGAGTTATTTTACAAGCAAAAATAAATTCTGGAATAAAAGATAACGTTGTACCAACAAAAGAAACAGAACTTAATATTCAAGTTCCAGAAATTAATAATAATAAACCAACATTGGTTACAGTAGTTGCAAATAAAACTGAAGCAACAAACGGTGAAAAAAATGGATTAAACTTTAATAGCGAAAACTATTCATACAATGCAGAAACAGGAAACTTAACAATTAATGTTAAAAACTTAAGCAATAAAATAGCTTGGCTTAAAAATGTAAGTGACGAATACTTAGTTACATTTGTATATGAAAATAAGCAAATCCATGACTTCTCTGTTGAACACGGAATTGATACAAACTTAAAAATAAGTGGAAACATAAAAGTATATAGTAATCAAGACAAAACCATAAAAATAGAAGAGACTAATACTGAAATAAAAGCAAATAAAACAGTAGGAGAATTAGTAGACTATAGTGTTAGTTCAGAAACAAGTATAGCAAAAGGACAAATGTATGCAAACTATGATGCAAAAAGCAAAAAGGAAACAACATACAATGTAAGTTATAATGCAATAGTAAGTGCACCACAACTAACAGAAGAAATAAAATTTGAACAAAAAGTTGACCAATTTGTAACAAAAGATGGAGAAAAAAATTCAACAACAATATCAAATAACAACTATGCATACAATAAAACAATAACTATAGCAAAAAATGTATTTGAAAAAATCCTTGGAGAAGAAGGAAAAATTGAAATATATGATATGCAAAAAACTAAAATCGGAACTATAAATAAAACATCAACTGTAGAAAATAATAATTATGTATTAGACATTAATTCATTAAACAACAATAAATTAACAATATTAACAAGTAAACCTGTTACAGAAGGACAATTAACTATTAATGTACAAAAAGCAATAAAAGAAGATATCAATTATTCAAAACAACAATTAAAAACATTTACTAAATTAGCTTTACAACTAAACAATGAAACAACTGAAATATCATTAGCAGAGCCAAAAACAATTATAAGTGTTGAAGTAAACAAACAAGACTTAACAACAGCTGTAGAAAATGAAAATGTAGAAATAAGAGCAGTACTAGACACATCAAGTGTGAACAATGCTTTATACTCAAATACAAAATTAAAAATAAAATTTCCTGAACATATTTCAAAATTCAAAATAAATAGCTATGATATTTTAATGTCAAATGGATTAAAAATAAAAGATTTACAATTAGTAAAAGAAAATGGACAAATAGTAATTAATGTAGAACTAGAAGGAAAACAAACAGAATATACAATAGATGCTGAATATAAAGGAACAATAATTATATTTAACACAAACATAAAAGCAAGAGAATTAACACCAAACAATGAAAACAAAATAACAATGGAATATGTAAATTCAAATGATGTTGCTACAAACGCAAAAGGAACAGTTGAAACAAAATTAAACTTTGTAGCACCACAAGGAATAATTACTGCAAATGGTGTTTCAAATTATGCAAAAGGTGAAAAAGAATTATTGTCAATATCAAATGAAGGAATAACAGGAACAATAAAAACTTATACAGAAAAAAGAACGGCAACAATTACTGGAAAAGTAATAAATAATTATAACAATAATATTAAAGACATTGTAATATTAGGTAGAATACCAGTAAAAGGCAATAAGGAAATAGACACAGAAAAAGAACTAGGTTCAACATTTAGTACAAAATTAGTAGGAAATGTAACATTAAAAGGAATAGACACTTCAAAATACACAGTTTATTATTCAGAAAATGCAGAAGCAACAAAAGAATTGAATGAAAGCAATAACTGGAATACTGAAAAAACAGCAAATGTACAATCATACATGATAGTATTAAATGACTATGAAATGAAAAATGGAGAAACATTAGAAATAATATATCAAATTGAAATACCAGAAGGTATTACATATAACAATACAGTAAATGAAGTGTATAAAGTATATTATACAAATATTTCAACACTTGGTGAAATATTTGAATCAAAAACCGCACCTATAGTAAAATTAACAACAGGGTCAGGCCCAGAATTATCAATAGAATTAAAATCAACAGCAGAAACTGTAAGAGAAGGCCAAATTGTAAAAATGAAAGCAACTATAAAAAACACTGGGAACTTAGATGCAACAAATGCCAAAGTTAGAATTCCATTGCCAGAATATACTAAATTTATAGACTATGTTACAGGAAATGGATTTTTTGAAATTGATGATACAACAAAAACTATCAATATAGGTACAATAAAAGTTGGTGAAAGTAAGGAAATTTGTTATTATTTAAAAATGAATAAAAGTTCAGCACTTTCAACAGCTGAAGACATAACAAAAGAAGAACTAAATGAAAAAACAAGATTCCCAAAAGTAGTTAGCAACAAAATATATGTATCTTCTAATGGACTAGAAGGAGAAATTCCTTCTAATGAATGTACTATTAATTTACAAGAAGGTAAAATCGAAATTAATATGTCTAGTAATATAGCAGAAGATATTGTACTAAAAAACGGTGAAAGTATAGAATACACTATAAATGTAAAAAACATTTCAAGAAGTGGTAAACTAATCAACACAGTAATAACAATACCTTTACCAAAAGGAACTACATATAAAGATGCAATTATTAAAGAAAGTTGGTCATCAGAAAATGGCACTACTGAAGGTATAACTTATGATAAAACATCTAATGTATTAACAATAAAAATAGATACTATAGATATTAAAAAAGTAATTATGCTTAATATTGGAATAGAAAAATTTGAAGGAAACATTTCTTTAATGGCAAAAGCTAAAGCAGAAGGAACTGAAGAACATTATTCTAATATTTCTGAATATGCATTAGAAATTATAGACTTAAAAATATCAGAGTTAACATCAACACCTAAATATATAAAAGAAACAGAAAATGTTACTTATAGCTTTAAAATAACAAACAGTGGTAAATCTACCATTAATAATATAAAAATAAAAGATAGCTTGCCAGAAGGTTTAACATTTGAAGAAGCAATATATGAATATGCAGGAAAAGAACAAAAAACAAATAAACTTAATAATGGAAAAGTGGAAATTACAATCACAAGTTTAGAAGTTGGTGAAAGTAAAGAAATAAAAATAATAGCAAAAGCAAATTTATTACCAGATAAAAATGATAAACAAATAATTAATAATGTTTTAATTAGTGCAAATGGATTGAATGAAACAGCAACAAATTCTGTAACTAATATAATAGAATATAATGAAGAAGCACACAAATTGCCAACCACTCCAAGTAATCCAAGCAATCCAACAACAAGTACATATAAAATAACAGGTACAGCATGGATTGACAGTAATAAAAACGGCATGAGAGATGAAGAAGAAGAACTACTATCAAACATTAAAGTAATGCTTGCATATAAGAAAACAAGTAAAATTGTAAAAGATACTCAAACAGATGCAGAAAAAATAACAACAACAGATAGTCAAGGAAAATATCAGTTTGATAATTTACTACCAAATGAGTACTTTGTAATATTTGATTATGGAAATGGAATTTACAACCTTACAGAATATAAGAAAAAAGGTGTAGACGAAACACTTAATTCAGATGTAATTGATATAAATATGACTGTAAATGGTGTAAAAACAATAGTAGGTATATCTGATTCAATAAAAATAACAAATAGCAATATAAGAGATATAGACATTGGTGTATATGTGGCAGAAAAATTTGACTTAAAATTAGACAAATATATTACTAAAATAACAAGAACAACTCCAACATCAGGAACAGAAACATTCGAATACAATGATGTAAAAAATACTAAAATAGAAGTATTAAAACAAAACCTTGGAAAAAGCAGTATTGTTATTGAATATAAAATTGTTGTTACAAATCAAGGCGGAGTTGCAGGATATGCAAAAAAAATAGCTGACTATTTACCAAAAGGAGTTGTATTTAACACAGAATTAAACAAAGATTGGTATTTAGCAAAAGACGGAAATGTATATAATACAAGTTTAGAAAATACAGTTATTAATCCAGGTGAATCTAAAGAAGTTACATTAATTTTATTAAAACAAATAACAGAAGACAGTATTGGAATACTAAACAATAATGCAGAAATATATGAAAGCTATAATGAACAAGGTCTAAAAGACATAGACTCAACAATAGCAAATAAACAAGAAGATGAAGACGATATGTCAAAAGCAGATATTGTAATAGGTATTGTAACAGGAGCTCAAATAACATTTTATGTTGTGCTTATGTTAGCAGTTGTGGCAATAATTGGATTTGGTATATTTGAAATTAAAAAAAGAGTTTTAAATAAAAATTAAAAAGAAAGGAGAAAAACATGAAGGGTAAGATTATAAAAATAGTTTTTACAAACATAATGACAATTGCAATATTCTTGGGTTTATTCTATTTTATTAATAATGATGTACAAGCAGAAGTAAAAAATGGAAAAGGAACAGTATCATCAAGTTCTGTTGTAGAAGAACTTTCTTATCCGCTAAAAAGTGTTGAAACAGGTTTATGGGAAGCATTACCAGAAAATATGAATTCTTTTGAACTTCCAACCTATGGTGGATTTGAAATATATTGTATAAACCCAGGTTCTCCTTTAAGATGGCGGATATGACATTAGATATAGCCAAAGGTATAACGGAAATTATAGTGCTTTAGAATATGAAGCACATACACCAGGCGGCGGAAAAAAACCTTATGAATCTAGCTGTGGCTGTGCTTCAACAGTTGGAGAAGGATATAAAACACCACCAGTATATAAAGATTATGGTGGCGGGGATTTATCACCAGCAGTTTCATACATAGTTTCAGAAGAACCAAATGGTCAATGGAGTGAAGAAAAACAAAAAGCTTTATGGAATACAAATAAAGTAGAAGTAAATGGTAAAACAATTGACTGGGGACTAATTATACAAGGCTGGGGTTCACGACATGATGGACCATCAATATATGACAAAGAAGCAATAGATTATGCAACATATTATGATGAAATATTAAAAAATGAAGAAGCGGGTAAAGAAGGATTAGCTCCAGAAGATAATACAAATATAGATGATGTATATACAAAAGTTGACTCAGCTTCTCAAACTTATGCAGTTGGTCCATTAAATTTAAGCTATACAACAGGAATTTATGGAAACATTGCTTTTGGTGGAATATCAGATATATATGTAATTGGTTACAATAAAAGCGGAGATATAGTAAAAGAAAGAATTGATATACAAAAATTTGTTATAGGAACAGAAGAAAAAGAACCAGAATTTTTTGAAGCAGACAATATGCTCGTTGATGAAACAGAGCAAGTATATCCAGAACCAGATCAAGATTTTGAAATAATATTTGAAAATCCAAATGCTGGGATAAATCCTAGCGATAAAAATTTTGTTAGCAAAATAAAAATAAAAGTAAAGTTCCAATATATGGTTGCAGAAGGAAATTATTCGAAATTACGTGGAGTTAAATATATTGTATCTTATGCTCATGCAGAGAAACAAGATCACTATCACCCAATACATAATGATGACGAAGAAGGTAACTGTACATCTTCATGTTATGATTATGATCATTATAGCTGTAAAACAACATGTTATTTGGATGAATTCCAACAACAATGGCTAATGTCAGCAACAGCAGGTAGACAACTTTATGAACAAGAGCTTGAACTAGAATTAGAGCAAAAACTTACAATGGATTTAGCAGGATATGTATGGGTAGATGGAGGCTTGAATGATAAGCAAAACACACCATATAATGGCGTAAGTGGAGATAAAAATGATGTTGCATTACCAAATATTAAAGTTGAAATATATAATTCATCAAATAAAAAAGTAAATGAAACTTTAACAGATGAAACAGGTTGTTACATATTTAATGACCTTGATTCTCAAGAAAAATATTATGTAACATTTGAATATAATGGACAATTATATGTACCAACAACATATAGTCGACCAGAATATAATTCAAGTCAATGGCTAACTACATCAAAAGCTACTGAAAAAGATTCCGAAAGAGAAGAATTAAATGAAAAATTCTCAAAAATCAATGCTTACCCCAATAATTATAAGGGTGGAAAAGTATATTCAATGCAACAATTAGTACAAGACGGTGTAATTGATAGTTTCTTTGCAATAGAAAATGGAATAATAGTAGAAACAAATGAATTAAATAGTGCAACAAAAAAACCAGACAAAGATCAAGAAAAATTTATAAACAATTGTAAAATTTTAGCATATACAAAATCAAGAAAGGTTGAAAATGTTGGCGGATTTGATTTATATCCATATTATGATGAATTTGTTATAAACTCAAAAGAAAGTTTTTCAACAGGTTCGGAAGCTAGAAATGCGCAATTTTCAAATATGTCAGATGTTGTAGTTGGATCAAAAGTATATAAACCACTTTATCCGGGTCAATTTTATATTGATTTAGGTCTAGTAAGAAGAAAAATTAATGACATAGCCTTAAAGAAAGACGTATTTAGAGCTGTCACAAAAATAAATGGAAAGACCGAAATATATACATACAATAGAGCAAATGATAATGACGAAAATAATTGGGACATAAGTGTAAGACTATCTGATGTAAGTTATTATAATGGAAGCTATAATAGAGAAGTATTTAAAACAGACTGGAATTATGATCCAAATGCACAATATAATGGAGAACAAGGACATGGTGGAAAAGCGTTAGAAGTATTTATAACATACAAAATTACACTTAGAAATCAATCAAGAGGTATTTTAAATACAATTGATGAAGTAGCAGACTACTTTGATAGTGACTATAAATACAGAAAAGACTTATCATGGGTAACTTATGACAACAATTCATTTAGCAATGATGAATACTTTAAAACAATGGATAAAGAAGATTTAAAATATATTTCAAATGCTAAAAATGTGGACAGCGACGAAAAAAATGGTGTAATCTATGTTCATGGACTAAAAGATAAACAACTAGCAGCAGGAGAAAAAGAATGTATTTATTTAACTTTCCAAGTAAATAAAGAAAATGAAAAAGTAATTTTAGATCAAAATGAAAATGAAGCAAAATTTAATGTTGCAGAAATTAATGGCTATACATCATATTATGAAGATAATACTGAATTGCCAAATGAAGTTGTAAAAGGCTCAAAAGACTATGCCGGGCTATTAGATATAGACTCTGTACCAGGTAATGTTGATAAAAATGATTTACAAAACGAAAAAGAATATGAAGACGATACAGATAGAGCAAAAGGACTAAGAGTATTCTATGATGAAAGTAAAACTAGAAAAATAAATGGTACTGTATGGGAAGACTTAAGAACAGAAGTTGTTGGTGAATCAATAATTGGTGATGGCATAAGAAATGAAAAAAATGCTGGTATAGAAAACATAAAAGTTGAATTAGTAGAAAAATTAGCAAATGGGCAAGAATATATTTGGAAAACAACGACACTAGGAAATACTAACCAACAAAAAACAAGTTCAGATGGTACTTATTTATTTGAAGATTATATACCAGGGGACTATGTTATAAGATTCACTTATGGTGGAGAATATAATGCAAAATACAATGGTCAAGATTACAAATCAACAATATATCAAAAAGGTATAGACCAAAACGGTAGAACAAATTTTGAAGATGCATCTGAAAAAATAATTAGTGCAGCACAAGAATTAGGTAAAAAAGTATATTCTGGTTACACAGATACTGAAAATCAAAATACATCAGGAAGCTATGGATATAGCATTAAAAAATCAAATGAAAAATTAGTATCTGATGCAAAAGATATTTGGAGTTATAGAGAAGACGTAAACAAATATAGCAGTAATAATTACCATGGAGTTACAAATCAATTAGCTCAAACATTAGCAAATTCAACAAGTGTAAATAAGAATACTCAAATGAAGGCGGAAACTGGAGTAATTTCAATAGAAGTTGAATATAATAGAATAATTACAAATACAGAAGAAAATAATTATCACATTAAAGATGTTGATTTAGGACTAACAGAAAGACCAAAAGCTCAATTAGAATTAAATAAACATGTTGAAAATGTAAAAATTACACTAGCTAATGGAACTATATTATATGATGCAAAAGAAGCAGTACCAGACTTATCATGGACAAAAGGCAAAAACTATAGCTTAATAAATAACTCAAAATATTATAAATCATATAATAGTGCATACAAATATAATGCAAGTCAAAATGATGTAAATAGTTTAGTAGGTTCACTATATACAGGCGGAAAAAACGGATTAATTCAAGCTATTGTAGACTCAGAATTAATGCATGGAGCAACAATTAAAATAGAATACAAATTTACATTACAAAATGTGGGTGAAACAGACTACACAGGAAAAGAATTCTACTATAAAGGTGTAAAATCAGGAGATATAGTAAAAACTTCAGGAGATATAATAGTAGATTATGTAAGCAACAATTTACAATACAGAGAAGTAGACAATTCAAATTGGCAAATTGCATCAAAAGACAGTTTAAATGTAAGTGATGATGTAAAAAATGCAATAAATAATACTACAATTATACAAACAGAAAAATTAAATAAAAAATTATCACCAAAAGAGTCAACAAGTGAAAAATTAGTATTAACACAAACTATTACATCACAAAACACTTCAGATGATATGACTTATGATAACATTGCAGAAATTGTTCAATATTCTAATACAGTAGGTAGAAGAATGGCATACTCTATAGTAGGTAACCAAAAACCAAATGAAGCACCAGCAGAAGTTGATTCTGCAAAAGCAGAAAAAATAATTATTTTACCACCATTTGGTCAAACTTACTTATACTTAGGTGTAGGAGTTGCAGTATTTGCATTATTATCAGTAGGAATAATTATAATTAAGAAAAAGGTTCTTAAAAAATAAAATCAAAAGAAATCTTATAGGCAAACGCCTATAAGGTTTCTTTTTTAAGCTAAAATATATTTTCATATATTGAAAAACAAATAAAAATAATGTAAAATATAAAATATAAAAGAGAAAAAGCAAATAAAAACACTAAAGATAGCAAAAAAGATAGAAAACTTTTTTTATTTTCATACCAAAAACGACAAACATTTTAGAAATATTGTACTAAAATATATGAAAATTAAAAAAAGTAGGGGTGGTAAAAAAGTGTTTAATAATATAGAAAAAGGAAATAAACATAACAATAAGGAGTCTGTTAAGCAAATATTAACAAATCTTTTTAGTGTGCAAAATATTGCTATTTATATAATATCATTTATGATTTCAATGGTAGGTTTTAATAGTCAAAACATTATGCTAAGCTTAAGCCCATTTGCAATTAGCTTTCTAACAGCAATGTTAAGTAATCGTATGCCAATTGGAATTAGTTATATATTAACATTATTAGGTACATTTATTTCATTTGGAACAAATAGCTTATTAACATATTTTTTAACAACACTTGTATTCTTTGTATTAGTTTTAATTAAAAGACCAAAAGAACAAGATAGTATAAATGAGCAATCAAAAATGGGACCACATTTATTTTTTGCAGTACTATTAGTACAAGTTGTTCCAATGCTTTTTACAAATTTTTATATTTATGATTTGTTAACAAGTGTTATGCTTGCAATATCAAGCTATGTATTTTATAAAATATTTACAAACTCAATACCAATGTTAAAAGAAATTGGTATAAAAAAAGCATTTTCAATAGAAGAAGTAATAGGTACAAGCTTGTTATTAGCAATTACATTTTGTGCATTTCAAGACTTAAAAATATTTGGTTACAGTATAAGAAACATTTTAAGCATTTTGCTAGTATTAATATTAGGCTGGAAAAACGGAATGTTAGTTGGTGCAACAAGTGGCATAACAATAGGCACTGTACTTGGAATAATTGCAAACAATGAGCCAATAATGGTGGCTTCTTATGCAATATCAGGTTTAATAGCAGGAATATTTTATAAGCTTGGCAAAATTGGTGTTATAATAGGATTTATAATAGGTAATGTAATATTAACTTATGTGGCTAATGGAAATACTTCATCAATTATATTAATACAAGAAATTCTAATAGCATCATTAGGCTTACTTGCTGTTCCAAAAAGATTTAAAATTGACATACAAGATTTATATGGAAAAGAAAAGTTATTACCAGAAACTACAACAAGAGCATTAACATCAAATCAAGAAACTATAACTAAATTAAATAGTATGTCAGAAACAATAGCAGATTTAGCTAAAAGCTATGAAGAAGCTGCAAGTACAGTATTAGAAGAAAAAGATGTTAATGCACAAGAATTATCAAATGAGCAAATTTTTAAAGAAGAATTAGATGTAAATATTTCAGAACTAGAAAACAACTTACTTTATAACGATATTTGTGAAAACAATTGTGGAATTGTAGATGAAATTTTTGAATTTTTATTAAAAAATGAAATAATTACTGAAAAAGAATTAGCAAATATTTTTGAAAAACATAATTTATACATAGTAGGATTTAATAAAAAAGGAACACAAACAGAAAATGATATATCTAAAATGATAAAAGCAATAAATTCTGCATATAGAGTAAGTAAGGTAAATTTCATTTGGAAAATGAAAATGCAAGAAAATAAGAAAAATGTATCTTCACAACTAGAAGGTGTTTCAGAAGCAATATCAAAAATGGCAGAAGAAATAAAGCAAGAAGAAAAAACACCTTATGAAACACAAAAAAAAGAAATATTAAATTTATTAAAGCAAAAAGAAATTGATGTAAGTGATATAAAAATAAAACAAAATGCTTCAGGACGTTTTTTTGTAGATGTATTTACAAAATTATGTGATGACATAGAAGGAAAAAAATGTAACATTAAAAAAATAGCAAAAATATTAGAAAAAGTACTACAAACCAAATTTGTAATACAAGCTCAAAATTGTGGCATAAGAGAAGAAATAAACAATTGTAAATTTACATATTATTCTGAAGATAATTACAAATTGCAAATTGGTGTAGCTGCATCAACAAAAGAAGGTTCAAAAGTTTCCGGAGACAGCCATTTAGAAACAAAACTAGATGATGGGAAATATTTATTAGCAATTAGTGATGGAATGGGTTCAGGAAAAGAAGCTAATCAAAGTAGTAAAATTGCAATAAATATGTTAGATAAATTGCTAAAAGCTGGTTTTGATAAAGAAACATCTTTAAAACTAATAAATTCAAGCTTAATAGCAAATACAAAAGAAGATATGTACACTACCTTAGACATTCAAATATTAGACTTATTTGCTGGAAATATGGAGTTTATAAAAAACGGAGCATGTCCAACCTTTATTAAAAGAAACAAAGAAGTGCAATTACTAAAATCACATACACTTCCAACAGGAATAATAGCAAAAAATGATTTAATTGTATATGATTATGACCTAGAAGATGGTGATATATTAGTAATGTGCAGTGATGGAATAATAGATTCAAATACAGAATATATAAATAAAGAATTATGGGTAAAATATCTATTAGAAGATATTAATTCAGATGATTCACAACAAATAGCAAACATAATATTAAATGAAGCAATTGACAATGAATTTGGAATGAAAAAAGACGACATGACTGTAATAGTTACAAAAGTTATAAGCAAATTATAAAATAAAAAAGTGACAAAATATGTCACTTTTTCTATGTTTTTCTATTGACATTAAATGTCATATTCTTATATAATTTATTTATGAAGAAAAGTTATGCAGAAAAGGAGAAACAAATGAAAAAAATACTAAAAAATAAAAAAGGGGTTACATTAATAACTTTAGTTGTAACTATTGTGGTACTTTTAATATTAGCAGGAATAAGTATAAATGCAATAATAGGAGATAATGGAATAGTAGGAAAAGCAAAAGAAGCACAAAACAAAATGGAAAATGCAATAGAAAGTGATAAAAATGAAATTAGTAGTTTAATTAATTGGCTAGATGAAGCATTAAGCGGAATGGAAAATGGTGAAACAGGTGGAAATGAAGAAGAAAACACAACAGGAGGAAACACAACAGGTGGCGGAGAAACACCAGAAGACCAATCACCAAAAGTAACAATAGGTGGTTCAGAAGTAACATTAACAAAACAAAATGTAGGTCAATATTTAGGAAAAGTAGTGTCAAACTATAAATCAGGGGT
>CAZUAJ010000001.1:0-123232 GCA_964618105.1 uncultured Clostridium sp. | reverse complement strand
CTTTTATTGATGCTGAACACGCATTAGATCCTGTTTATGCAAAACATTTAGGAGTAAATATAGATGAGCTTATAGTTTCTCAACCAGACACTGGTGAGCAAGCACTTGAAATTGCAGAAGCATTAGTTAGAAGTGGTGCATTAGACATTATTGTAGTAGACTCGGTTGCAGCACTAGTACCAAAGGCAGAAATTGATGGCGACATGGGAGATGCACATGTTGGTCTTCAAGCAAGGTTAATGTCACAAGCATTAAGAAAATTGGCAGGTGTAATAAATAAATCTAAATGTGTAATAGTATTTATAAACCAATTAAGAGAAAAAGTTGGAATTATGTTTGGAAACCCTGAAACAACACCAGGTGGAAGAGCATTAAAGTTCTATTCTTCAGTTAGACTAGACATTAGAAGAGTAGAGAGCTTAAAACAAGACGGAGAAGTTATAGGTAACCGCACAAGAGTAAAAGTTGTAAAAAATAAAGTGGCTCCACCATTTAGAGAAGCTGAATTTGATATAATTTATGGAAAAGGAATTTCTAAAGAAGGCAATATATTAGATGCAGCTGTTAATTTAGACATAGTAGAAAAAAGCGGTTCATGGTTTAGTTATAATGGCGACAGAATTGGACAAGGTAGAGAAAATGTTAAAGATTATTTAGCTAAAAATCCAAAAATTGCAGAAGAAATAGAAGGTAAAATTAGAGCAAATTATGAAAAAGCATTTGAAAAAAGTTTAGGAGAAGAAGAAATTGACCCTGAACAAGAAAAAGAGCCATTAGAAGATGAAGAATAATAGGTGAATACATTGTACAATAATTATGAAAATATAGAAGAATTTGACAAACTAAAAACTAAAGTATTAAAATACATAATGTATAAGAAGAGAACTGAAAAAGAGATAATTCAGAAGTTCTCTTCTTCTGAATGTCAAAATTTATTAGAAGATGTTATTGAACATTTAAAAGAAATTGGTTACATAAATGATGAAAATTATATTGAAAGAGCAGTAAATGAATTTATGGCAATAAATACATTATCAATAAAAGAAATGAAAAATAAGCTATATGCAAAAGGTTTAAATAGTGACATAATAGATACATATTTTAGTAAGCATGAAGATGAAATACAAGAATATGAATTAAAATGTGCTGAAAAAATTATATTTAAAAAACAAAATCAAGTGGAAAAAGAAAATATAGAACAATTTTTATACAGAAAAGGTTATTCTTCAAAAACAATTAAAGAAGCTTTTGAAAATTGTGAGTTATAAATAAACTATGTTACAAGAAAGGAAAAAGTAAATGCAAAATGTACTAACATTAGAAACAAATAAATACAAAGTAAAAGTAGAAAATTTTGAAGGACCATTAGATTTATTGTGCCATTTGATTGAAAAAAATAAAATGGATATTTGTGACGTGAAAATAAGTGAAATTACAGACCAATATATAGAATACTTAAATGCTATGGAAGAGCTTAATTTGGAAATAGCAAGTGAATTTCTAATAATGGCGTCTACGTTACTATATTTAAAATCAAAAACATTACTTCCAAATGATGTAGAAGATGAAAAAGAACTTACTGAAGAAGAGCTTTTAAGAAGAATTATAGAATATAAAAAATATAAAGAAATTACTAAAACATTGAAACAATATTTGGAAAACAACTCAAGAAAAGTATTTAGAAATCCAGAAATTATTGAATTACCAAAACAAAAATTAGAAGTAACATATACAAAAGAAGTAATTTCAGAAATGTATAAAAACATAATAGAAAGAAATGCACAAAAATTAAATCAAAATGCTAAAAATATTGAGCAAATTGCCATTACAGATACATATACTGTTGAAAGCAAATTAAAGGTAATGTTCAAAGAACTTATTCGTAAAAAGCAATTTGTTTTTAACAAATTATTTCCATTAAAAAAATGTGATAAAAAAGAGATAATGACTGCATTTACAGGACTATTAGAACTTTCTAGAAGAAGCAAGGTTATTACACAGCAAGAAGAACTATTTGGAGATATTACTGTACAGAAAGCTAAAAAAGTTTAAATATATAAAATGTATAAAAAATATAAAATTGGAAAAACTAATATTAAATAACTTCGAAAGTAAGGAGGTTATAATGATATTAGTTTTAATTTTGTTTGGAATATTAGCATTATTATTAACCTTTATAATTTTAGTAATAATTTCAACATTACATATAAAAATAAAAAATTTAAGTATATCAAATACTGAATTTAAAAATACAGCAAAGTATGAAATAGAATTTTCACTATATTTATTTGATAAAGCAAAATGGCTATGGTTTAATTTAAATGATAAAAAAACAAGAAAAATGTATTCTAAAATGCAATTAGAAAAAAAAGATTTTAAAAAATTTAGACAAGATTTTAAAATAAAATATTTAAAAGAAATTCCAAAACTAAAACCTAAAATTTCATACCTAAATTTAGATGTTAATTTAGGTGTAACAAGTCCAGTAACAACATCATTTTTAGTAGCAAGTATTGCATCAATAATATCAACATTATTACCATACTTTGCAAAAAGCTTAAAAAAGAATAAGTATATATATAATATAAAACCACTATACTACAATAAAAATTTATATAAAATTAATTTAAACTGTATAATTGAAATAAAAATGGTACATATTATCAATATAATACTTTTTATAAAGAAAGGAAGAAAGAAAAATGAACAATCAACAACATCCAATAGAAAACCTTATGCTTACAGCTATGAATAGTATTAAAGACATGGTAGATGTAAATACAATTATAGGTGAACCCATAGAAACTACCAATAATACAATAATAATTCCAATTTCAAAAGTTGGATTTGGGTTTGCAGCAGGAGGAAGTGAATTTAAAGGGGAAACAATTGATGAGTATACCAAAAGAGAAAAGGAAGAAGCTATACAATATAGATTACCATTCGGTGGAGGAAGTGGTGCAGGAGTTTCTATTTCGCCAGTTGCTTTTTTAGTAGTACAACCAAACAGTGTAAAATTATTACCTGTAGAGCATTGTTCGGCAATTGACAGATTGTTAGATTATGTACCGGATTTGATAGAAAAAGCTAATGGTATATTAAATAAAAATATGCAAAATAAAAAAGAAGAAAGAGAAAAAGAATTAAAAAACCAAGAGAAGATAAAAAAACAGGTGAAAGAAATATTGGAAAAAGAAGAACCAGAGCAACAAAATAATATAAGTCAAACAAAAGCAAGGCCTAAGTATACTAAGGTTCAAAAACCAGAACCAATAGAGTATGACTATGAATATGATGAAACAGAGTAAATTTGGCAGTTATTTTCAATTAAAAATATATATTCGAGTACTGGATAAATCCAGTACTTTTTTGTTTACGATAAGTTATAGGTGAAATTTATTTGTAATGTTATTAAAATTATAATTGCATTTATGTAACAAAATGATATAATAATTATGCCACAAATATATATTATAGGAGGAAAACAATGAAGAATTATTTATTTACTTCAGAAAGTGTAACTGAAGGACATCCAGACAAATTATGTGATTTAATATCAGACAGTATATTAGACGCATGTTTGGAACAAGACGAAAACTCAAGAGTGGCAATTGAAACCTTTGCTTCAAAAAATTTAATTACAATAGCAGGTCAAATTACCACAAATGCAAAAATTGATGCCGAGAAAATTGCAAGAGAGACAATAAAACAAATAGGTTATGATAATGAAAAAATAGACATTGATTATCGTACTTGCAAAGTAGAAACAAATATTACAACACAAAGTGGTGATATTGCAATGGGAGTAGATATTGGAGGTGCAGGCGACCAAGGAATTATGTTTGGATATGCTTGTAATGAAACAGAAAATTATATGCCTTATGCAATTGATATGGCACACAAATTGTCTATGCAGTTAACAAAAGTTAGAAAAGAAAACATAATACCATATTTAAGACCTGATGGAAAAACACAGGTAACAGTAGAATACGAAAATGATAAGCCAAAAAGAATAGATGCAATTTTAATTTCAAATCAACACTTAGCTGATGTAAATATGGACCAAATTAAACAAGATATAATTGAAAAAGTTATAAATCCAATAGTACCTGAGAAATATATTGATGAAAATACTAAAATATATGTAAATCCTACAGGAAGGTTTGTAATAGGTGGACCTTTAGGTGATACTGGGCTTACGGGAAGAAAAATTATAGTAGATACCTATGGCGGTTATAGTAAACATGGGGGCGGAGCATTTTCTGGAAAAGATGCAAGCAAAGTAGATAGAAGTGCAAGTTATATGTTAAGGCATATTGCAAAAAATATAGTAGCAAATGGATATGCTAAAAAGTGCGAAATTCAAGTGTCTTACGCAATAGGAATGAAAGAGCCATTATCAGTATATGTAAATACATTTGGAACAGCTAATATTTCAGAAGAAGAAATAGCAGAATTAATAAAAGAAAAATTTGATTTAACACCAAATGGAATTATAAATTATTTAGATTTAAAGAAACCAATTTACAAACAAACAACAAATTATGGACATTTTGGAAAGGCAAATTTATCATGGGAGAAAATAGTGAAAATATGAGAAATAAAACCAAAAATAAAAAAATGACAAACGGAAAAATACAAAAAGTATTTGTACAAATACTACACAAATAAAAAAATGTGTGGTAAAATATAAATTGTAATTTAAAGGAGGTAAAAATATGTCAGGACATAGCAAATGGCACAATATTGCAGCTAAAAAAGGAAAAGCAGATGCAGCAAGAGGAAAAATATTTACAAAATTAGGTAGAGAATTATTAATTGCGGTAAAAGAAGGTGGACCTGATCCTGCTGGAAATTCTAAGTTGAAAGATGTTATTGCAAAATGTAAAGCAAATAATATGCCAAACGATACAATAAATAACGCAATTAAAAAAGCTTCAGGAGCTGGAAATAACGAAAACTACGAAGAAATTACTTATGAAGGGTATGGTACAAATGGAGTTGCGGTTATAGTTGAGACAAGTACAGACAATAAAAATAGAACAGCAGCAGATGTACGTCATGCATTTGATAAATGTGGTGGAAACTTAGGCACAACAGGTTGTGTATCATATTTGTTTAATAAAAAAGGTATAATAGTAATTGATAAAACAACAACAAATTTATCAGAAGATGATATGATGATGTTAGCTTTAGATAGTGGAGCAGAAGATTTTGAAGCAACAGATGAATGTTATGAGATTTCAACAACACCAGAAGATTTTTCAAAAGTTAGAGAAGCTTTAGAAGCACAAGGACTAGAATTCTTAGAGGCAGAGGTTCAAATGGTACCATCAACATATATTCAATTAAGCGAAAATGATGCACCAAAAATGCAAAGATTAATAGATATGTTAGAAGACTTAGATGATGTTATGAATGTATACCATAACTGGGAAGAATAATATTGACACTTTTTGAGTAACATATTTGAAACTAAAATTTAAAAAAATAGTTCTAAAATTAAAAACATAGCATATATATATTTATATATATGTTATGTTTTTTTAACGAAAGATTTTAAAGAAAGGGTACAAGTTGTGGAAGAAATATTAAATTCTTTACCAGAAATATTAAAAAGAAAAATAGTAAATGAAAATATGAGTGATTTAGAAGAAATAAGAATTAGAACAGCAAAACCAGTAATATTAAAAAATAATATAGAAGAAAAAGTTTTGAACTATATTGCTACACCAGAAATAGTACTTCAAATATTACAAAAAATATGTGACAATTCTTTATATTCATATCAAAATCAAATATGTGAAGGATTTATAACTTTAAAGGGTGGACATCGTGTAGGAATTACAGGAAATGCTGTACTTAAAGATGAAAAAATAGCTACATTAAGTTATATTAGTAGTTTGAATTTTAGAATTGCAAGGCAAGTTTTGAATTGCAGTAATAAAGCAATTATACATATATTAAATGGAAATGCGGTGTGGAATACATTAATTGCTTCTCCACCAGGCCTAGGAAAAACAACATTATTAAAAGATATAATAAAAAAAATAAGTGATGGAATACCTGAAAGAAATTTTAAAGGAATTACTTGTGGTGTAGTTGATGAAAGAGGGGAAATTTCTGCTACATATAAAGGAATATCACAAAACAGTTTAGGAATTCGAACAGACGTAATTGATAATATTCCAAAAGCAATTGGAATGAAAATGTTAATAAGGTCAATGAGCCCAAAAGTAATAATTGCAGATGAAATAGGACGTGCGGAAGATATTAATGCAATTGAATATGCAGTAAGCTCAGGAGTAAATGGAATATTTACAGCACATGGAAATAGTTTAGAACAAATAATGAAAAATCCTATATTAAGTCAATTAATTTCAAAAGAGTATATAGATAAAATACTTATTTTAGACAATAAAAGAGATATACATTTAGTGTATGAAAAATCAAATCAAAGAAAAGCAGTTTAGTAGTAATTAAATGAGTTAAAAGAAAGGAATGAAAAAAATGTTAATATTTAGATTGTTTATATTGGCTATGATTATAGTTACAAGTAGTATAATAGGAATATTGCTTTCGAGAAAGTATGCAAACAGAGAAAAAGAAATAAAAGAAATGAAAAATGCACTTAATATATTTGCAACAAAAATAAAATTTACTTATGAACCAATACCAAATGTATTTATGGAAATTGCAAATAAAATAGAAGGAAACATAGGAACTATTTTTGATAGAGCAGTAAGTAGAATGAAAGAACAGCCTGCAGGTGAAGCATGGGTACAAGCATTACAAGAAAGTAAAAATAATTTAAACAAAGAAGATATTTCTGTAATACAGAATTTAGGGAGACTGCTTGGACAAACTGATTTAGAAGGACAACTTAGTGAAATTGAAGTTGTAAACGATTTTTTGACAGCACAATTAGAAAATGCTTCAGAAGAACGAAGAAAAAATGAAAAAATGTATAGAACATTAGGCTTAGTTGCTGGACTAACAATTGCAATTGTTTTGATTTAATTAATAATACATAGAAAAATAAAGAAAGGTATTGAAAATGGATATAAGTTTATTATTTAAAATAGCAGCAATTGGAATTTTGGTGGCTGTGTTATATCAAGTATTAGTAAGAGCTGGTAGAGAAGATCAAGCGATGATGACTACATTGGCAGGACTTATAATTGTGCTTACACTTGTAATAAAAGAAATTAGTACATTATTTACTAGTGTAAGAACAATGTTTGGGCTATAAGCATTGATACAGCAAGAAAAACAAAAAGGAGATACATAAAATGGACATAATTAAAATTATTGGAGTTGGACTAATTGCACTAATAATAATTGTAATAGTAAAACAATACAGACCAGAATTTGTGCTATATGTTTCCTTATCAGCTGGAATACTTATTTTAGTAATGATAATGGACAAGATAGGTGCAATAATTAATCTTTTAACAACATTGTCAAATAAAACAGCAATAAATAACGAATTTCTAATACTTTTAATAAAAATAACAGGAATAGCTTTTTTAACAGAATTTACAGTTAGTATATGCAAAGACACGGGAGAAACGGCAATAGCTAATAAAGTAGACTTGGGTGGAAAAGTTTTAATTATTTCCATGTCCATACCCATAATTGCTAGTTTATTAGAAACAATATTAAAGCTTTTACCTTAAAACGAGGAAATAAACAAATGAAAAAAATATTTATAATAATTATATTATTTTTAATTTTTATTCCAACATTTTGCTATGCAACTGAAACAACAAGTGAAGACATATTGCAATCACAACAAGATGAACTAAACATATCGAGCTTTATAAAAGAGGCACAAAAATATACAGAAAATACTTTTAAAGATGTAAATATAAATGAATTGTTTACATCTGCAATTACAGGAAAAATAGACAACAGTACTATTATGAAAACAATAGTGAACATAATAGGAAAAGAAATTTTAAATTGTGCTACAACGCTTGGAAGTATATTAGTAATTATAGTAATTCATAGTATTTTAAAAAGCATTAGTGAAGGTTTAGAAAATAAAAGTATTTCTCAAATTACATATTATGTACAATATATTTTAATAGTTACATTAATTATGACCAATTTTTCAGATATTCTTCAGATGGTAAAAACAAGTATACAAAGTTTAGTTGGTTTTATGAATAGTTTAGTTCCATTACTTATAACGCTAATGTTAACAACAGGAAATTTCGCGTCTGCAAGTATATTAGAGCCAATAATATTATTTATAATAACTTTTATAGGAAATTTTATAACAACAATTTTACTTCCATTTATATTAATATCTACAGCATTAGCAATCATATCAAAAGTATCTAACAAAATTCAAGTTGATAAGCTTTCGAAATTTTTTAATTCAACAGTTGTATGGATATTAGGTGTAGTTCTTACCTTATTTGTTGGTGTGATTTCGGTAGAAGGAAGCTTAAGTAGCACAGTTGATGGAATAACAGCAAAAACAACAAAAGCAGCAGTTTCAAATTTTATACCAGTTGTTGGTAAAATATTGGGAGATGCGGTTGATACTGTAATTGGTTGCAGTAATATTTTAAAAAATGCTGTAGGGATAGTGGGTGTAATTGTTGTAATTGCAATATGTGTTGGTCCAATAATAAAATTGGCAATACTTATGGGATTATATTATTTAGCTGGAGCTATATGTCAACCTATAGCTGATGAGAAAATTGTTAAATTATTAGAAGAAATGGGAAATACATTTAAAATGCTACTTGCAATTATGTGCAGTGTATCTGTAATGCTTATTGTTGGAACTACGCTTGTACTGAAAATTACTAATAGTGGATTAATGTACAGATAGTATAAAAAAATAATAGACGAGGAAAAATATTTATGAATTGGATAAGTAATTGGATACAAGGAATAATAATAGCGGTTATAATAGGAACAATAATAGAAATGTTACTACCAGAAGGAAATTGTAAAAAATATGTAAAAGTTGTAATAGGGGTATACATATTATTTTCCATAATTTCTCCTGTAATAACAAAAGTTACAGGTAATGAATTTAGAGTTTCAAGTATATATGACATTAATACATACATAGATGTTACTAGCAAAAGTAATAAAGAAGATATAGAAATTAAACAACAAAATCAAATAAAACAGGTATATACAACCAATTTAAAAAAAGATATGGAGCAAAAAATAGAAGAAAAAGGCTATACAGTAAAAAGTATTTATTTAGAAATTGAAGATGATGCACAATGTACATTAACAAAAATAACATTACAAATAAATAAAATGGAAGAGCAACAAAGCAATACAGTAAATGAAGTACAAAGTATAAATGAAATTAAAATTGAAATTGGAAACAATTCAAAAGAAGCTGAGAATAAAGTAAAAAGTACAACTATTACAGATAAAGAAAAAAGCAATTTAAAGAAGTATTTGAGCGAAGTGTATAATGTGGAAGAAAAAAATATAAATATAAATTAGGGGGAAAACAAGTATGATAATGGAAAAATTAAAACAACTGACTTCTAAAACAGAAACAGGAAATAACAAAAAGAAAATTGAAAGTTTGGTATTTTTTTTAATTGTATTAATAGTGGTGCTAGTTTCAATTAATTTAATTTGGGGAGAAAAAGAAGAAAAAACGCAAATTGATACAGGAAATAAAAAACTCGCAGTGCAAGATGAAAATAAAAATGAAACAAATACACAAGATACATTGAGCCAGCAATTGGAAAATATATTACAGCAAATTAATGGAGTAGGAAAAGTAAAAGTTTTAATTACATATTCTCAAACAAGTCAAACCATACCATTATACAATGAAGATATATCACAAAAAAATACAGAAGAAGAAGATAAAACAGGTGGAAAAAGAAAAGTAACGGAAACAGATACAAAAAAAGAAATTATATATCAAGAAACAAATGGAAGCAAAACACCAATAACACAAAGCATTGTTAGTCCACAAGTTGAAGGAGCAATAGTTACTGCACAAGGGGCTACAAATACAAGCATAAAAGCAAATATTATTCAAGCTGTGGAAGCGGTTACTGGACTTGCATCACATAAAATTCAAGTTTTTGCAATGAGCGAAAATTGAAATGTTTGATATTGCAAAGCTTAATAAAAAGGAAGGGATTAGAGTGGTATATATGAAAATTTTAAAAAGAAATCAAATTGTTATTTCAGTAATAGCTTTAATGCTAATAACTGCTGGGTATTTAAATTTTGCAAATCAAAACAGAGAAAGTAATTTAATACCTACAAGTAGTGTAGCAGATTCTGAATTAATGGCTGGCATAGGAGATGCAAAATTAGTAAATGCAAATAATGTATCAGAAGAAAATACTCAAAACAACATTGAAACTAATTCTGATAATTCTACTGTATTAAACACACAAAATAACATATTATCAAGCAATGTAACAAGCGATCAAGAAGATACAAGTATAAGTAATAATACAAACACGCAAGAAGATAGTTATTTTGAACAATCAAGGTTAGATAGAGAAAAAATGTATTCTCAGATGCTTGAAAATTACCAGAAAATTATAGAAACAAGTAGCTTAACTTCAGAAGAAAAAGCGACAGCACAGGAAGAAATAAAAAGAATAAATAATGAAAAAAATGCAATTATGATTGCTGAAAATTTAATAAAAACCAAAGGATTTTCAGATGTTATTATATTTAAAAACAATGGAAATGTAACAGTTGTTATAAAAACAGATAAGCTAGAAGAACAATCTATTTCACAAGTTCAAAATATAATAACAAGAGAGCTAAGTGTAAATGTTAATAAAATAAATATAAGTAATAAAAAATAAAAAGGTGGATTAAGTTTAATCCACCTTTTACTATATATGAAAAATTTAATTTAATATATCTGCTTTGTTTGTAATTTAGCAAAAAATATTGTAATTTTTAAATTTATTGGTATAATAGTAACATAAAGAGTGAAAGGTGGAAAAAATATGGTAAAAAGAGTTGCTATTTTAGCAAATGGTGGAGATGTTTCTGGTTTTAATGCAGTTATAAGAGCAATTATAAAAACAGCTGAAAATAATAATGTAGAATGTTATGGATTTATAGATGGTTATAGGGGGTTGCTTGAAAATAATTATGTACGCTTATGTACAAATGCTACAGGAAATGCAATAGGAATATTGCCAAAAGGTGGGTCAATAATAGGATCATCAACTAATGCAAATGTATTTTGCTATCCAGTAGAAGAAAATGGAGAAATTGTATATAAAGATTTATCAGAACAATGTGTGGAAAATATTAAAAAAGATGAAATAGATTGCTT
The DNA here is from genome assembly GCA_964618105.1 of uncultured Clostridium sp. Classification (GTDB taxonomy): domain Bacteria; phylum Bacillota; class Clostridia; order TANB77; family CAG-508; genus CAG-273. The sequence continues at coordinate 111,921 of CAZUAJ010000001.1, read as the reverse complement.
GTTTACATTAGGTGGAGATGGAACACAAAAATCAGCAAGAGACTTATCTGTAAAAGGAATAAATGTAATAGGTGTTCCAAAAACAATAGATAATGATGTTGCATGTACAGAAATTACATTTGGATATAATACAGCGGTTAGTGTTGCAGCAGAAGCACTAGACAGACTTCACACAACAGCAGACACTCATCACAGAATTATGGTATTAGAGGTTATGGGAAGATATGCGGGATGGATTGCTTTAGAATCTGCTATTGCTGGTGGAGCAGATATAGCGTTAATTCCAGAAATTCCTTATGATATAAATAAAGCAGCACAAAAAATACTTAATCGTAAAAAACGTGGAAAGGAATTTAGTATTGTTGTAGTTGCAGAAGGAGCAAAACCAATTAATGGAGATATTTCAGTAAAAAATATAAGAAATAAAGGAAAAGGAGTAGATAACGTTAAACTTGGTGGAGCAGGAGAAAGAGTTGCTAAAGAACTACAAGAACTAACTGGATTAGAAGCTAGGTGTACTGTTTTGGGATATATGCAAAGAGGTGGAACACCAACAGCATTTGACAGAGTATTATCTACTAAATATGGTGCAAAAGCAATGGAGCTTGCATTAGAAGAAAAATTTAATGTATTAACAGTTATAAAAGACGGAAAACTTGATTGTGTTTCATTAGAAGAAGTAGTTGGAAATAACAAAGAAATAGGAGCAGCCTCTGGAAATACTCCAGAAAGCAATATAAGAAAGGTCAATTTAGATCATGATTTAGTAAAAACAGCAAGACATATTGGCATAAATTTAGGCGATTAAAAAGGAGATGTAATAAAAATGGTAAATTTCAAGCAAGAAATTGCGAAAGAAATAAGCAAAATAACAAATATACCAGAAGAGCAAATTGTTGAATATATTGAAATACCAACAGATGAAAAAATGGGAGATTTTTCTTTTCCATGTTTTAAATTAGCAAAAGAATTAAAAAAAGCTCCACAAATGATAGCACAAGAAATAAAAGAAAACATAAAATTTGAAACTGAAATTATGCAAAGTGTAAAAGTTGTAAACGGGTATTTGAATTTTTACATAATGCCACAAAAATATGTATTAAATGTATTAGTTGAAATTGCAGAAAAACAAGAAGACTATGGAAAAAGCAAAATAGGAAATGGAAAAAATGTAGTTGTAGATTATTCAGCACCAAATATTGCAAAGCCATTTCATATTGGACATTTACGTTCAACAGTAATTGGAAACGCAATATACAAAACTTATAAACATTTAGGCTATAATTGTACAGGAGTAAACCATTTAGGCGATTATGGAACACAATTTGGTAAACTAATAGAAGGCTACAAAAGATGGGGAGAAGAATATAAAGTTGAAGAAAACCCTATTGATGAGCTTACAAAAATTTATGTTAGAATAAATAACTTGTGTAAAGAAGATGAAAGTGTTTTAGAAGAATGTAGAAATAACTTTAAAAAGCTAGAAGATGGAGATGAATATTGTACAAAGATATGGACTAAATTTAAAGATTTAAGTTTAAAGGAATTTCAAAAAGTATATAAGCTATTAAATGTTGAATTTGATTCTTGGAATGGAGAAGCTTTTTATTCAGATAAGATGGATGAAGTAGTGAATATTTTAAAAGAAAAAAATTTACTACAACAATCAGAAGGTGCAATGGTAGTAAACTTAGATGAACACAACATTCCGCCATGTATTATAGAAAAAACAAATGGTTCAACAACCTATGCAACTCGTGACTTAGCAGCAATTCTTTACAGAGCAAGAAATTATGATTTTGACAAAGATATATATGTAACTTCTTATGAACAAATATTACATTTTAAACAAGTATTTGAAACAGCTAAAAATTTAAATTTAAATGAAAAATATACAAATGGATTAGTACATGTTCCATTTGGAATGGTGCAATTAAAAACAGGTAAAATGTCAACAAGAGAAGGAAATGTAATAAAACTAGAAGACTTATTAAATGAAGCTATTAATAGAGTAACACAAATTATGAATGAAAAAAATCCAAACCTAGAAAATAAAGAAGAGATTGCTAAAAAAATTGGAGTTGGAGCAGTTATATTTAATGATTTATATAATAGCAGAATTAAAGACGAAATATTTGACTGGGATACAATGCTTAATTTTAACGGAGAAACTGGACCATATATGCAGTATATATATGTTAGAACCAAAAGTTTGTTAGAAAAAGCAGGATATATACCAAACATAAATGAAATTGATTTTTCAAAATTAACAGATATACAATCACAAAGAGTTATTAAATTAATTTACTCTTTTGAAGACATACTAAAACAATCAGCGGAAAAATATGAGCCATACATAATAGCAAGATATTTAATAAAATTGGCACAAGCATTTAGTAGCTTTTACAATGAAAATAAAATTATAGGAGCAGAAAAGAAAGATCAAGATGCTAGATTATATTTAACTTATGCAACTGGAATAGTTTTGAAGGTAGGAGCTGGAATTTTAGGGATTCAAATGCCAGAAAAGATGTAAAAATAAAATATTGCAATTTTAAAATAATGTGATATAATTCAAAAGATGTAAAATTAATTACACAAACATATAGTAAAATGAATAAACTAAGTATATAATAACTTTCGAAAGGAAATATGTAAAATGAGAAAATATTTTGGAACAGATGGAATAAGAAGAATTGCAAATACAGAGCTTTCACCAGAATTGGTATATCGTGTAGCAAAAGCAGGAGCTTATGCATTAGCAAAACATTCAAATCATTCTCCTACAATATTAATTGGTAGAGATACAAGAATTTCTGGCACTTTAATAGAAAGTGCAATGACAGCTGGTTTTTTAAGCTATGGGGCAAATGTAAAAAGCTTGGGAGTAATTCCTACTCCTGCAGTAGCATATTTAACAAAAAAATTAAAAGCTGATGCAAGTGTTGTTATTTCTGCATCACACAATACTTATGAATTTAATGGTGTAAAATATTTTAGTAACAAAGGAATGAAAATTCCAGATGAAATAGAAGAAGAAATAGAAGAAATGATGGATTCTGAAAAATTAAGTGACTTTACAGCTGTTAATGATAAAATAGGAACAGCAGAAGTAAGAACAGACCTTTTAGATGAATATGTTTATTTCTTTAGAAAAAACTTTGAAGAAGAATTTGAAAATTACGAAACAAATAATTTTGTGGTTGCAATAGATACAGCTAATGGAGCTACATCAGTTGTTGCAGAAAAAGTATTTACAGCATTAGGAATAAAACATTATATTATGAACAATACTCCTAATGGAGTTAATATTAATGAAAATTGTGGCTCTACACATTTAGATATGTTGAAAAAATATGTTGTAGAAAATAATTGTAATATTGGAATTGCTTATGATGGTGATGGGGATAGATGTTTAGCTGTTGATGAAAAGGGTAATGAAATAGATGGAGATAAGTTGCTTGCTATTATTTCAAATTACATGAAAGAAAAAGGAACATTGAAAAATGATACAGTTGTTGCAACAGTAATGAGTAATTTAGGATTAAAAAAATATGCAGAGAATAACAATTTGAATTTTGTACAAACTAAAGTTGGAGATAGATATGTTTTAGAAGAAATGCTAAGAAATGGCTATAATATAGGTGGAGAACAGTCTGGTCATATTATATTTTTAGATTACAATCCAACAGGGGATGGAATATTAACATCATTAATGTTAATTAGAGTTATGCTTGAAAAACAGAAAAAAGCATCTGAATTATGTGAAATTATAAAAATGTATCCACAAGTACTTATAAATGCAAAAGTGTCAAGTAGCAAGAAAAGCTTATATAAAGAAGATACAGAAATACAAGAAGAAATAGCAAAACTTGAAAAAGAATTTTCAGGTAATGGTAGAGTTTTAATTAGACCTTCAGGAACAGAACCATTAATTCGTGTTATGATAGAAGGAGAAAATCAAGCTTACATTAAAGATAAAGCAGAAAAATTAGCAAAATTAATAGAAAAAAAATTAAACTAATTTAAAATAAAAAATACAAAGGAGGAATTTTAAATGCCAATTATTAACTTTTCACAACCATTTTCAGTTTTTGTAGGAGTAGTACTATTTGTACTAGTACTTTACCTAGCAAGGGAAAACAAAAAAGCATGGATTATTGGAACAATGTTGTTTGCATTCTTATTTTTGTTAATTGGTCACACAGTAGAATTTATATTATTTTCAACCAAAAGCGAAGAAATATATCATGCAATTACAACATCTACAACAATTGATTTAATATTTGTTTTTCTAACTTTTATTTCATATTTATGGATAGATGACATGGAAGTAAAAGAAGGTAGAAGAAAGAGTATAGACAATAGCTTAGACTGGTTTTGGAATAAAATTTAATAGTAACTAAATATAACTGTTGAAATACAACAGTTATATTTTCTAATTATTTGTATATAAAAAGGGGGAAAATAGCATGCAAAAATTTTATATAACAACACCTATATATTATCCAAGTGGAAGATTTCATATAGGTACAGCATATACTACAACACTAGCAAATACAATAAAAAAATATAAACAAGCTAAAGGATTTGACGTATATATGCTTACAGGAATGGACGAGCATGGACAAAAAATTCAAAAAGTAGCTGAAGCAAATGAAAAAACTCCACAAGAACATGTTGATAAAATGGCTGAAGAAGCTAAAAAACTATGGAAATTAATGGAAATAGAATATGACGATTTTATTCGTACAACAGATGAAAGACATACAAAAGTTGTAGAAGAAATTTTTGATAAACTAATGGAGCAAGGGGATATTTACAAATCAGAGTATGAAGGTTGGTATTGTATGCCTTGTGAAACATATTTTACAGAAACTCAATTAGTAGATGGAAAATGTCCTGATTGTGGTAGAGAAGTAAAAAGAATGAAAGAAGAGTCATATTTCTTCAATATGAAAAAATATGCAGATAGACTTATAAAATTTTATAATGATAATCCAGACTTTATTTTGCCAGAATCAAGAAAAAATGAGTTATTTAACAATTTTTTAAAACCAGGTTTAGAAGATTTGTGCGTCAGCCGTACAAGCTTTGATTGGGGAATAAAAGTAAGAAAAGACCCAAAACATGTTGTATATGTATGGTTAGATGCTTTAACAAACTATATTACAGCATTAGGATATTTATCAGATGATGATAGTTTAATGCAAAAATATTGGCCAGCAGATTTACACTTGGTTGGTAAAGATATTATTCGCTTCCATGGATTATATTGGCCAATTTTCTTAATGGCATTAAACTTACCATTACCAAAACAAATTTATGCACATGGCTTTATTATGATGAAAGATGGTAAAATGTCAAAATCTAAAGGAAATGTTATATATCCAGAACCTCTTATTGAACGTTATGGTTTAGATGCATTTAAATATTTTATTTTAAGAGAAATGTCTTATGCACAAGATGGAACATTTACACCAGAAGGATTTGTAGAAAGATTTAACTTTGATTTATGTAATGATTTAGGAAATTTATTAAATAGAACAATAGGTATGATAAATAAATATTTTAATGGAAAAATAGAAGCATATCCAACTAATGTTTCAAAAATAGATAAAGAACTAGAAAAATATTCAGATGAAATAATTACAAAAGTAGAAGAAAATTATGACACATATCATATTAGTAATGCAATTATAGAAACATGGAATTTGGTTTCAAGAACAAATAAATATATAGATGAAACAGCACCATGGGTTTTGTTTAAAGAAGAAAAAACAGAAGAATTAAAATCTGTTATGTACCATTTAGTAGAAAACTTACGTAAAATAGCAATTTTAATTAATCCATATATGAAATATACTTCTGATAAAATGTTAGATCAACTTAACATTCCATTAGAACTAAGAACATGGAATAGTTTAAGAGAATATAATAAACTTTCTAATATTAAAGTAACCGAAAAACCAGAAGTTTTATTTGCAAGGCTAGATGTAGAAACTGAAGTTGAAGCTATTAAGACTATGATGAATTAATAAAAATTTAATATATTTTGGAAAAGAAATAGTATTTGCAATTTATTGAAATGTTGAAATAAAAAATAGTAATAAATTATTGACTTATTTAATAAGAATGTATATAATAGTTTTGAAAACTAGATAACATAGTTTGGAAAATAAACTATAATATATAAGGAAGGAACATGAAAATGAAAAAAACAAAAGAATTAAAATATTATGATGTTCAAAAAGTAGAAACTATTAAGGAATTGCTTGAAATAGCAGTTGAACAAGCTGGAGATAAAATAGCGTTTAAATATAAAAACGAAAAGGGAAAAGTAGTAGAAGTAACATATAAAGAGTTTCAAAAAGATACGTTTGAATTAGGTACAGCATTAAATTCAATAAGTATGGCAGATAAACATGTAGCTGTAATAGGTGAAAATAGCTATAAATGGGCAACTGTGTATTTAACAGTATTAAAAAGTAAAGGCGTAATTGTACCATTAGACAAAGAATTACCAGTATATGATATTATTAATGTGTTAAATGATAGTGATAGTGAAGTACTTTTTTATTCAAAAAAATATGAAAAAAATATTGATGAAATAGCTTCAAAAACTCCAAATGTAAAATATTTTATTGGGTTTGAATTAGAAAAATCACAAGCAAATAAACTATCTTATAATGAGTTTAAAACAGAAGGAAAAATGCTTTATGAAAAAGGTGATAAAACTTATGTAGATATGGTACCAGATCATAACAATTTAAAAATGCTTGTATATACATCAGGAACAACAGGAATGGCAAAAGGGGTAATGTTATCAGAACATAACTTAATAAGCATAGTATATTATGGATTAAGAGTATCAACTGTATATGATACATGCTTATCTGTTTTGCCTTGGCACCATACTTATGAAACTGTTGCAGGAACTTTGGTATCACTACATCATCATTCAACAATATGTATAAATGATAGCTTAAAAGCAGTACTTAAAAATTTGCAATTATACAAACCAGACTATATATATGTAGTTCCAGCATTTGTTGAATTATTTTATAAAAAAATATGGTCAAATGCCAAAGAAGGACATAAAGAAGGCATATTAAAGGTGATGATGGCTGTAAGTAATGCACTTAGAAAAATAGGTATAGATTTAAGAAAGAAATTTTTCAAATCAATACATGATGCTTTCGGTGGAAATTTAAGAAAAATAGTAACTGGTGGAGCTGCAGTAAGAAGTGAACTAGGGAAATTTTTTGATACAATAGGAATAGACTTAATTAATGGATATGGAATAACAGAATGTTCACCTTTAGTAAGTGCCAATATGGACTATTGCAATGATTGCTCAACAGTTGGTTTTCCATTAGAATGTGTGGAAATAAAACTTGAGGATGTAACTCCAGAAGGTGATGGCGAAATTTGTGTAAAAGGTGACATAGTTATGCTAGGTTACTATAAGCAACCAGAAAAAACAGCAGAAGTGTTACAAGACGGTTGGTTTAGAACTGGTGACTATGGAAAAATAAATAATAAAGGGCAATTAATGATTACAGGAAGAAAGAAAAATTTAATAGTTTTAGATAATGGAAAAAATGTATTTCCTGAAGAAATTGAAAATTATATTATGAGAATTCCTTATGTTCAAGAAGTTATTGTTTCAGGAATAAAAGATGAAAGCGGAAGTGATGTAAGACTTTGTGCAGAAGTGTTTTTAAATGAAGAAAAATTAAAAGAGTTAAATATACAAAACAAAGAACAAACACTAAAAAAGGATATTTCAAAAGAGTGTGCAATATTGCCGATGTACAAGAGAATAAGCAAAGTAGTTGTTAGAGAAAAAGAATTTGCTAAAACTACAACTAATAAAATTAAAAGATAAATTTAATTATTACAACTTATTAAAAAAATAAATAGAAAGAGAGTAAAATGGAGCAAGAAATTTTTAAAGCAAAAGAAATTGCTAATTTTCATATTCCAAGATGGGAAGAACTTCCAAACTTAGAATTGTATGTTGATCAGGTAATATGCTTTTTAGATGAAGCATTATCAAATTATGTTAGCAAAGAAAAAGAAGGTCATGTAATAACAAAAAGTATGATAAACAATTATGTTAAGCACAATGTTATAAAATCTGCAATTAACAAAAAATATAATAAAGAACATATTGCTAGTTTATTTGTTATATGTATTTTGAAGCCATTATACAGTATAAATGATATTGCTATTATGATGAAATCTGCTGTTAAAAATACTCCTGCACAAATAATGTACAACAGTTTTTGCGAGAGTATAGAAAATGCTATTAGTGCAATATTTGCAGGGAATGAATATATTTCAGAAGAAGGAGAAACTTTTGAAAAATATGTTTTAAAAAGAGTTGTATATTCATTTGCCAATAAATTATATACAGATAAAGTTTATTTAAATAAATTTTAAACCTATAAAAATCAGTAATGTAAAAAACAAAGTTTATACGAGATAAGTTTACAAACGTAAAAACTGTAGTGCTTTTTAACATTACTGATTTTTAATAGAATAATTTTTACTGAGTTTTCTGTACTTCAAATATCTTTTTCATTTCTTCACTTCTTTTTACTTTATTTGTAGTAGTTTTTATTAAAGGTTCTTTTGTCAAAATAAGATGTTTAATATATTTGTACATTGGAAGTGTTTTGTTTATTTCTTTAATTTCATTCCAGATTTTTTCATGCAATTCCTGTTCAGTAGCATTTGAATATTTTTTCTTTGCAACACTTTCGTTATATACTACTTTAACAGAAACTTTAACATCATTACTATCATTTTTATCTGGCATGCCAAAAACAAAACATTCATCAACTTCATCCAATCTGTTAATTAACATTTCAAGTTCATCAGGAAAAACTTTTTTTCCGTTTTTTAGTACTATTAAATCTTTTTTTCTGCCTGTAATAAATAAACAGCCATCATCATCTAAATAGCCTAAGTCTCCTGTATGAAACCAACCATCTTTTAAAACTTCATTTGTTTGTTCTTCGTTTTTATAATATCCAAGCATAACATTTGGACCTTTTACAATAATTTCACCAATTCCATTTGAGTCTTCATTATCAATTTTAACCTCAAGACTTGTCATTTTAATACCAACCGAACCATATTTTATTATATTATCGTTTTCCGCTGCAATAACTGGTGAGGTTTCAGTTAAACCGTAGCCTTGAACTAAGTGAATACCAATATTGTTAAACCATTTAGCAATTTTTTTATCAAGTGGAGCACCACCTGATATTATAAATCTCATATTTCCACCTAGAGCATCAATAAGTTGTTTAAACACTTTTTTTCTAATATCTATATGAAACTTTAATAAAAAGTTACTTAATTTAATCATAAAGTTTATAAGCTTTGTTTTGCCTTGTTTTTCAACTTCCTTCATAATAGTAGAATACATTTTATCTATTAGAACAGGAACGCCAACAAATACAGATACTTTATATTCTTTTAAATTAGCTTGAATATATCTTAATCCGTCAGGAAAAACCGTTTTAACCCCACAAGCTAACATAACAAGCATACCGGTAGAACCAAAAATATGGTGATATGGCAAAAAGGCAATATTTACATCTGTTGTATAAAAAGTTTCAACCAATTGCATATCATATATATTTGTGGCAATTCCATACTGGTTTAGCATAACCGCTTTTGATTTTGATGTAGTACCAGAAGTAAAAAGCAAAATGCTCATAACATAAGGGTCAACTTTGTAATTAATAAAATCTACATAATTGTTACTAATAGCTTTTTTTCCATCATCAATTAAATCATAAAAATATAAAAAATTAGATACTTTTGTAAAACATATAAAGTACTTAATATTTGTTTTACCAGCATTTTTTATTTCTTCTACAACTTCTTTTAGTTTTTCATCAAAAACAATTGCTTCCGCTTCACTTCTAATTAAAGAATCTTCTAATTCTCCAATTTGTAAACCTTTATCTAATGGGACAGAAACAATTCCACCAAGTAAATTAGCTAAATGTGCAGTTGCCCATTCATAACAGTTGTGTCCGACTACAGCAACACGTCTGTTTTGCAATCCTAATTTGTATAAAGCTGTACCAAAACAATTTATATCTTCTAATAAATTTGTATAAGTATGATTTATATATCTAACATTTTTTCCATCTTTTATTTTTGTTGTAAAAGCTGTATTATCAGCGTAAATATTGGCTGAATGATACAGTAGGTCTTTGATATTATCAAATTTTATAATAGTTTGTTTTTTTTTCATTAGTCCTCCAAAATAATTTATTAAACTATAATATGTAGTTTCGAAAACTATTATACATTAAACACTCAAATTGGTCAAGAAATATTAAAAGTTTATTAAATGAATAGTTACAGGATAATGGTTTTATTAATTGTTTGACAAATATACTTTCCCCGTTGAAGCAAAGGCTTAATCACAATATATAATTTTAATACATATTATGTAATGTGAGGTGAAAAAATGGATTGGTTTGAAACATTAAACCCAGTAGTTCAAGCGCTGCTAGCTACAATATTCACATGGGGCGTAACAGCATTAGGTGCACTTATTGTATGCTTTTTTAAAGAAATAAATAACAAGCTATTAAATACTATTTTAGGATTTAGCGCAGGTGTAATGCTTGCAGCGGCATTTTGGTCATTATTAGAACCATCAATTAATTTGTCACAAGAACTTGGCTACATAGCATGGCTATTACCAGCTATTGGATTTATTACAGGAAGTTTATTTGTATTACTATCTGATAAGTTTTTGGATAAAATGTTAAAAAATAAAAAATACGGACAAAACTCAAGTTCATTAAAACGAAGTATACTTTTAATAGCAGCAATTACAATTCATAACATACCAGAAGGAATGGCAGTAGGAGTAGCATTTGGTGGAATAGCAAGTGGTGTTCCAGGAATGACTTTAATTAGTGCAATAATGTTGGCATTAGGAATAGGAATACAAAATTTCCCAGAAGGAGCTGCAGTTTCTTTACCACTTAGGTCAGAAGGGTATTCAAGGTTTAAAAGTTTTATGATAGGGCAGGCATCTGCATTAGTTGAACCTGTATCAGCAATAATAGGAGTAATACTTGTAATTTATATAAGGAACATGTTACCTTTTTTACTTGCCTTTGCAGCAGGTGCAATGATTACAGTAGTTGCAAGAGAACTTTTACCAGAAGCAATAATGAGTAATAAAAATTTATCAACATTTGGAATGATTTTTGGTTTTGTTTTAATGATGATATTAGATGTTGCATTAGGTTAAAAATAAAAAATTGTAAAACTAAACTTCACTTGAGCTATTAGTAAAATTTAGTTTTAAAAATAGATAATTAGGTTATTGCTAATTATCTATTTTTGTGATAGTATTACAAAAGTAAAATAATAAACGAGGAAAAAATGAAAAAAATAATATATTTTTTGGGAGTAATATTTTTAGCCTTAATCATTGTTTTAAATATTATATATACGGCTAGCTTAGATAGTTTAGAGCATATTACAATAAGTTATAATAGTTTTACATATATTTGTGGAGTTGGAACAATAGGAGCTATATTATTTTTTGCAAGTAAAATGCTTGAAAAGCACTTATATAAAGAAGAAACAAATTCCAAAATTAGAAAATGGATATTTGGAATAGCATTAGTAATATATATAATTTTTAATATAATTTGGCTAATAAAAGTTAATCCACCAGTAGTAGGAGATCAAATACATGCAGCAAATTTAGCACAAACCTTTTACAGGGGAAATTTAGAAGAATTTTTGCCTAATATTACTTATGCTGGAATACCATTAAGTCAATATATACAAACATATCATCATCAAATTTCATTAGCTTTTGTATTTAGCATTTTTTTTAGAATAATACATTTTGATGTTTTAGAAATATTGCGAGTATTAAATGTTGTTGGCAATATATTAATTATTATTGCACTATATAAAATATGTAATCAGTTATCTAAAAAATATAAGATAAATAAAGTATTGTTATTAACTTTAATATTAACATTCGTAACATTACCAATGCTTTCAACATTTATATATGGTGATATTCCGAGCTTAGCCTTATGCTTATTTTCTGTATATTTTGTCATGAAATATATAGAAACTGAAAAAGTAAGGTATATGCTTGTAGCTTCTACATTAACAATGGTAGCATATATGCTAAGAATGAATAGCCTAATTTTTATAATAGCAACAATAATTTATTTGTTATTAAATATTTTCAAAAGTTTTACCAAAAAAAGTTGGAAGAAAAATTTAATGAATTTACTAATAATTGTGGTATATGTTGTAATTTCAATTTTACCTTCAACAATAGTAAACAATTATTATCTTAACAAATATGAACTAGAAAAAAACAAAGCATATCCTAATATTGGTTATTTACTTATGGCAATGCAAGAAGGACCAAGAGCAAACGGCTGGTATAATGAAGCTAGTAGAGAAAAAGCATTTGAAAAAATTGATACTATAGCTAGTGAATATAAACAAGAAATAAAAGAAAGATTAGAATATTTTGCACAAAATCCTAGTTATACATTCAATTTTTATATTACAAAAATAGCTTCAATGTGGACTGAAAATACATATTCAGCAATTAGAAACAATGAAGTAAATGAAAATTTAAATAGCTTTATAAAACCAGTAGAATTATATCAGAAAGCATTGTTAATTTTAACTTGTTTATGTGCGTTAATAGTATTAATACAAAATAGAAAAAATATTTCACTTGATGTAATATTTTTACTAACAATATTTGTGGGTGGATTTGCTTTTCATATATTGTGGGAAGCAAAATCTAGATATATAATTCCATATATTGTGATATTAATACCTATTGCAACAATAAAAATAATAAAAAATAAGGAGGAATTTTAAAATGGATTTAAAAGGATCAAAAACAGAAAAAAATTTAATGGAGGCTTTTGCAGGCGAATCACAAGCAAGAAACAAATATACATATTTTGCAAGTAAAGCAAAAAAAGAAGGATATGAGCAAATTGCCGCAATATTTCAAGAAACAGCTGACAATGAAAAAGAACACGCAAAAATGTGGTTTAAATTATTAAATGGTGGAGAAATATCTACAACAGCTCAAAACTTAGCAGACGCAGCAGCAGGAGAAAATTTTGAATGGACAGATATGTATGCAAGAATGGCAAAAGAAGCAAAAGAAGAAGGATTCGACCATATTGCATTTTTGTTTACTGAAGTAGGCAAAATCGAAAAAGAACATGAAGAAAGATATAAAAAATTATTAGAAAATGTACAAGATGGAAAAGTATTTGAAGCAGGAGAAATAAAAATTTGGAAATGTAGAAACTGTGGTCATATAGTTGTTGGAACAAAAGCACCAGAAGTATGCCCAGTATGTGTTCACCCAAAAGCATATTTCGAAATAAAGGCAGAAAACTATTAATTGTTCTTTTTATGGTTATAATATATATGCTATAAAAAAGAAAGGGGCAATATAAACATGTATACTTTAATTACAGGAACTACAAGTGGTATTGGAAAAGAATTTGCACAGCTTTTTGCTAACAAAGGCTATAATTTAGTAACAGTAGCGATGAATGAAGAAGAATTAAAAAATCAAAAAGAAGAATTAGAGAATAAATACAATATAAATGTAAAATATATTGTTAAAGATTTGAGCAAAGAGAGTAGTTATTTAGAAATTTACAATGAAGTAAAACAAAGCAATATAGATGTTGATATTCTTATAAATAATGCAGGCTTTGCAACTTATGGAAACTTTATTGATGTTGAATTAGAAAAACAAAATAACTTAGCAATGGTAAATATGATGGCAGTTATGAATTTATCATATTTATTTGGAAAAGATATGGCAAAACGAAAAAAAGGAAAAATTATGAATATTGCATCAATTGCATCATTTCAAGCAGGACCATTTATGACAATGTATTATGCTTCAAAATCATTTGTACGTTCATTCTCAGAAGGTTTACACGAGGAATTAAAAGATCAAGGTGTGAGTGTTACAGCTATTTGCCCAGGTCCAACTAGAACAAAATTTGAAGAAAGAGCAGAAATGAAAAAGTCATATATGTTTAAAAAAATGAAAGTTGATACTGCAAAAGATGTTGCAGAAAAGGCATATATTGCACTTATGAAAAATAAAGCTGTATATGTGGTTGGATTTCATAATAAATTAATAACATTTTTAACAAGATTTGGTAGCTTAAAATTAAGTAGAAATGTTGCTAAGAAAATTAATATAGGCAATGCGAAATAAATAATAATGGTAAAAGCAGTTTAATATTTTTAAGAAGCGGATAATTAATGAAAATTATCCGCTTTTATAATAATTCTTTTTGTGAACTTTTTGTGAAAATATTTAGTAATAAATTGACAAGAATAATAATATAATGCTAAAATGGTTAACAGTGTTAATTAAAATGTGAAAGGAATTAAAAATGAACTGTAAAGAAAAAGCGATAGAGTTTTTTGAAATAATAGCAAAAAGAAAAAAAACACTTGTAGAAATACCACTTAATTGCTCACAAGGTGAAACAGGCACACTGCTATATTTAACATTTATGAAAAACTTAATTTCATCAAGTGAACTTGCAGAAAATTTAAATGTAAGTTTGCCAAGAATTACATCAGTATTAAATTCACTAGAAACAAAAAAATTAGTGAAAAAAAGAATAGATAGTGAAGATAAAAGAAAAACTATAGTAGAAATAACACCAGTTGGGAAAGAATTAGTATTAAGTAAAAAACAAGAAGCAGTTGAAAAAATAGAAAAAATAATAGAAAAATTAACAGAAGAAGAAATTAATCAATATATAAGAATATCACAAAAAATTGGGAATATAATGGACGAGATGGAGGACAGTAATGTTACAAATTAAAAATATATCAAAACAATATAAAACAGGGGACTTAATTCAAAATGCACTTAAAAATGTGAGTTTGAATTTTAGAGATAATGAATTTGTTTCTATTTTAGGACCATCAGGTTCCGGTAAAACCACATTATTAAATATAATAGGCGGATTAGACCAATATGACACAGGTGACCTTATTATTAACAATGTTTCAACAAAAAAATACAAAGACAGAGATTGGGACTCTTACCGTAACCATACAATAGGCTTTGTATTTCAAAGCTATAACTTAATACCACATCAAACTGTATTAGCAAATGTAGAAATAGCGCTAACAATAGGTGGTATATCCAAAAAAGATAGAAGAAAAATGGCATTAGAAGCCTTAGAGACAGTTGGATTAAAAGACCAAGCACATAAAAAGCCAAATCAAATGTCAGGTGGGCAAATGCAAAGGGTTGCAATAGCAAGAGCATTAGTAAACAATCCAGACATATTACTTGCAGATGAACCAACAGGTGCATTAGATACAGAAACAAGTATACAAGTCATGGAGCTGCTAAAAAAAGTTGCAAATGACCGTTTAGTAATAATGGTTACACATAACCCAGAGCTTGCACAAGACTATTCAACTAGAATTGTAAAATTAAAAGATGGCGAAATTATAGGCGATACAAATCCATTTAATGTAAATGAAAAAACATTAGAAAAACCAAAATATAAAAATTTAGGTAAAGCATCAATGTCATTTATTACAGCATTATCATTAAGTTTTAACAATTTACTTACTAAAAAAGGTAGAACAATTTTAACATCATTTGCAGGCTCAATAGGAATTATAGGTATAGCACTTATTTTATCACTATCAACAGGTTTTCAAAATTATATAGATAAAATACAAGAAGACACATTAGCATCATACCCACTTACTATAACATCAGAAACAGCAGATAGTACATCAATGTTGCTTTCTATGGTATCAAACAATAAAGATACAGAAGAAGGAAATATTGTTAAAGAAAATCAAAGTATATCTACAATGTTTTCAAAAATAGGAAAAAATGATTTAACATTTTTTAAAAAATATTTAGAAGATAATAAAAATGAAGTAGATACTATGGTATCAAATATACAATATAATTACAGTATAAGTCCATTAATATACACAAAAGGTAGCAATAATAAAGTAACACAACTTAACCCAAGCACATTGCTTTCTTCAATAACTGGTGGTTCAACAATGCTAAGCTCAACAATGTCAAGTTCTAGTTTAATTGGTTCAGGTATGTCTGTTTTTAAAGAAATGGTAGATGACCAAGAAATGATAAAATCACAGTATGATATACTTGCAGGAAAATTACCAGAAAATTATGATGAAGTAATTTTAATTTTACCAGGAAAAAATGAAATATCAGACTTATTAGCATATAGTTTAGGTTTAAGAGATGGGGACGAATTAAAAGATATGCTTACAAAAATTATGTCTGGTGAAACAGTTGAAAATAACAACAAACCATTAGAACTTACTTATGAAGAGCTTATGAATATTCCTTTAAAACTTGTAGATGCAACAGACACCTATAAATACAACAGCAAATACAAAATTTATGAAAGTATGACAGATGATGAAGACTTTATGAACAAAGTATATAATAATGCAACTAATTTAAAAATAGTTGGAATAGTATGCTTAAAAGAAGAATCTAGTGCTACAACACTAACAACAGGTATTGCATATACAAAAGAATTAACAGAGCATGTAATAAATAAAGCAGCAGAATCTGAAATAGTAAAAAAACAATTAAATAACACAAATTTAAATGTATTTAGCAATAAAAACTTTGATGATGAAAGCAAAGAAACAGGAATAGACTTTCAAGATATGGTATCAATAGACAAGGAAATGTTATCATCTGCATTTGGAGTAAATATAAGTGAAAAAGATATTTCAAACATGACACAAGGGTATATTACACAAATTTCAAGTGCAATTACAACAGACACAAGCAAAGCACAAACAGCATTTAGTAACACACTTGTAACATTAAGCAAAAATTTATTAAATAATTATATACAAAAAAATGGAACAGCAGGTGTCGCAACAATTAAATTAAGTGAAGTTGAAAATGTTGTAAATGAATATATGGAACAAGAAAGTAGCAAACAATTATTAGCAAACTTAACAGCAGAATATTTAATTCCACAAGATACATTTAAAACAATGTATACACAATTAATAAAAACATTTTTAACAGAATATGTTAAGGCAATGCAAACAGAAGAAAATGCAGCAGTATTTATAGCAAGTAATGCAGTAGATACACTTGTAAATACGTTTGCAAATCAGGTAGCAGTTATTGAAACATCAAAAACAATAGCTGGCAAAATGACAGAAGCAACAATGCAAAAAACTATATTAACAGAAGTAGGGGAATTAACAAGCAATTTAATGTCAAGTATGGCAAACTCATTTAATGTTGATGAAAGTAAAATCGCATCTGCATTTAAAATAAATATAACCGAAGACGAAATGGTAAGATTATTTGAAACAATGTCTTCAAGTGGAGTGGATAGTGCAGAAACAAATTTAATATCACTTGGATACCAAAAATTAGATGAACCAGCATCAATTTCATTTTACTTTAACGACTTTGACACAAAAGAATTATTTATAAATTTTATAGATGAATATAACAAAAAAATGGAAGCAGAAGATGATGAAAAAGTAATAAACTACACAGATATAACAGGTGTATTAATGTCATCTGTAAGTGTAATTGTAGACAGTGTAACTTATGTATTAATTGCATTTGTAAGCATATCACTAGTAGTATCATCAATAATGATTGGTATTATAACATATATTTCTGTATTTGAAAGAACAAAAGAAATAGGAGTTTTAAGAGCAATAGGAGCATCAAAAAAGAACATATCATCAATATTTAATGCAGAAACATTTATTGTAGGTTTATGTTCAGGAATACTTGGAATTGTGGTAACATTAATACTATTAGTACCAATTAACCAAATTATTCATAATGTAACAAACAATATGGCAATTACCGCTGTACTACCAGCACAAGCAGCTATTATTCTTATAATATTAAGTGTAATTTTAACATTAATAGGTGGACTTATTCCATCAAAAACAGCAGCAAAAAAAGATCCAGTATTAGCATTAAGAAGTGAATAAAATAAAACAAATATTAAATAATACCAAAAAAAGGTGGAAGGAGAAAATTATTTAGGTTCAAGACCATTTCACTATGAATGGGTAAAAAACTACACGACCAATGTGAAAAATATAATGTTCATTATCCTGCGGTAGATATAGAAAGTGAAGTTCAAAAAATTCTTGATAGAAAAGTTATAAATACATCTTGAAAATCAAATAAAATTTGTGTATACTACAAAAGGAAAAGAGGAGATAAAATTATGTGTGGATTTGTAGGATACGTCGAAAATGGCGAAAAAGATAGAAACGTTATAAAAAGTATGTCAGATGTTATAAAACATAGAGGACCTGATGATGAAGGCTTTTATGAAGATAATGAAGTTTCTTTAGCATTTAGAAGATTAAGTATAATAGACTTAAACAATGGGCATCAACCAATGTTTAATGAAGATAACTCAAAAGTTATATTATTTAATGGTGAAATATACAACTTTAAAGAACTAAAAGAAGATTTAACAAAAAAAGGACATATTTTTGCAAACAATTCAGATACAGAAACAATCCTTCATGGATATGAAGAATATGGAGAAGAAATAACAAAAAAACTTAGGGGGATGTTTGCATTTGTCATTTGGGATATAAAAAACAAGGTACTATTTGGAGCAAGAGATCATTTTGGAATAAAACCATTTTATTATTACAATAAAGATGGACTATTTATATTTGGCTCAGAAATAAAAAGCTTTTTACCACATCCAAAATTTGAAAAGCAAGTAAATGAGCAAGCTTTAAAAACATATTTAACATTTCAATATTCAGCATTAAATGAAACTTTTTTTAAAAATGTATATAGGCTAAAGCCTGGTCATCAATTTACATACAAAAATGGTAAATTAGAAATAACAGAATATAACACATTTAATTTCACAGAAGAAAAGAAAAATTTTGAAGAAACTGTAAATAACATACATGAAACAATAACAAGTTCAATAGATTACCACAGAATAGCAGATGTTGAAGTAGGCTCGTTTTTATCATCTGGTGTAGATTCAAGTTATGTTGTATCTTATGCCAAACCAGACAAAACATATACAGTAGGTTTTAATTATGATAACTTTGATGAAACAGTATATGCAAAAGATTTATCTGAAATACTAAAAATAAAAAATACAAGTAAAATAATATCAGATGAAGAATTTTTTGGTTCACTAGAAGATGTACAATATTACTCAGATGAGCCACACGCAAACCTTTCAGCAGTACCTTTATATCACTTGTCGAGATTAGCTGCAAAAGATGTAAAAGTTGTATTATCAGGTGAAGGTGCAGACGAATTATTTGGCGGTTACCAAACATATCATAGAACAAAATTCTATAATATATATGAAAAATTACCATTATCATTTAGAAAAGGAATGAAAATTTTAGCAGAAAAAATGCCAAATATTAAAGGTAAAAACTTTTTAATATCAGAAGGAACACCAATAGAAGAAAGTTATATAGGACAAGCATTTATATTTGATGATGAACAAGCAAATGAAATATTAAAACCAGAATATAAAACAAATATAAGTTTTAAAGATGTTACAGCACCAATATTTGAAAAAGTAAAAGATGAAAATGATTTAACAAAAATGCAATATTTAGATATGCATTTATGGTTACCAAATGACATATTATTAAAAGCAGATAAAATGACAATGTCAGCATCACTTGAATTAAGAGTGCCAATTTTAGACAGAGTAGTGTTTGACACTGCTTCAAAATTACCAAGAAAATATAAAATAGTTGGTAAAGACACTACAAAATATGCTTTAAGAAAAGCAGCAGCAAAAATAGTACCAAAAGAATGGGCACAAAGAGAGAAAAAAGGATTTATGGTACCATTTAAATATTGGTTAAAAGAAGAAAAATGGTATAATCAAGTAAAACAGGTATTTGAAAGTGAATATGCGGCAAAATTTTTTGAAATAGAAAAAATAGTAAAACTTTTAAATGACTATTATGAAGGAAAAGCAATTACGCATAGAAAAGTTTACACAATATATTGTTTTTTACTTTGGTATAAAAAATATTTTGTAGAATTATGATTTGGAGAACAGTGAAAAATCACAAAAAGGAAAAGCAAAATGAATTTTTTAATAAAAACCTTAGAACAAAATAAAAAATATCAAGAATGTATACAACAAATAAAACAAAAAAGCCCGGTAGCCATATCGGGCTTAACTGACGTAGAAAAGTTACACTATTTAGTGACAATTACAAATGAAACAAAAAGACCAGCTGTGCTATTAACATATAACGAAATACAAGCACGCAAGTTATATCAAGATTTGCAAAAACTTACAAAACATCTGTATTACTTTCCTAAAAAAGAAATAACCAGTTATGATTATGTGGCACAAAGTAAAGAAATAGAATATAAAAGAATTGATGTGCTTAATAAAATGTATTTAGCACAAAAAAGTAATGAGCAATTAATTATAGTTACAACAATAGAAGCAGTTATGCAAACAATGATTTCAAAACAATGTTTATACCAAAATATAATAGAATTTGAAATAGGTAAAAACTTTGTATTAAATAATATAAAAGAAAAATTAATAAGTTTGGGCTATGAAAGAAATGACTTAATAGAAAACAAAGGTCAGTTTAGTATTCGTGGTGGAATAGTAGATATAGGGTTATCAGAAAAAATAGGTGTAAGAATTGAATTTTGGGGAGATGAAGTTGACTCAATTAGGTATTTTCAAATATCTTCACAAAGGTCAACAGAAATGCTTAAACAAATTACTATATTTCCAGCACATGAATTAATAGTAAATGATTTGCAAAATGCTATAAAAAATATAGAACAAAAATACCCTAATCAAACAGAAGATATAGAATTGATAAAAAGCGGAGATTATATTTCAAAAATAAATAAATATTTTAATCAATTTTATATAAATCAATGTTCTTTTTTAGATTATACAACGCAAGAATATTTGTTCGTACTGGATGAAAATTCAAAAATAAATCAAAGAAAAGCAAATATAATAGAAGATAATAATAAACTAATAGACTCATTAATAGAAAAAGAAAAATTTATACCAGAAGCTTTACAAAACATAAGTAATTTTGAATATAACTTTGTAGAAAAACAAATAATATACCTAGAACAAAATGACTCAATAAAAAACATACAAAAATATTATTTTGAAACAAGAGAAATAAACTTTTATAATTTACAATTAGATATATTTCTAACAGATTTAATCAAATACCAAAGAGCTAATAAAAAAGTTGTTATACTTGCTGGTAATGAAATAAATGCAAAAAAACTATGTGAAATATTAAAAGAAAATCAAGTAAACTATAAATATGAAACAGAAGTAAACATCATAAATAATGCAGAAATAATAGTAACACTAGGTGGTTTTTCATCAGGATTTGAAAATTACGATTTAAACTTAATAGTAATTACATTAAATAATAATTTTGAAGAACCAGTAAAAAGAAAAAAGAAGCTAGCAAGTACATTTAAAGACAGCGAAAAAGTTGTGTTTGCAGATTTAAAACCTGGTGATATAGTAGTACACCAAACACATGGTATTGGGCAATTTATAGGTGTAAATACAATTACTGCAGATGGTGTAACAAAAGATTATATAAAAATAAAATACAAAAATGATGATATTTTATATGTACCAACAAATAGTTTAGACACTGTAAGAAAATATATAGGCGGAGGAGATAGATCATTACCTAAATTAAACAAACTAGGTGGAAAAGAATGGAGTGTAACAACAAGTAAAGTTAAAAAGAATTTACAAGAAGTTGCAAAAGACTTAATAGAGCTATATGCAAAACGCCAAAAAATAAGGGGATTTAGATTTTCGGTTGATACGCCATGGCAAAAACAATTTGAAGATAGTTTTCCATATACAGAAACAGATGACCAATTAAGATGCATACAAGAGGTAAAAAAAGATATGGAAAAAGAGCAACCTATGGATAGGTTATTATGTGGAGATGTTGGTTATGGTAAAACAGAAGTAGCAATAAGAGCAGCATTTAAAGCTGTTATGGATCAAAAGCAAGTTGCATATTTAGTACCAACAACAATACTTGCAAACCAACAATATGAAGAATTTAAAACTAGAATGCAAGAGTTTGCTGTAAATGTAGAATTATTAAATCGTTTTAGAACTAAAAAAGAGCAAGATGAGATTATACGTAAATTAAAATTAGGTGAAGTAGATGTAGTAGTTGGAACACATAGGCTATTAAGTAAAGATGTTAACTTTAAAGATTTAGGTCTTTTAATAATAGATGAAGAACAACGTTTTGGTGTTAAAGATAAAGAAAAAATAAAACAATTACGTACAAATGTAGATGTATTAACAATGACTGCTACACCAATACCACGTACATTACATATGTCAATAGTTGGTGTTAGAGATATGTCTGTTATATATGAACCACCATATAATAGAAAGCCAGTACAAACTTATGTACTTGAATATGACCAAGAAATTATTAAAGAAGCAATAACAAAAGAGATTGAAAGAAACGGACAGGTATTTTATTTATTTAATCAAGTAGAAGGAATAGAAAGAAAAGCAAATGAAATATCTAGGTTAGTACCAGAAGCTAAAGTGTTTTATGCAGATGGTAAAATGAGTGGTAGAGAATTAGAAGATATAATGCAAAGCTTTATAAATCACGAAATAAATGTATTGGTATGTACTACAATATTAGAATCTGGAATAGATATACCAAATGCAAATACTATAATAATAGAAAATGCAGACAGGTTAGGGTTAGCTCAACTTTATCAAATAAGGGGTAGAGTAGGTAGAAGTGATAAACAAGCCTATGCTTATGTAACATATAAAAGGGATAAGTTATTATCAGAAATTGCAGACAAACGTTTAAAAGCAATTAAGGAATTTACAGAGTTTGGTTCAGGCTTTAAAATAGCTATGAGAGATTTAGAGATTCGTGGAGCAGGAAGTATGCTTGGTGAAATGCAACATGGACATATGGAACAAGTAGGGTATGATACATATTGTAGGTTACTAGATGAGGTTATTAGAGAAGCACAAGGAATAGAAGTTGTACAAGAACAAGATGTACAAATTGATTTATCTATATCTAGCTATATTCCTGATGAGTTTATTGAAAACAGTAGTCAAAAAATTGAAATTTACCAAAATATTGCATTATGTAGAACAGAAGAGCAACTACAAAATGTTATTGATGAGATTATTGACAGATATGGTAAATTACCAAAAGAGCTTAAAAATTTAATAGAGGTTGCACGTATAAAACAATTGGCAAGAAGTGCAAATGTATTTAAAATTTCTCAAAGGGCAAATGGGGTTGTGTTCTATTTTGTAAAAGAAAGTATTAAACCTGAAATGGTAACTACTTTAATTACAAAGTATCCAATGCTTATTAAGTTTTCAAATGCTATAGAGCCATATGTTACTTTAAGAATTAAGAAAGAAGCGGAATTAATAAATAATGTAAAAGATTTTCTAAATACGGTTATTGGTATTTAGTATATATCTATTATAATAATTTCCTTAAATATTGATAAAAAAATAAAAAACATAGAAAAGTGTAGAAAGGAAAATTTTATTATGCATATAATTTCAAGTAAGGATAATGAACAAATTAAATATATAAAAAAATTAAAAGATAAAAAATTTAGAGATGAAACAAACGAATATATAGTTGAAGGCATAAAACTTGTAAAAGAAGCAATAGAAGAAAATGCTAAAATTAAAACAATAGTTATATGCGAAGACTGCGAATACACTGAAAGTATGGAACAATCACTACTTTATGAAATAGCAAAATATAACTGCATATATGTTACTAAAAAAATATTTCTTTCTATAACAGATGTTGTAAATCCACAAGGAATTTTAGCTGTAGTAGAAAAAAGCAATAGTATAGATGAAATAGATTATAAAGAAGATATAATACTTGCATTAGATGGAATACAAGATCCAGGAAACTTAGGTACAATTTTAAGAACAGCAGATAGTGCAAATTTAAAACAAATAATATTATCAGCAGACTGTGCAGATCCTTACAACCAAAAAGTAGTACGATCTACAATGGGTGCGATATTTAGAATGAATATAATAACCAGTGAAAATTTAGCCAAAACATTACAAATGGTAAAAAAACATAAATTTGAAATTGTAGTAACATCACTTGATACAAATAAAAGTGTATATGACATAAAATTTAATAAAAAAGTAATAGTAATAGGAAATGAAGCAAATGGGGTATCAAAAGAAATACAAGAATTAGCAGACCAAAAAGTTATAATACCAATGTTAGGAAAAACTGAAAGTTTAAATGCATCAGTTGCAGCAAGTATAATGATTTATGAATATGTAAGAGAAAAAATAAAAAAATTGTGAGTTTTTAAAACTCACAATTTTTTGGTGTTCTAGGAAATGGAAGTACATCACGAATATTTTGCATACCAGTTAAGTACATCATCATTCTTTCAAAGCCTAAACCAAAACCAGCGTGTGGGCAACCACCATATCTTCTTAAATCTAAGTACCACCAATAATCATCTTCATTTAAACCAAGTTCATTAATACGAGTACTTAATTTTTCAAAATTATCTTCTCTTTGACTACCACCAATAATTTCGCCAATACCAGGAACTAAAAGGTCAGTAGCAGCAACAGTTTTGCCATCTGGATTTAATTTCATATAAAAAGCTTTAATATCTTTTGGGTAATCTGTAACAAATACAGGTTTACCAAATATTTTTTCACTTAAATATCTTTCATGTTCTGTTTGAATATCAACACCCCAACTAACTGGGTATTCAAATTTATCGTTATTTTTTTCTAATTCTTTTATAGCATCTGTATAGCTAATTCTGCCAAAGTCTGAATTTAATACATTGTGTAATCTATCAAGTAATCCTGTGTCAATAAATTGGTTAAAAAATGCCATTTCTTCAGGAGCATTTTCTAAAACATAAGAAATAATATATTTAATCATATCTTCAGCTAAATCCATATCATCTTGTAAATCAGCAAAACAAATTTCAGGTTCAATCATCCAAAATTCAGCAGCATGTTTTACAGTATTTGAATTTTCAGCTCTAAATGTAGGACCAAATGTATAAACGTTTCTGAATGCATGTGCATAGGTTTCAACATCTAATTGACCACTTACTGTTAAATGAGATTCTTTACCAAAAAAGTCTTGAGTATAATCAATATTACCATCTTCTGTTTTTGGTAAATTTTCCATATCTAATGTAGTTACTCTAAACATTTCGCCAGCACCTTCACAGTCGCTTCCTGTAATAATAGGTGTATGTACATAAACAAAACCTCTTTCTTGGAAAAATTTATGAATTGCAAAAGAAAGCACACTACGTACTCTAAAAACTGCATTAAAAGTATTTGTTCTAGGTCTTAAATGAGATACAGTTCTTAAATATTCAAAAGAATGTTTTTTCTTTTGAAGTGGATAGTCTAAATCAGCCACATTTAAAATTTCTACATTAGTTGCTTTTATTTCAAATGGTTGTTTAGCATTTTCGGTTTTTATAACTTCTCCTGTAACTACAATAGAAGAACTAATACTTAATTTTTTAACTTCATCAAAATTATTTAAACAGGTATCAAATACAACTTGAACATTCTTAAAAAAGCTTCCATCATTTAATTCTATAAAACCAAAGCTTTTTGAATCACGAATAGTTTTTACCCAACCAGAAACTGTAACAGTTTGATTTGTGTAATTATTTGTATTTCTATATAATTCCTTTACTAATACTTTGTTTTCCATAATTATCACAATCCTTTCTTTTAGGTATAAATTGCTTGAAAAAGTAAATTTTTCCAGTAATTGAAACCCTTACATATTTATGCCCACTATTATATAAAAAAATACAGTAAAATTCAATGATTTTAATAAAAATACTCTAATATTTTTAAAAAACACGAATATAATGCTTATATATAGGAGGTGTTTTTTATTAAAAAATTATTATCAAATTACAAATCAACTATTATTTTAATATTTGCAATAATTTTAGGTAGTATTGTTGGACTTATTTTCAAAGAAAAAGCGAGTGTGCTTAGTCCATTTGGTGACATATTTTTAAATATGTTATTAGTTATAATAGTTCCACTTATTTTTCTTAATATTACAACAGCAATCACAAAAATGGAAAATCCAAAAAGAATGGGAAAAATTTTAGTTTTTACTATAATAGTTTTTGTAATAATGTCATTAATTTCAGTATTAGTAGGATTTGTAACAACATTTAAAACTAATTTAGTTAATGTAAAAGATGGAACAGCAATAAAAAGTGCGTTAGAAGATAGCGAAAGTGAAACAGAAGAATTAAGCATATTACAGCGAACAGTAAAACTTCTTACTGTAAATGATTTACCAGAACTTTTATCAAAAAATAACATAACTGCATTATTAGTAGCAGCTATTATATTTGGTATTGGTGTTAGAATGTCAAAAGAAAAAGGAGAAAAAGTAAAAGAATTATTATATTCTGCAAATGAAATTATTGAAAATGTTTTAAAAATTATAATGTACTATGCACCAATTGGACTGGGATGTTATATGGCATCAATGGTAGGAAATTTTGGTGGAACAATAGCAATGGGCTACTTAAAAACATTTATACTTTATACCATAGTATGTATTATATTTTTTGCTGTATTTTATACATTATATGCATACATAGCTGGTGGTAAAAAAGGAGTAAAAGCATTTTGGAAAAATGTAATACCAGCAATACTTACAGCACTTGCTACTTGTTCTAGTGCAGCATCTATACCGGCAAATATAAAAGCTGCCAAACAAATAGGGGTACCAAACGATATTGCAGAAACAACAATTCCATTAGGAACATCATTCCATAAAGATGGAACAATTATAGGCTCAATGTTTAAAATAATGTTTTTAGTATGCTTATTTGGAATGGAAATGAGTTCAGCAGGTCAAATTTTTGGTATGCTAGGAATAGCTTTAGTTGCTAATTTATTAATAACAGCAGTGCCAATTGGTGGTGGAACTATATCTGAAATGTTTATAATATCAATGATGGGTTTTCCAGTTGCAAGCTTACCAATATTAACAATTATTGCAACAATTATAGATGCTCCTGCAACAGTTTTAAATTCAGTTGGAGATACAGCAGCCTCAATGTTAGTTACAAGGGCAGTTGATGGAAAGGTTGAAGGTTTATAAGGATATAATAATTTTTGAGTAGTAAGTAATAGGTAGACTATAAGCGAATGGTAGCTTAATAGTCTGCTTTTTATGCTTTTAAGAATATGCTAATTTCATTAAATATTACAAAATTGTACTTGATAAAATTCCCCTTTTTTAGAAAAAAAGACATTTACAAAATATTTTTATAGGTATATAATGGTCAAAGAGGTGAAAAAATGAAAACAGAAAAAAATATATTAATTGCATTTTTATTGAATTTACTATTTTCAATATTAGAATTTATAGGTGGTACTATAACTAATAGTGTAGCTATAATTTCAGACTCTATTCATGATATGGGTGATGCAATGAGCATAGGAGTATCTTACTTTTTAGAAAAGAAAAGTAAACAAAAACCAGATGATAAATATACTTATGGTTATATAAGATATTCTGTACTAGGCAGCTTAATAACAACATTTATATTAATGCTTGGCTCAGTATTAGTTATTTATAATGCAGTTCAAAGAATAATTAATCCAGTAGAAATAAACTATAATGGTATGATTATATTTGCTATACTAGGAGTAAGCATTAACTTTGTAGCAGCATATTTTACAAGAGAAGGAGATTCATTAAATCAAAAGTCAGTAAATTTGCATATGTTAGAAGATGTTTTAGGTTGGGCAGTTGTACTTATTGGTGCAATTATAATGAGATTTACAGATATTAAATTGATAGATCCAATTCTTTCTATTGCAGTAGCAATATTTATATTAGTAAATGCACTAAAAACATTAAAAGATATTGTAGATTTGTTCTTAGAAAAAACTCCTAAAGGCATTAATATAATAGAAATAAAAGAGCATTTATTAAAAATAAACGGTGTTAAAGATGTACACCATATTCATATTCGTAGTGTTGATGGTTATACTAATTATGCAACTATGCACTTGATTGCAAAAGGCGACTTTAAAGAAATAAAACACAACGTGAAAGAGAAACTAGCAGAACATGGAATTGAACATACAACCATTGAACTAGAAGAAGAAAACGAAAAATGTGAAAATAAAAAATGTAATGTAAAAAATGAAAACCATTCACACCATCATCACCACTAGGCAGTAAATAGTGGTACATATTGAGGAGAAAAATATGTTTGAATTAGTATCAGAATTTAAGCCAACAGGCGACCAGCCACAGGCAATAGACTATTTAGTAAAAGGAATAAATGAAGGTAAGAAATTTCAAACTTTACTTGGTGTTACAGGCTCTGGTAAAACTTTTACAATGGCCAATATAATACAAAAAGTACAAAAGCCAACACTTATTTTGGCACATAATAAAACTCTAGCAGGACAACTATATTCCGAATTTAAAGAGTTTTTTCCAAATAATAATGTTGAGTATTTTGTTTCATATTACGACTATTATCAACCAGAAGCATATATACCACAATCAGATACGTATATTGAAAAAGACGCATCTATAAATGATGAAATAGATAAATTGCGTCATTCTGCAACAGCATCATTATTTGAAACAAGAGATACAATAATAGTTGCATCAGTTTCATGTATTTATGGGTTAGGAGATCCAATAGATTACGAAAATTTAACGGTTTCTTTAAGACCTGGTATGAAAATTGAAAGAAATATAGTTCTAAAAAAGCTTATAAATATGCAATACACTAGAAGTGAGCTTGAATTTAAAAGAGGAACATTTAGAGCAAAAGGAGATATTGTAGAAATTTATCCATCAGACCAAAGTGAAACAGCTATAAGAGTTGAATTTTGGGGAGATGAAGTTGAAAAAATATCAGAAATAAACCCATTAACAGGAAAAGCACTTAGTACAAGACAACATATTATGATATTCCCAAACTCACACTATGCAACAACAGCAGAAAAAATGGAAAAAGCTATAGTAACAATTCAAGAAGAATTAGAAGAAAGAGTAAAATATTTTAAAGAAAATAATAAGCTAATAGAAGCACAAAGAATAGAAGAAAGAACGAATTTTGATATTGAAATGATGCGCGAAACTGGTTTTTGCCAAGGAATAGAAAATTATTCAAGACATATAAGTGGTAGGGAGCCAGGAAGTAGTCCATATACTTTATTTGATTATTTTCCAAAAGACTTTTTGTTACTAATAGACGAATCACATGCTACAGTGCCACAAGTTAGAGCAATGTATAATGGAGATAGAGCAAGAAAAGAATCACTTGTAAATTATGGTTTTAGGTTACCATCAGCATTTGACAATAGACCACTAAAATTTGAAGAATTTGAACAAAGAATAAATCAAGTTGTATTTGTTAGTGCCACCCCAGCAGAATACGAAAAAGAACATTCAAAAGAAAATATTGTTGAGCAAATTATTAGACCAACAGGTTTGTTAGATCCTAAAATAGATGTTAAGCCAGTTACAAATCAAATAGATGATTTAATTGAACAAATACACGAAAGAGTTGAAAAACATGAAAGAGTATTAGTAACTACATTAACAAAAAAAATGGCAGAAGACCTAACAGCATATTTGGCAAGTTTAGATATAAAAGTAAAATATATGCACTCAGATATTAAAGCATTAGAAAGAATGGAAATTATACGTGACCTAAGACTTGGCGAATTTGATGTACTTGTTGGAATAAACCTTTTAAGAGAAGGTTTAGATATACCAGAAGTTTCATTAGTAGCAATATTAGATGCAGACAAAGAAGGCTTTTTACGTTCTGAGCGTTCATTAATACAAACTATAGGGCGTGCTGCAAGAAATACAGATGGAAAAGTTATAATGTATGCTGATGAATTAACAGAAAGTATGGAAAAAGCAATAAGTGAAACAAATAGAAGACGTGCAATACAAATAAATTATAATAAAGAACATGGAATAACACCACAAACAATACAAAAATCAATTAGAGATACAATTAAAGCAAGTTATGTTGCAGATATTCAGGAAGAATACAAATTAGATAAGGAAGAAGACCTACAAAGTATAATAAATAAATTAACAGATGAAATGCTTAAATATGCTGCAGAAATGGAATTTGAAAAGGCGGCAGATGTACGTGATAAAATAAAAGAACTTGAAAAAATGTTATGACATTGACAACTTGAGAAAAGGAGAAAAAAGTATGCAATACAGTATAAGTACTTATTTTTTATATTTTATAATTTTAGCAATGTTAGGATGGACCATAGAAGTAACATTGCAATTAGTGCAAAAACACAAATTCTCAAATAGAGGTTTTTTAATAGGAACATACTGTCCAATATATGGCTGTGGTGGACTTTTAATAACATTAACATTATCAAATTTATCAAATCATCCAGTAGCATTATTTAGTACAGCAATATTAATTTGCGGTATTTTAGAATATTTAACAAGCTATTTAATGGAAAAAATATTTAATGCACGTTGGTGGGATTATAGTAAAAATAAATTCAATATAAATGGAAGAGTGTGTTTAGAAACAATAATTCCTTTTGGACTATTAGGATTACTTTTAATTTATGTACTAAATCCATTTGTATTTGCAACTATAGAAAAAATACCTGATATAACATTAAATATTATAGCTATAATTTTAGCTTTAATATTTGCTACAGACATAACGATTTCATTTAATGTAATATCTAACGTTAGAAAAGCTACTAAGAAATTTGATAAAGAAAATCCAAAAGACAGTACAGATGAAATATCAAAAAAAGTAAGAGAATTCTTAAAAGGCAAATCTATTTTAAACAGAAGATTAATAAATGCCTTTCCTGAATTTAGAGCCATATTAAAAGAACGAAGAGAACAAATAAAACAAAAAACGCAAGAAATTAAAGAGGATTTAGAAAATAAAGCAGAAGAGATAAAAGAAGATTTATCTCAAAAAGCAGAAGAAGTTAAAGCAAAATTTAAAAAATATAATTAAAAATGCAAAAGAAATACGTTGTTTATGGATATAAACAACGTATTATATTGTTCAGCTACAATCAAAAAATTATAATTTTTTGATTGCATTACGTGCAAGCTCATCACAGCGATTATTATAAGGATTATCAGCGTGCCCTTTTACCTTATGGAAAGTAACAGTATGAATTTTTGTTAGGCTAATTAATTCTTGCCAAAGTTCTTTATTTTTAACTTCTTCTTTGTTAGAATTTTTCCAACCATTTTTAATCCAACCAAAAATCCAATTTTGCAGAAAAGCATTTACAACATAAGCACTATCACTATATAAATTAACTTTACAAGGCCTTTTTAAAAGCTTTAAAGCTTCAATTACAGCAGTTAATTCCATTACATTATTTGTTGTATCCTTTTTGCCGCCTGAAATTTCCTTTTTATTTTTGCCAATCATTAAAATTGAACCCCATCCACCAGGACCAGGATTTCCACTACAAGCACCATCTGTATAAATTGTAACTTCGTCCATCAATAAATTCTCCTTTATACATTGTAAATTATTACTTTTTATGATATTATATCATAAGTTAGAGATAGTCAACAATAAAATAGAAAAAGAGGTGTAAAAAATGAGCAGAGTACTTGGAATTATTGCAGAATATAATCCATTTCATAATGGACACTTGTATCATATAAAAGAATCTGTAGAACAAACAGATGCTGAATATGTAATTTGTGTAATTTCAGGGAATTTTGTACAAAGAGGTAACACTTCTATTATAGATAAATGGACTAAAACTAAAATGGCAATTGCTCAAGGGGCGGATTTGATAATAGAATTACCAACTATATATGCAACATCTAGTGCGGAAAATTTTGCGGAAGGTGCCATAAAAATATTAGATTCACTTGGAATTGTTGATACACTTTCTTTTGGAATAGAAGCAAAAGATTTAGCAACATTAAATAACATTGCAAATGTTTTATATCAAGAACCAAGAGAATATGTTACAATGCTAAACCATGAATTAAGCAAAGGAGTATCATTTCCAAAAGCAAGAGAAAATGCTTTAATGATGTACCTAAATGATATAAAACGATATGCAAATGTTTTAAATGGTTCAAACAATATACTAGCAATAGAATACTTAAAAGCAATAAAAAAGCTAAAAAGTCCATTAAGACCTATTGGAATAAGAAGAGAAAAAGTTTTATATAATGATGAATTTATTGTAGATGACTTTGCAAGTGCAACTGCAATACGTAAAATGATTGCATGCAAACAATTTGGAGATATTACTAAGGTTATTCCTAGAACATCATATAATTTACTAACAGAAGAATTAAGTAAAGGACATTATGTATTAGATTTATCAAAATTTCAAAAGGAAATTATATATATTCTAAGAAAAATGTCAGTAGAAGAAATAAAAAAAATTCCAGATGTATCAGAAGGGTTAGAGAATGTTATAAAAAATGCGGCTAATTCTTGCAATAATATAATAGATTTAGTAAATATGATTAAATCTAAAAGATATACGCAAACTAGAATTCAAAGAATATTAATGTATACATTGCTTGATATAAACAAAAAGAAAATGGAAACAGCAAAAAAAATAATACCATATACAAGAATATTAGGTTATAGTGAAAAAGGCAAAAAATTAATTTCAGAAATAAATGTAAGAAATCCAAAAATAAATTTAGTTACTTCTGTTAAAGATTTTATAGAAAATAACAAAAATAGACAATTAAAAGAAATGCTAGAAACTGATATTTTTGCAACAAATGTATATACTATTGGATATGAAAAAGACTCAATAGCAAACTTAGATTATACTAAAAAAATTGTAACTGTATCAGATTTAAAGGGGTAAAGTGAATGATTATAGGAATTACAGGAAGCTCGGGAGCTGGAAAAAGTACAGTATGTGAAATATTAGAAAAAAAATATAATTCAAAAACTATTAATGCTGACAAAATAGCAAGAAATTTATCAAAAAAAGGAACAAAGTATTTAAACGAAATTGTGAAAAAGTTTGGAAATGAAATTTTGTTGGATAATGGAGAATTAGATAGAAAAAAATTAGCTAATATTATTTATGCTGAAGAAGAAAAAAGGAACAAGTTGAATAAAATTACTTTTAAATATATAAAAAAAGAAATAAAAGAGCAGATAATTGAAAGTAATAATAAAATAATTGCTATAGATGCACCACTCCTTATAGAAGCAAAAATGAAAAATTTATGTGATTATACTATTGCTGTTGTTTCTGAGAATAAAGAAATACAAATACAAAGAATTATAAAAAGAGATGGAATTGAAAAAGAACATGCACTTGCAAGACTTAATGCACAACAATCAAATGAATTTTATATAAAAGAATGTGATTATGTGATTATTAATAATACTTCACTTGAAATACAAATTGAGAAATTATTAGGTAAAATAAAGCAATAGTTATAGATTATTGCTTTATTACATTTTCTTTACATTTTTATTACAATTCTATAACAATATTGAAATAAGAAACAAATTAACATATAATCTAAATAGAAAAATACTTAATTTATTTACTCAAGAAAATTCCAGAAGGGGAGCAAGTTACATGGAAACTTTTGCAGATTATATTTTATCTGAAAAAGATTGGATAAAGAAAATGGAAATAATGCATTATTTACAGCTGAAAACAGGGATATTCTTTGATAAATCTGTTGTATTTAAAACATATTTGGCAAAAATATTTTTAGAAAACACAGATATTGATTTAGATAAAAACCTTGTTTTGACAGCATGCTTATTGTGCAATTGCAAAAAAAGTAATTCTCCACGTGATTTGGAACAAATAAAAGCTTATGCTAAAGATGGTGCAGAGTATTTGGCCGAATTAGGATTTTCAAATAGATTTTGCAAGATATGTGAAGAAGTTAATAGATACAGTGGTAGTTTACCAAGAGAAAAAGAAAGTGATGTGTTAGAATTGGTTGACAATTTTGGCGGCATGCTTTTGGATAGACCAGAAAGAATAGCCTTTAAAGTTGATGAAGCATTAGTGCTACTTGAATACAGAAATTTAAAAGATAAAAATAATAGATATTTGAAACAATTTAAAAATTTTGTAAATGAAATGCAGGAGGTACTAGTATGAAACAGTTGAAACCAGCTATTCAAGACGCTGCAGACAGAATAAATGATGATATGGTGGCTAATAATGTTGATGCTATAAAGGCAATGGTAATTATAGATAGAATTACCAAAGATGCTATTAGAGAGCACGCAATACAAAAAGAAACAATTACTAATTCAAAAGGAAACAACAGAACAATAGTAACTGGTGATGATATTCGTAAAGAAATGAATCGTGAAATAGGAGAATAATTTTTATACAAAAGATAAAAGCTAAAAAGATTGGCTATATATACCAATCTTTTTTTAGGGTTGTGAATTCGCTGTTGATTAATAAATAATTAACAAGAAAGGAAAGGGATTTGAGATGCAAGAAATGTTTGCAGACTTACATGTACATATAGGAAGAAGTGAAAAAGGTAAACCAATAAAAATAACAGCAGCTAGAAGCTTAAACTTTGCTAATATAGCAAAAGAATGTGCTGAAAGAAAAGGAATACAAATAGTTGGAATTATTGATTGTGCATCACCTTATGTTATAGAAGATATAGAAGAATTTTTGAAAACTGGTGAAGCTTATGAAATAGAAGATGGTGGAATAATATATAAAGATAAAGTGTGTATAATTTTGGGAAGTGAAATAGAAACATCAGAAATAAATGATAATGGAAAAACAGGCAGTGCACACAATTTATGTTATTTTCCAAGTTTAATAGATATAAAAAGCTTTTCGAAAGAAATGAGTAAATACATAAAAAACATAACTTTAAGTTCGCAAAGAGCATGTATATCAGCTTATGAATTGGTTGATATTGTAGAAAAATTTAATGGAGTACTAATACCAGCACATGCTTTTACACCACATAAGAGTTTTTATGGAAATTGTACAAGCCGTTTAGAAAGAATTTTTAAAGAAAAATTTAGCAAAATATTTGCAATAGAATTAGGGTTAAGTGCAGACACAGAGCTTGCAGACCAAATATCAGAGCTAGAAACACGTACGTTCATAACAA
The DNA here is from genome assembly GCA_964618105.1 of uncultured Clostridium sp. Lineage (GTDB taxonomy): Bacteria > Bacillota > Clostridia > TANB77 > CAG-508 > CAG-273. The sequence goes on along the minus strand of CAZUAJ010000001.1, from coordinate 76,593 downwards.
ACTCAGATGCACATTCTTTACCTAAAATTGCAAGAGAATATAATAAAATATTAGTAGAAGATATTTCATTTAAAGAATTATTAAAGGCTTTAAAAAACGAAGATGGCAGAAAAATAGTATGTAATTATGGATTAGATCCAAAACTTGGTAAGTATCACAGAACATATTGTGAAACTTGCGACAAACCAATAGAAGGTAATCCACCAATATTTGAATGTCCAATTTGTCATAGCACAAATATTACAATGGGGGTAGAAGACAGAATAGTGGATATTAGAGATAAACAAAAAAGCATAAGTCCTGCAAATAGACCACCATACATATATCAAGTACCACTTACATTTATACCAGGGTTGGGCAACAAAACAATAGATAAACTGTTAGATACTTTTGAAACAGAAATGAATATTTTACACAAATTATCAGAAGATGATATTGAAGCTGTTGTTGGGGAAAAAGTGGCAAAAACGATAGTAAATGCAAGAGAAGGAAAGGCAAGTATTCAATCTGGCGGTGGCGGTGTATATGGCAAACTAACTGTAGGATAATTTAATTAGTTCTAAATTTCATTTTATTGAATAGACATTATGTATAAATACTTACAATGAAATGAGGTTTAAAATGAAAAAAACACACAAGAAAACATCAAAATTTGCCCAAATAATAAAAAATCATATAAGAGAAAACCTTAAGGCATATATAATAGTTTCGATTATTATGCTTATAGGAATTATACTAGGTGTAATATTTGTAAACAACCTAGGAGAAAATCAAATAAAAGATATACAAAATTATTTAGAAAATTTTATAACATCATTAAAAGAAAATAAAAATATAAATAGTTCTAACCTTTTAAACAAGTCGTTAAAAAACAATTCTATATTAGTTTTAATTATGTGGTTTATGGGTTCTACTGTTGTTGGAATACCAATAGTTATAGGAATAGTAGCTTTTAGGGGATTTTGTTTTGGATATACTACATCTGTAATTGTAAGCATACTAGGAACAGGAAAAGGCACACTTTTTTTAGCTACAAGTGTAATATTACAAAATTTAATATTTATTCCATCTGTTATTGCACTTGCTGTAAGTGGCATAAAACTATATAAATCAATATTAAAAGACAAAAGGAGAGAAAACATAAAAATAGAAATTATAAGGCATACTTTATTTTCGTTTATTTTACTATTATTACTTATAATTTCATCAATTATAGAAACATATTTATCAACAAATTTATTGTTAATGTGTATATCATATTTTTAAAATAATATCAAAAAATTGAATAAAGCTATTTACATTTTGTAATTATTTTGATATAACTTATGTAAATCAATATGATATATTCTAAAATATTAAAAAATACAAGATAGGGGAGCTAAAAATGGAAAAACAAATTAAACTTTTTTTAGAATTTTTACAAAATGAAAAAAAAATGTCAGAGAACACTTTACAATCATACAAAAGAGATATTTTACAATACCAAAGCTATATTGAAGAAAGCAAAATAAATTATGTAAAAGTATCAAAAGAAGATATAAAAACCTATCTAAATTATTTAAAACAAATAGGAAAAAAAGCTTCTACAATATCTAGAAATTTAGCATCAATAAGATCTTTTTATCAATTTTTAATTAGAAATAAAAAAATAAAATTTGATCCAACAGAAGATGTACAATCACCTAAAATAGAAAAAAGAACTCCTAGTGTTCTTACAGCACAAGAAGTGGAATTATTATTAGAACAACCAAAATCTGTTGACTTAAAAGGTACAAGAGATAAAGCAATGTTGGAATTTGCCTATGCTACCGGTATGAAAGTAACAGAAATAATAAATTTAAACATAGAGAATATAAATCTTGAAGAAGGATATGTAATTTGTCAATCTGGTTCAAAACAAAGAAATATTCCACTTGGAACATTATCTTTAAGAGCATTAAAAGAATATATGGAAGAAGCTAGACCAATATTAATAAAAAACGATAAGGAAAGATCTTTGTTTGTTAATGTTAATGGAAAAAGACTAACAAGACAAGGATTTTGGAAAATTGTAAAATATTATAAAGATCAAGCACATATAACAAAAGACATAACACCACACGTATTAAGACATTCATTTGCAACACATTTACTACAAAATGGAGCAGATTTAAAAGCAATTCAAACAATGCTTGGACATTCAGATATATCTTCAACACAAGTATATATGCAATTTCAAAATTCAGGTCTAAAAGACATATACAAAAAAGCACATCCAAGAGCGTAAAATTTATATAAAATTTAATTTTTCTATTTATTTTTTTGAAATAAAAATATATAATGTACTAAGTAAATTAGTACATTTTTTATTGCATAGGAAAAAACGAAGATATTGACTTATACAACATTGAACCGTGCATCAAGAAAATAAATGTTATTTTGTAAGAGGAGGATAAGATGAATTTACCAAACAAATTAACAATATTAAGAATTATATTAGTACCAATAATGGTAATAATCCCATTTTTAGGAATTGAAGGAGAAATACATGAAATACCAATTACATATTTACTAATAGATTTAATATTTATAATAGCTGCAATTACTGATAAACTTGATGGGCATATTGCAAGAACAAGAAATCAAATAACAACATTCGGAAAATTTTTGGACCCAATTGCAGATAAAATTGTAGTAATTGCTGCAATGGTTATGTTAGTCGAATTTGGACATTTACCTGCATGGATTCCAATTATAGTAATATTTAGGGAATTTGTTGTTTCTGGTTATAGACTAATTGCAGTACAAAAAGAAGGAAATGTAATTGCTGCAAATATGTGGGGAAAAATAAAAACTGTAACACAAATGGTAGCAGTTATTTTAGCTTTTATTGATATTAATTCTTATGGTACTATTTTTTATGGAAAATTAACAGGCTATGAGTTTGTAATTAACTTATTAGTTACTTTAATTATGAGTGTATCAGTAGTAGCTACCGTATTTTCAGGTTGGGAATATGTAAAAAACGGAAAAGAATTGTTTAAAGATTCAATGTAAATTTATTTAAGTACAAGAGGTAAAAGTATGGAATTTGAACAAGCCAAAAAAAGAGTAGAAGAATTAAAACCTTTATTGAAGTATTATACTAAAAAATATTTTGATGATGAACAAGTTGTTAGTGACTATGAATATGATATGTTAATGCGAGAATTAAAACAAATAGAAAAGGAATATTCAGAACTAATAACAAGTGATTCACCAACTCAAAGAGTTGGTACAGGAGCAATAAAAAAAGGATTTGAAAAGGTAACACATGAAGTGCCTTTACAAAGTCTTCAAGATGTTTTTACATTTGAAGAAATTGAAGAATTTGATCAAAGAATGAAAAAAGCAGCATTAGAATTTAAAAGACCATTAGATTATGTTGTTGAAACAAAAATTGATGGATTATCTTCTGCAATTGAATATAAAGATGGAAAGTTATATAGGGGAGCAACTAGAGGAAATGGAATTGTTGGAGAAGATGTAACAAAAAATATTTCTACAATAAAACATGTTCCTAAAAATTTAAAAGAACCTATTTCTATAACGGTTAGAGGAGAAGTATTTATTGGTAAAACAGATTTTGATAAACTAAATGAAGATAGGTTGTTAGAAGAACAAGAACAGTTTGCGAATGCTAGAAATGCAGCAGCAGGTTCATTAAGACAATTAGATAGTAAAGTTACTGAGTCTAGGCCATTAGACATTTTTATGTTTAATGTTCAAAAATGTGATGATATTAATTTTGAAACACATTATGAAAGCTTACTATATTTGGAAAAGATAGGCTTTAATGTTAATCCTGTAAAAATATTATGTAAAAATATGGAAGATGTAAAAAAAGCTATTAATGAGATTGGCAATATGAGAAATGAACTAGATTTTGGAATAGATGGGGCTGTTGTAAAAGTAAATGATTTAAAATTAAGAGAAAAAGTTGGAACAACATATAAAACTCCAAGATGGGCAGTAGCTTACAAATATCCACCTGAAAAAAAGGAAACATTATTAAAAGATATTATATGTCAAGTAGGAAGAACAGGGGCAATTACACCAATGGCAATTTTAGAGCCAGTATATGTGGCAGGCTCAAAAATTTCAAAGACAACACTTCATAATGAAGACTATATAAAGCAGAATGACATTAGAATAGGAGATAGAGTTATTATTCAAAAGGCTGGAGATGTTATTCCAGAAGTTGTTGAAGTAAATAAAAAAAGACGTGATGGAACAGAGAAAAAATTTGAAATGCCAAAAATATGCCCTGTATGTGGTGCAGAAGCTGTAAGAGAAGAAGGAGAAGCAATTGTTAGGTGTATAGGTGTAGAGTGTCCAGCTAAACTATATAGGAGTATTATTCATTTTACATCAAAAGATGCTATGAATATAGATGGTTTAGGAGAAGCAATTATTGGAGAGCTTATAGAAAGAAATTTAATTAAAAATATTGCAGATATATATAAACTAACAATAGAAGATATTGCATCATTAAAGAAAAATGGAAAAAAATTTGCACAAAATTTAATTGATGCAATAGAAGAAAGTAAAAAAAGAGATTTATATAGAGTAATAAATTCTCTAGGAATAAGACATGTAGGAGTAAAATCAGCAAAAACACTTGCAAAATATTTTAAAAACATGGAAAAGTTGATGGTAGCTTCTTATGAAGAACTGAGAATGATAGATGACATTGGAGAGATAACAGCAAATACTATTTATGAGTTTTTTAGACAAGAACAAACTATTGATTTAATTGAAAAATTAAATCAAGCGAATGTAAATATGAATGTATTAGAAAATAACAACACAGACGGTAAGTTTACAGGTAAAACTTTTGTACTCACAGGTTCATTGGAACATTATTCTAGAGAAGAAGCAAGCGAAATTATTGAAAAACTTGGAGGTAAAACTTCATCATCAGTATCTAAAAAAACAAACTATGTTTTAGCAGGTGAAGATGCAGGAAGCAAATTAAAAAAAGCTCAAGAATTAGGCGTAAAAATAATTTCAGAAGAAGAATTTATTACTATGCTATCTTAAAAAATATTTAAAGGAAAAAGTTATATGGATGAAAATTATACATTTGAGAAATTTTATAAAAATTTAGAAGATGGTTATCAAATTTATTTTAACTATGTAAGAAATAGATATTTATTATTTAAAACTTCAGAAAATTGCTATACTCAAAAACTGCTAACAGAACATGAAAAAAATCCACAACCAAGGCAGTCAATAATTACGCTTAAACGAATAAAGGAGCTGTTTCAATATATGGAAGATATTGAATACAAAACAGGTTTTTGACTTTTATTTGAAAAGGTGTTATAATATAAGTATCATAAATTTTAGGAGGTTTTACACCATGGCAAATTCTTTAGGAAATAACATTCGGAGAATCAACGAAGCAGAGAAAACTACAATTGCTAGAGTAATTAAGCCCACAGGGTATAAATACTCGGGCTCTGGTTCCTGCGAAACTAGAGATGATGGCAAACTTGTTTATCACATTTCTTTTGATATTGGTTCTGCCGCTACCGTTGGTACCGCGCTCGGCTGCAAGCTTCGCAAAGCTCTCGGAGCAGATGAAGTCTACTTCATGGGAAAAAAACTTTAAGTTTTTACTCCAACACAAATCTTCCAACTGGGAGAAAAGAACCCCTTGCTTTCAAAGCAAGGGGGTTATATTTTGGTTAGGAATAGAAAAATATATTAAAGTTTTAGAATATCATTGTTAAAATATCAACTTTTTGCAATTTTTCTATTGACAGAAAAAAGCTAAGTATATATAATACAGACAGAAAGGCAATTACAGCACAGGAGGTAGCTTAAAGGTTATGAACAATGCAAATACATATTATTCATTTGATACTAATTTTGAAGAAATTAGTGATGAAGACTTAATAGAAATTATTAAGTCTGGAAATAAATATGCTTTAGAACATCTTATTAATCGTTACAAAAGTTTAGTAAATATGAAAGTTAGTAAATACTATATAATAGGTGCAGAAAGAGAAGATATTGTACAAGAAGGACTAATTGGATTATTTAAAGCAATAAAAAGTTACCAAGTAGATAGGCAAAGTTCTTTTAAAAATTTTGCAAATATGTGTATTGAAAGACAATTAATTACTGCTATTAAAACTTCAAATAGACAAAAAAATATGCCACTTAACTCATATTTATCTCTTAATATAAATGCTTATGACAATAGAGATATAAATAATCAAAATGATGCAGACTTAATAGAAATTCTTAATACAAATCTAATAGAAGATCCTTTGGAAACTATTACTCAAAAGGAATATTATCATATAATTGAAAATACTATTAATAAATCTTTAAGTAATTTTGAAAAACAAGTACTGAATTTTTATATGCAGGGAGAAAGTTATATGAAAATTGCCGAAAAATTAAATACACCTATTAAATCTGTTGACAATGCAATTCAAAGAATTCGTAAAAAAGCTATTAAAGAAATACCAAACGAACAATTTTAAATAAATTTTAAGAATTTTTATAGATTAAAATTTATAAAAGTTCTTTTAAATATGCTTCTATAGCTCAGTAGGTAGAGCGCAGCCATGGTAAGGCTGAGGTCGCCGGTTCGATTCCGGCTGGAAGCTCCAAAAAATTTAATATTTAATAAAATTACTAAATGTTATTAAATGTAACTAAACATTAAAAAATATTGAAAAATCAATATTTATAGCTGTTATTTATTTTTTTATAGCATAAGTAAAAACTATTAAAAATTACTAAAAGTTATTAAAATTTACATTAAAATTACATTAAAAAAGAAAATACAATTACATTAAAAAGTCGTTATAAATGATAAAAGGCAGTAATGCCAACACTTATAACGACTTTTTTTAATGTAAATAACATTTTTGGGCTAAATTTATAATTTCTTTTGTAATAATATCTTCTTTTTCGTAATGAAAATTCGGATTTTCCAATTTCTTTTTTCTATAATCATTTAAAATATGGCCATAAGTTCGTTCAATTTCTTTTATACTGCTGTGACCAGAAAAAGATGTTATAAATACCAGGTCATACCCTAATGAGATCATAAAAGATATAGCAGTATGTCGTGTCATGTGTATGAAGCACCCTGTTGTTAAGTTAACTTTTACACCTGCATCACGACATATTCGTTTAAATATATTAGTAATTGCTGAAGGAACTATATAGTTCCCATTTTTGTCACAGAAAAGCAAATTTTCGATATTATTGATATTATTTCTTGAGTTTTCGATTTGATCTCTAATTATCATTAAAAAAAGTTCTTCAGAAAAGATGTTGAAGTTTATTATTCTTTTTTCAACCTTTTTCTGGCGATTACCAGTTTTTGTTGTTGTTCCCATTATAACTTTTCCTGCAACATCTTCTGTAAGAGTTCTTTCAATACTGATATATTTTTTTTGTAAATCAATATGCTTATCTATATCAAGTGCTCCCATTTCACCGATTCGAGTAAGTGACAAAAATGAAAGAATTATAATATTTCTAATTGTGCGACTATCATAATTACATTTACTACTTTTAATCAATTTATTGGTTGTGAGTACATATTTTATTAAAGTTATAAATTCTTCTAGCTCAAAGGCAACAACTTCTTTCTCTTGTTTTTCGGAGCAGGGAACACAATAATTTCTCATAAAATTTTGTTTGTATGTTATTACATCACTTGCCATGGCTCTTTCGAAACCGCTTTTAATGATATTTGAAATCTTATCTAATTCGGACTGTGAAAGGTATTTATATTGACTAATAAAATTATCTATATCAGTTTTAGTAGTTTTTTGTATACTCTTACTGAAGAAATCGGCATTTTTTATTTTGTCAAAGGTATTATTATTTCTATTTTGTGTAGATTGCTTAATTTTATTAGCTGCGATTTTTTCTGCTTCCACTTCTTTACAAAAATGGTATAATGTCCTATTGTCTTTTTTTACATAGGTGCCACAAAGCACATCAGATTCTTTACGCTTTTTTTCTTCAATACTTTCTTTTCGAGTTCTTTTTGAAGCAACAGAAACTTGTTTACCATCAATAGTTATTTGAGCTTGTACCATTTTTCTACAATAGAAGCGGTCACAATATTTAAGACATTCTTCTTTACAATTCTTGCATTTTTCACATTTGGTCCAATCTATACGATTATTACACATAGATCTATTAGTACAAGACATACAAATACTACACATTTTAGAGTTGTCAAATTGCTTTTTTATCTTTTGAATTGTTGTTCCAACGTAACCTTCGCCGTTAGTAGCTCTAAATCCCTTTTTGTTCATAAAAAAATACCTCCATTTTTTAAAATATTTTTAACAAACACTTGAAAATGAAGATACATTTATATATAATATGAATGCAATTCACTTTTAGTGTTTGCTGCAAGGAAATAAAATGTGTTAGGTTGCGAGCTTATACTACATCTTATTTCCTTTTTATTTTTTACTTATTTTATTTAATTTTTTTTCTTTACAATATTGATATATAACATTAGTTGTTTCGCAGTCAGCAGTTGCTCTATGTGATGCATTGTCTAATTTAAAATATTCTTTTAAAGTTTCTAACTTATGATTATCTAGCTCAGGTAAATACTTTCTTGTAAGATACAATGTATCTATATTAGAATTATCCTTATAATCTATATTTAATTCATTTATATATTTTTCAATAAAACCAAGATCAAAACTTCCGTTATGAGCTATTAAAGTATAGTTTTCTATAAATGCAATAAAATCTGGAAGGACTTTATTGATAGTATCACAATTTGCAACATCTTCATTTGTAATTCCAGTTAATTTAGTAATTCTACTAGGAATAGGAGTAACTGGTTTTACTAATTCATTAAATGAATCTATCAATGTATTATTTTTATATTTTAACGCACTTATTTCTATTATTTCATTGTTAGCAGGACTGAGACCTGTTGTTTCTAAATCGAAAACTACATAGTCATCTACAAATTTTTTAATTTTAGTTTTAGAATATAAAGATTTTTTTCTTTCATAATAAGTAGGTTCATAAAAAGAAATTTCAATATCATTTATATCAATAGTCTCTTTAATAGGAACGTTAGAGTGAACATTATTAACATTTGTATTATTAAAATATTTCAATATGTCTAAAAATAATATAATAAGATCTACAAGCCAACCTATTCCAAATATTCCAAAAGTACATAGATATATAGTACCTAGTTTTTTATTTCCTTCATAGAATTTATGTATTCCTAAATAACCAAAAAAGAAACATAAAACAAAATCAATAATTACCTTTTTAATTTTCATTATACTATTTACTTCCTTTCATTTTTCTTTAATTTCTTTTTTATCTCTATCAATTCTTGTAATTCTTTAATATCTTGTTCACTTAAACCATCTGTGTTTAGTGGCTTGGTTATATCTAATATAGGTATACTGTCATCCAAAAGCTCATCGAGTGTAATCCTAAAAAATGTACAAATTTTTCTTGCAGTACCTAATTTTATATCTTGAACTTCATTATTGATAATAGTTAGTAATGTAGTATATGGAATTCTTAATTTTTTTTCATTCATTTTTTCTGACAATTCTTTAGGATTTTTTATATCATTTTGCATCATAAGTAGATTGATTTTTTCAGCTAAATTCATAGTTTCACTTCCTTTTTTATTAAATATTTCAGTAATAGTATAACAAATTTTTTTTGTATTGTAAATAAAAAAATACAAAAACTTGTAAAAAAAGTATTGACAAATACAAAAAGTTGTATTATTATCGAGATACAAATACAGAAAACTGTATTGAAATAAAATTTAAAATACAAAAAAATGTAATAGGAGGTGCTAAAATGTATGAAAATTTAAAAGTAGAGATGGCAAGAATAGATATAACTATAAAAGATATCTCAAGGGATTTAGGGTATGTATATGAAACTTTAAGAAATAAATTTCTAGGAAAAACAGAATGGAATAGAAGTGAAATGTTTGCAATAAAAGAAAAGTATTTTCCTAATTTAAACATTGAATATCTATTTAAACAAAAATAATCGCAACCTAACACATAAAAAGTAGCAAACTTGATTCAAAGGTAAATAAAGGAGAAGAAAGAATAGGAGAGAAGAAAAGAGATGTCCAGACAAATAAAACCAACATTAAAATGGAAAGATGCACCTGATACAATAACACCAGAATTGCTTTCAAGAATATTAGGGAAAAGTCCTGTCACAACAAGAAAATACTTTAACGAAGCGGATTTTCCAAAAATAAAAGATGACTTTATTGCCGATAAAGAGGCAGTTAGACTTTGGTGTCAAGGCTTATATAAGAAGCGGAACTAACAATGGTGCAACTATAAGCTTATTGTTTATAGAGACAAGAAAAACGAATCAACTTTTAGAAAAATTAATAAATGAAAAGGAGAGAATTGCAAATGATTAGTTATTTTTTAGACGTTGCCTTATGTGGCATGATGCTTCTAGCAGAAATATTTGGATCGATAATATCAATGTTGTTAATACAATTTATTTTTTATAGAGTTTTTAACATTAATTTATATAAAAGCTTTTGGAAGTTTTTAAATAAAATGGATAAGAAACTAACAACGATTTTTGGATAGAAAGGAGATGAAGAAAATATGGAAATATTTTTAGTTTTAGTCATAGTGATTATTCTGGTAGTGTTAATGTTTTACAGAGAATACTCAAAAAACGAAATAGACAATCTAAACTCAAGAAATGTTAATTTAGCTAAACAAGTACGAGACTTAAATTTTGAAAATAAACAGTTAAAAGATTTAAGAAAAGTAGATGTACATAATAACACTATTTTAACTAAAGAAAACACTAAATTACAGAAGCTACTAAAAGATGTGGCAGATAGAACTGTAGCTTGTCCAGTAGACAGTGAAAAAATAGTTCTAAATAAAATAAAAGAGTTAGTTCACGACTACCAATCTACAAACTAACCCTAAACCTATTAGTAAATATGCATTTACTTTATATAGTTTAACATAATATATATTTAAAGTCAATTAAATAATAATTAAATTGGAGGAAAAGAAAATGAATGATAAATCAAAAATAATATTAATATCTGTTTTATTTATAGTAGCAATAATGCTAATTATTATATTTGGAAGTATAACAACAGTGCCTACAGGCTTTGTGGGAGTGAAAACAAAATTTGGACAAGTACAAGATACTGTTATTCAAGAGGGGCTAAACCTAAAAACACCATTTATAGAGAAAATTGTAAAAATAAACTGTAAAACACAAATCTACGAAAATGAAAATGCTTTTGAAAGTTCTACAAAAGATATGCAAGTTGTAAAAGCTATTTATACAGCAATAAATTATTCAGTAGAGAAAGAAAAGGCTAATACTTTATATCAACAGGTGGGAAAAGATTATGAAAGTATTATTATAGCACCAGCTATTCAAGAAAGTGTAAAATCATCTTTTTCACAATTCACTGCAGAAGAAATTATTACAAACAGAAACAAGGTTTCAGAACTTATAAAAGAAATGTTAATAAATAAATTACAAGCAAATGGAATCAAAGTAACAGAAGTGTCAATTAAGAATTTTGACTTTTCAGAAGAATACAATAAAGCAATTGAAGAAAAAGCAACAGCTCAACAAAACGTAGAGAAAGCCAAAGCCGAACTTGAAAAAGCTCAGGTAGATAATCAAAAGAAAGTAGAAAATGCAAAAGCAGAAGCGGAAGTTATGGCTCTACAAAATAAAGAAATTACAGAAAAAACTTTAAAATTAAAACAACTAGAAATTCAAGAAAAATTAGTTGAAAAATGGAATGGTCAACTACCTACAACAAATTTAGGAGACAATATTCCAATGATTAATATTACTAAATAGAGTAGGAGGATTTTACAATGGAAGAAAATGCAAAGAATAAGCAAATAGAGAGAAAAATAACAGAATTATTAAACGAGATGAATTTTAAACATTCATCTCTAGGATTTTGCTATTGGTTAAGAGCCATTAGTTATGTCGTAAATAAATGTAATAAAAACGGAGGGGTCAAATCAACAGTAATAGTCAAAACTAAAATGGAAGAGATATATATGTATAATGCAGAGTATTATGACTCAACAAGAAGTAGGGTAGAAAAGTCAATGAGACATTCTTTACAAAATGGAAAATATTGTAATATTTTTGCAAAACAACATATTACAAATAAAGAATTTCTAATTTTATGTGTTGAAAAAATTTGCTCGAACAAATAGATGTTAAATAGATGTTTCACATACAGCGAGGTTTTTTGTCGAAATTTTACACGGATTGGAGAGAAAAATGGACTATATTAAACAACTAAAAGCATTCTATTCCACATTAGATTATCAAAATCTCTCTACTAATGCTATTGCAATATACCAGTTTATATTACACATAGATAGTATGACAAGATTCATGAGGGAATTTAGTGTGGCCAATAGTACGATTATGAGCAAATTGAGATTAACTATAAAACAATTGCAAAATGCAAGAAATGAGTTGATTACCCAAAAATATATTATATATAAAAAGGGTAGAAACCAGAATGAAGCACCAAAGTACCAGATTATCAAACTTTATGAAGATTATGAACCAAAAAAAGGACAACCAGACGGGCAACCACTTGGTCAAGCAGAAGGGCAACCAAACAGGCAACCAGACGGCTTGGCAAAAGGGTATATTATATCACTACACTATAACACTACACTAGACTTATTTTTTAATTATATAAATAATAATGGGCAGGATTTTTTTGAAAACGGCAAAGATAAAATAAATTTGCAAGACAAATCAATAATAATAATTCATTTAAAAAGATTAGGAATACTTGTTGAGAATACTGATATTCTTAACTTCTTTACAGAAAACAAAATTATAGAAACAAAAGTATTTTATTGGGCAATAAAAGAATTATATTTTAGCCCATATAAAGTATATCTAAATTCACTTACATACAACCAATTATGCTTGAGATTTTTAAAGGCCAAAGAATACGTGAGTGGAGACGAAGGCATTGAAGTTGAACGATTAGTATCTTACTTTATCAGATGTCTACAAACTGAGTTGAAGGAGGGAAAATAGTGCAAAACAATTATAGAAAAATAGTAAATAGAATTGAAAGTTATGCAACTAGATCAAAACCAGCTAAAAATATTAAATATAAGACTCAAGAGAGCCCAAATCATTTAACAAGAATAAAGAAAACAATTGACTATTATTATTATATTTGCGATTACTGTGGAGCTGAAATACAAATACCAAATAGAAAATTAAATGGAGCTGATACTAATAAGATTCCTTCAGGAGGAACAGTAGTATTACCAACTAATATAACAAAAACTAAAGAAGCAGTAACATTGGCCTTATGTAACAAATGCTTAAATCCAGTTTTACAAGAGTTCAAACAAAAAGAAATGGAAGATGCAAATTATTCACATATTCCAAGAACGGACTAGCCAAAAATGAAGTTAAATGCAGATCGAAAATATTACATAGGTGCTGACGGAAAAATAAGAAGATGTAAAAAGAATCACTTACTAGCACTATATAACCAAAGAGTAAGCTTCGCTTATGGGTACTGCACATTAAAGCAATGTTATTTAACGAGCGAGAATATCAGCGAAAAGCAATGTTTAATGAAAGGTAGACCAGGTAAATACTGCAAACATTTATATATACTAGATGGAGTTGAACAGCGACGAGGAATAAAAAAAGCTAAACAAAAGAGATGGAAAGGAAAACAAAAAAATGAGAGAAATATTAAGGACGAAACATTATAATAAGCAAATTTATAAAGCTGAAGAAAATTTGAAAACTTGTGCCATAATAATAATTTTGTTTTGTATTGGATTCGTGTCAGGATATTTTATAGCTAAAAACCAAGTAGAAAAAGAGGAGGCAATTAGCAATGAAATACAGATTTACAATACATTATAGATTACCCAGTTTAAATGAATATTTGAATAAATGTAAGTTTAACAAGCATATTGCAGCAAAATTCAAACAACTACATGATTCAAGAATTTATGACGAGATAAAAAATCAGCTACACGATTTAAAAATAACAAGACCTGTAATATTACATATTACATGGATAGAAGAAAATAAAAAAAGAGACGTGGACAATGTTTATAGTGCAATAAAATATATTCAAGATGCATTAGTAAAAGCAGAAGTATTAAAAAATGATAATAGCAAATATGTAGTTGATGTAGATAATCAAATTATATATGCAGATGTAAGCGAAGTAATTGTTGAAATAGAAGAAATCTAATAAAAGAGTGGTAGATATGAAGAAAAAACAAATGATAACTGAGTTTGACAAAATTTATATGGCAAAATATATTGAAATAATAGGTAAGAGTCAAATGGCAAAGGATCTTCATACGAGTACTAAGAATATAGAAGAAATACTTGAAGAATTAAAAAGAAGCGGATTATTTGGAATTTATAAGAATATATCTGAAGACGAATGGGCAGAACTTGAAAAAAAGACAAATCAGGCTATATTAAATAAATATATTCCAAAAGTTGAAGCAAATAATAAAAAAATATTTGGAGAATTATTAGAAATATTTGAAGTAGATATTATCGAAACAATTATGAAATTTCCTTTATATAACTATAAAGAATGGAATTTTAAATTTGATTATTTCAAAGAGGAAGATTATCAGAACGAAGAATGGAAACAAATTGGAAAGTTCAATTACTTAATTAGTAATTACGGTAGAATAAAAAACAAAACAACTAAAAAATTAAAAACTCTTAGAAACAATGTATTCGGTTACCAGGTTAATTTATGGAATAATGGAAAGGCAACAATGGCCACAATATCAAGACTAGTTGCTCATTATTTTATAAGACCAGTAGCAGAAAATGAAAGAGTAATACATAAAGATGGAAAAATTAAAAATAATTATTATAAAAATTTGGAGATAGTAAGTAAATAAATTTACTTATTTACTAGAGAGGAAATAAAAATGTTGAAAATTTTGGTACAAACATACTTTTTTATAGTTTTAACATTTTTGATGTTATATCAAAGTGGACGTTTACGAATTTACACAAAGAAGCGGAAATGAAGTAATTGAAGTGGATTATATAAGTTATAAAATTATATATAGTTTTATATTTCCATATATGATATATAAACTTTGTAAAACAAAAAAAGAAACTATAAAGAACAGCAAAGGCTAGACATAAAAATGTGTCTAGCTTTTAAAAAGTAGGAGGAAAAGATGAATAGAGAAATTAAGTTTAGAGGGAAAATGATACCAGAACAAGTGTGGATATATGGAACATTGTTAAGAATACCAGCACCACTAGTTTGTTTAGGAAAAAAAGAAGAAGATAAATACTATATACAATTTGCTGACCCCAATTATATACCTGATTGGGATATGCCATATAGAATGATACAAGGGCAGGTAGATAAAAATTCAATAGGACAATTCACTGGACTACATGATAAAAACGGAAAAGAGATATATGAAAATATGATTATAAATAATAAATATATAGTAATTTATGATTTTTGTAAATTTGCTTTAAAAGACAAGTTTAACGAAGAAATAATAGACTTTGAAAGGAATAAAGAATATGAAATCACAGGAGAATATTTTAAACAATACAAGGAAATATAGAATAACTAAAAAAGGGGTATTAACCAACATTTACAATCATTGCAAAAATAGAAGAGAAATTGAGTTTTCATTAAAAGAATTTCAAGGAAAATATATTGATGATATATATATGTTAAAAAACAACAAAGTAGTAAAAGTATTTAATTCCCAAAGAGAAGCTATTATTACAACTAAATTAAATCAAAGTGGAATATCTATGTGTTTAAATGGAAAAAGAAATACCTGTGGTGGTTATGTATGGGTATACGAAAACTCAGAATTATTAGGAGGAGAATAGAAATGTTAAATTTGTTTAAAAGAAAAAATGCTACAGAATTAGATAATATAAAAATGATACCTGTACCTGATATAAGAGCTTATATGATAAAAGGTTATGAAGAAATTAAAGAAGTAAAAGAGAAAAATAAAGAATTAGAGCAAAAAGTACAAGAATTGCAACAGAAGGCAGACAAAAACGAAAAATTATATGAAGCTCAATTAATAGTATCACAAGAATTTAAAAGTAGATGTAATAGATTAGATAAAGACCTTGATTGGGAAAAAAGCAAAAGGGAAGATGAAAATGCAAAAAGACAAGCTGATATAGAATTAAATTTAAAACGAATTAATAAATTAAAAGAGGAAAAATATATACTAGAAGAACAAATAGAAAACTTTGAAAAATATAAGGAACAGGAAATAAAAAAAGCTATAAATAAATATGAAAATGAATTATGTATTAAAATTAAAAATGTAAAAGGACGAATAAGTAAAGATAATATAATTAATTTAATAAAAAAGGGAGAATAGAAATGAAAAAAATAGTAGTAAGTTTAATAATTGTAATAAGTATTGTATTAATTGGGTGGTTATTGAAAGACATAACAATGCCAACAAGTTTAGCGGTAAATGAAAGTAGATTTATAACTATTGCGGAAGGTCCTCATTTTAGAGTTGTATATGATACACAAACTAAAGTAGAATACGTAATAAGTCGTGGAAGCTATAATCAAGGCACATTTACTTTATTAGTAGATAAAGATGGAAAACCATTATTATATGAAGGAGAGTAGATAGAAATGTTAAAAATAAAAGATAATGTAAATTTAAAGGAACTTGAGAAGTTTCGGATTTGAATTATTTATAACTGATTACAAAGAATATTATAGAAAAAGACTTGAAACTTCTGGAAATTTAGCTTTTATAATTGTCAAACCAATGACTCGAAAAATAATAATAGATAGCGAAAATGCTTGTATACAAGAATTAGACGCATTATACGATTTAATAAAAGCAGATATGGTAGTGAAGGAGTAGATGAGATATGAGTTGTAAAGCTAAATTAAGACCAGATATAAAAGACAGAGGTAATCCAAGCGTAGAATTTGTTTTTGAAGGTAAGCCTAGATACTTTTGTTATGGATATATAGACCAAAGTACAGAGGAATTAATAGACGAATGTAGAGAATGCCCAGAAAACGTTTATAGAGCAGATGAAGTTATGCGAGATTTAAAAGCTGGAAAAAAAGTTATATATGATGGCTTAAGAAATAGAACATCTAAAATTTATAAGGAGTGATAAATAATGAAAACAGCTGATGAGATGTTTAAAAAATTAAAGTACGAAAAATATGATAATCATCCAGAGCATGATTTGCCACCAGAACCTGATATGTTTAGTACACAAGATGTAAAGCGATTATATTATGAACAAAATGAGTAATGTTTATGACATGTCAGGCAAAAAGAAAGTGATATTTACAGAAGAACCAGAACTAAATATTACATATAAAGAAATAATGAATACAATAATAGAAAATGCAACAGAAGAAGGATGTCATCAAATATTTACTTATGGTGGGATAGATATGTGCCCATCAGATATATTCGGACCAGAAAAAATAAATAAAGAGAAAGAATTATACACTTGTAATTATGAAAATATAGGATGCACTAGATGTTGGACTAATGCAATTAAAAAAGTAAAGAAGGAGTGAGAAAAATGGCTATAAAGAATTATACAACGGCCATAAAAACGGAAAAAACAATCAATGAAATACAACAAATACTTGCCAAGCATAAAGCTAGAGCAATTCTAATCGAATATGGAGATACTGGAAGTGTTATAGCAATAAGTTTTAAAATACATACTTCGCAAGGAATGATTGGAATAAGGCTACCTGCCAGGCAAGAAAATGTTTTAAAAATTTTAAGAAAGCAAAAAACAAAAAATAGTGCTATCAAAGCAACAAATGAACAAGCAGAAAGAACCGCATGGAGAAATATAAAAGATTGGATAGATGCACAAATGGCCTTAGTAGAAACGGAGATGGTAACAATAGATGAAATTTTTTTACCATATACACTAAATGATAAAGGACAAACTTTATACGAAGCATTTAAAGAAGATAGAATATTATTGGAGGATAGTAATGAATAAAGAACAACAAGAAGCGGTAAATAGATTAAGGAATTTAGTCGATTTAAGAAAAAACGCAAGAAATGAAATAAAGTACGATACGTGTATTTGTGCAACGAAAGATTTAGACACAATTTTAGATATGTTAGGAGCTGATAAGTGTGTTAAAAGAACGAGAGATAAAAAGTATATTAAAACAGAAAGAACAAGAGCAAAGAGCACTAGAGTTTATAAAAATACCAAGAGCTAGAAAAATTAGAGTTGATTTAAGACTAAGTATTGAAATAGAATTATTAAAAAAATTATTAGGAGGTACTAATGAATAAGAAACTTTTAGAACAAGTAGCTGCACTGAGAAATGAAGTGAAAGACATTGAAAAAAGGCTACAAAATAATAATATAAATAGTGTAATAGCTGACAGTGTAAAAGGAAGTTCAGACAGTTTTCCATACACTACGTGCCACAAAATAATAAGAGGAATTGATTATAAAAAACAACTTAAAGATAGTAGATACAGAAAGATGTTGAAAAGTAAACATGAAAAGATAACAAAGCTTCTTATACAAATAGAGTACGAATTAAATTATATAGAAGACAGTGAAATAAGGCAAATAATAAGATACAAATATTTTGATGATTGCAGCTGGATTCAAATAATGCACAAAATGAACTATAAGTCTGAAGAAAAAGCTAGGATTAAATTAAAAAGATTTTTTGAAAAAAATTAAAATTGTACGTTTTGTACGGTTTCAATGTGTTAAAATGTTAATAAGTTAAAAAGTAGTTATTCATAATTAGTTTATGGATAAGCCCAAAACTACTTAGATTGTTATTTGTGTGTGAAACAGCTAGATTATTCTAGCTGTTTTATTAAATATGCAAAGGAAAATTAAATGTTAAAAACTTGTAAATATTGTGGAATTGTACCATACAATCATGTATGTCCACACAGAACCAAAAAAGAGAAAGAGATAACTGAGATAGATAAGTTTAGGTGGAGCAGAATCTGGCAAAGAAAAAGAGAGGAGATAAAGAAAAGGGATTTATATTTATGTCAAATCTGTAAAAGAAAATTGTATAATACTATATCTCAATACAACACAGAAGCACTATCAGTTCATCACAATATACCAATCGCAGAAGATTATAATAAGAGATTAGACAACGACAACTTAATAACGTTGTGTAGCATACATCACGAGATGGGTGAAAATAATGAGATACCTAGAGAAGAAGTTCAAAAGATAATTGATGAACAAGAAAAAACAATCCCCCCTATATATTGAGCAAGATTTAAAAACAATGTTGAACACCTACCTGCACCCCTCCGCTTGAAAAAAATTCCCACATCAGAAGAAAGGAAGTGACATGTCATGCCAACACCGACAAAACCAGTTTTAGTTCTGGCAACAGAAGGTAAAAGTCATAGAACGAAAGCTGAATTAAAGGTCCGTGAAGAAGGTGAAAAAGCACTAAAAACTAACCAGAAAATAAAACCAAAAAAAGAGGTAAAGAATAACAAAATTGCATACAAAGAATTTAAAAGAATTGTAGCTTTACTAGAAAATATTGATAAATCGGATGCGCTATATGAAAATGTAATCAATAGATATGCATTATTGTATGCGGAGTGTTATGAATTTGAAGAAAAGCGAGAAAAGTTTTATGATGGATTACAAAAATTAGATGACGATTATGAAGCAAGTGAAGAATTTACTGCGAGAGAATATTACAGATTACTTAATTCTATGGAGAAAAACATAATTGATTTAGACCGACAAATTCAGAATAAAAGAAGACTAATGTTTGATATAGAGAAAGAAAATATAATGACAATAGCTTCGCAGTTAAGAAGCATACCTAAAAAAGCTGATAATAATGAAAATCCACTTCTAAAAGTTTTAAGAGGTGAAGTCTAATGCTATTAGAAATGGCCATGAAATATGCTGAAGATTGTATTTCTGGTAAAGAAATAACAACTTTTGAAGTAAAGACACAGTGCGAATGGTTTTTGCAAGATTTAGAAAAACAAAAAAATGAAAGTTATCCATATTATTTTGATACAAAATCAATAGGTATAATAGAAGGAATACTAAAACTTCTCAATTATGCTACTGGCTTGAATGATATTGTAGGTAAAAATATATTAGAAGGTTTGGAAAATTTCCAGGCTTTTTTTATTGCCAATATTTTTGGCTGGAGATATAAGACTGACTCACAAAAGTACAGATATAGGGAAGTTGTTTTGTTTATAGCAAGAAAAAACACTAAAACATTTCTTGCAGCTTTAATCTTTATAATTCTAATGCTTACAGAAAGCGAGTATAGTGAGTTCTATTCGATATGTCTGGACAGAGATTTAGCTGGAGAAGTAAAAAAAGCAATAGCGCAAATTTTAGCAGTAAGTCCTGCTGTTGGACAATACTTTAATATACCTAAAACTTTGAGTGGAAGACTAGAATGTACCTTAACACATTCATTCTACCAGCCAAGAACAGCAGAAGCAAATAGAAACAATTCAATAAAACCTTCAGCTTTTATTGCTGATGAATTTGGAGCGATGAAGGACAATTCAAACGTTGGAACGATGAAAACAGGACAGTTAAGTGTTAAAAATCCACTGATGTTTAAATTAACTACAGCCTATGCAGAAGATAGATCAATAATGTTGGACGAGCTTGAGTATCTAAAAAAAATATATAAAGGACTAGAAGTAGACAATAGATTATTTGCATTATTATATTACTCTACTGAGGATCATCTTTGGGATGACATAGGCCTTCAAATGGCGAATCCGCTACGAGTGGAAGAAAATTACGAAGAAATTCGTGACAATAGAAAAAAAGCTCTTGCTAAGCCAAGTGAAAGAGAAGAATATTTAACAAAAAATATGAACTTTTTTGTTCCAAGCAATAGCGGAGAAGCCTATATTGAACTAGACAAATTAAGGCAATGCAAAAATATTAGAGGTGTATTTGACTGGAGAGGTAAAGACGTGTATTTAGGCTTAGACTTAGCAATGTCAAATGATAATACCTCTGTATCAATGGTAACACTTGAAGATGATGTTATATGTGCCAAAAGTTGGGCATTTATACCTAAAGGCAGAATTGAAGAAAAGAACAAAAGAGAAAGGACAGATTATAGAAGATTTATAGAAGAAGGTAGTTGTTTTGCTTGTGGTGATCAAATTATATCTTATGAATTTGTAGAAAAATTTATTTTGAATCTAGAAAAAGAATATGGAGTTCATATTATTCAAATAGGTTATGACAGATATAATTGTATATCAACAGCAAATAAATTGGAAACAGCGGGTTTTGAATGTGTAGAAGTAAAACAACATTCTAGTATTTTACATCAACCTACAAAATGGCTACAAGAAAGTGTGTTACAAAAGAAATTTAGTTATGATGGAGATAAATTGTATGAAATAAATTTTCAAAATGCGAGATGCACTGAAGATACTAATCTTAACAAATATGTTAATAAGAAAAAATCAAATGGAAAAGTTGACATGGTAGTTAGTACAATAATAGCTACTTATTTATTACAACAAGCCACCTTATCAGATGAATTTGTTGTGCAGACTTTTTAGGAGAGGTGAGAAACATAAAAATACGTAATATTTTTAAAAAGGAGATAAAAAATGAAGCAACTGCGATAACTGTTGCTGATGAATTGTTAAAAATCCTTATAGAAGACCAAAGTATTAGCAGAGAAAAAGCTTTAGATATTCCTATTGTTAATAGCTGTGTAGGATTGATATGCGATACGTTTGCAACAATTCCTTTTAAACTATATGAGAAAGCGTCTGAAGATGGGAAAATGAAAACAGAGGAAATAATTGATCCAAGAGTAAAAATTATCAACAATGACACTAAAGACACTTTAGATGGTTTTCAATTTAAAAAAGCTATGTGCGAAGATTATCTATTAGGAAAAGGTGCTTATGCTTTTATCAAGAAAAATAGAAATAAATTCATAGGGCTAAATTATGTAGAAGAGAAATACATAACAATTCTTAAAAATCAAGACAAAATACATAAAAGATTCGAAATATTAGTTGATTCCAAAGCTTATGATTCTTACGAGTTTATTAAATTTTTGAGAAACACAAAAGATGGAGCTTCTGGAGTTGGACTAGTAGACAGCATAAATGAGTCACTAAAAGCAGCTTATCAAAGGATAATTTTAGAAAATGATTTAATGAAAACCTGTGGGAATAAAAAAGGTTTTTTGAGATCTATGAAACACTTAGACAAAGAGGGAATGAATCAATTAAAAAAAGCATGGAATGATTATTATGCTGGGAATTCTAGCTGTGTAATTTTAAATGATGGAATGGAATTTAAGGAGGCCTCTAATACTTCTGTTGAAAACCAGTTAAACGAGAAGACCAAAACCTTTTCAGAAGAAATTAAAGATCTATTTCATATTGAGAATAATTATGATGCTTACATAAAGAAAACAATTATACCAATGGCAACAGCTTTCTGCACAGCTCTTGACAGAGATTTTTTGCTTGAAAAAGAAAAGGAAAGATATTATTTTGCTCCTGATTTAACAGAGCTATTAAAAGGAAATTTAAAAGAAAGATATGAAGCATATAAAATTGCAATTGAAAAAGGTTTCTTGTCAAGAAATGAAGTGAGATTTAAAGAAAATTTAGATAAAATTGACGGTCTGGATTTATATAATTTGAGTTTAGGAGATGTAATATTTGATCCAGAAACACAAAGTATATATACACCAAATACTAACAATTTTCAAAAAATAGGAGGTGAAAATAAGAATGAAAACTAAAAAGTTTTATGAAATAAAAAATATAATACCAAATGCAAGTGCAGATTTATATATTTATGGCGAATTAGTTACTGACGACAAAGATTGGTGGACTGGCGAAAAAGACAAGAATTTAATAGGGTTACAGTCCTTTAAGGAAGAATTAGATAGTTTAGGAAACATATTGAACTTAAATATCTATATGAATACACCAGGAGGAGAAGTATTTGTAGCAACTACAATTTGCAGTATGTTACAAAGATTAAAAGATAATGGAACTAAAATACATACTTTTGTTGATGGACTATGCGCAAGTGCTGGTACATTTATATTAATGATGGGCGACGACATAAATATGTATGAGAATTCTATGATAATGATACATAAACCAATTAATTGGTGCTATGGAAATGCAGTAGATTTTCAAAAATGCATAGATGTATTAAACACAATTGAAAATAGTACTATGATACCACTTTATATGAAGAAATCAAAAGTAACAGAAGATGAAATTAAAGAGTTGATAAATGCTGAAAGTTGGCTAGGAGCTGAAGAAGCAAATCAAACCTTTGATGTAAATTTAATAAAAGAACAAAAACAAGTTGCTGCATGTGTATCAGATATATTTAAGCAGTACAAAAATGTTCCTAAAAGTTTTAAAGACATAAAGAAGCCAAAATTCGATTATTCAGAATTTGAGAAAAGGTTATTTAATATTAAAAAATAATAAAACAACTATCTTTAGTTGTTTTTTATTTTATATAAAAATTTTAAAAAAGGAAGGTAAAAAATATGAATGAAAAAGAATTAAAAGAAAAGAGAAATGAATTGCAAGACAAAATGGAAGGAATTTTAAAGTTAGCTCAAGCAGAGAATAGAGCAATGAATGAAGAAGAAATCAAAGATTTCGATGAAATGGAAAAGGAAATCAAGAATATTGATGCTACTTTAGAAAGAAGTGCAACAATAAAAAAAGCAGAAAAAATGGAACCAGTTGATAATGGATTAACAGAAGAAGAAAAAGACATCAAGAACTTTGCAGGTTATATTAGAGCTGTTGCAGGAAAAGTACAAAATGATGCTACTCAATTAACTAAAGGCGACAATGGGGCTGTAATCCCTAAAACTATAGTTCAAAAAATTATAGAGAAAGTTGAAAATATATGCCCTATTTATCAACTTTCAACTAAATATCCGATTGGTGGAACAATAAGCATTCCAAAAGAAGATGAAAGTTCAGATGCTATAACAGTAGCTTATGCAACTGAATTTACAGATTTAGTTAGCCATTCATCTAAAATGGGAAGCATTGAACTTTCAGGATTTTTATATGGAGCATTAACAAAAATCTCAAAATCTTTATTAAAAAATTCAGACTTTAAATTAACTGAGTATGTTATAAATAAAATGTCTAAAAAAATAGCTAAATTCTTAGAAGGAGAATTATTAAATGGAACAAATAATAAAGTTTCTGGAGTTATAGGTTCTTATGACTCTACTAACATGAAAGTTACTCTTGCTAAAAAATCATCAGTAACTGCTGATGAACTAATAGATATACAAGAGTTAGTTCCAGATGTTTATGCTACAGATGCAATTTGGGTAATGGCTAAAGAAACAAGAAAGGCAATAAGAAAGCTTAAAGACGGACAAGGTAATTATCTATTAGAAAAAGATTCAACTGCAAGATGGAACTACAAATTAATGGGTAATGATGTTTACTGTACTGATAACCTTAAAGCATTAGGAACTGCTTCAAAACCAGTTATTATGTTTGGAGATTTCTCAGGTTTAGCAGTAAAAGAGTCTGAACAAGCAGAAATTCAAATTTTAAATGAGTTATATGCAGCACAACATGCAATTGGAGTAGTAGCTTGGGGCGAGATAGATGCTAAAGTTGAAGATACACAAAAAATAGCAGTAGCAGTATCTGGTGCTGCAGATTAATAAAATAACACCTCAAAAAAGGAGGTAGCTAAATGAAAGTAAGTGAAATAAAAGCTGAAAATATTGCAAATTATTTAAGAATAACAGAAGTAGATGAGTCTTTAAAAGAAGACTTATCTACTTTTTTAGAAATTGCTATAAATTATGTTGAAAATTATACTGGTATTCAAAGAAAAAAGGAAGATGCAAATCAATTAGAAAGTCTTGATAATTATAACGATCTTATTATTGTTATATATATATTATGCCAAGATATGTACGACAATAGAGCAATGTATATTGACAAGAATTATAAAAATGATACGGTCAAGACAATTTTGGATATGCATACGAGGAACAATTTATGATAAATGCTGGTGAATATAATAAAAAAATACGAATTTTTACAATAGAAAAAAATACGGATGATGCTGGATTTGACCAAAAACCAAAAGAAAATACGGTTTTAAAACCGTATGCAAAAGTTAAAACAACTAAAGGATTCACTCTAATAACTAATAATACTGATTTTGAAAAAGCATATACAAATTTTACAATAAGATATTCAAAAAAAGTAGAAGATTCTTATTACAATTCAAACAGAAAAATGTATGTAGAATACAAAAAACAGATTTTTACAATAGAGTACTTAAACAATGTTGATGAGGAAAATATTGAAATTGAAATGCAGTGCAAAAGGATTACAAAATAATGGCTAATTTTAAAGAAGAATTACCACAAGAGCTAATAAAGCAGTTTGAAGGGTTAGAAGTTAATACAACAGAAATGATGCAGGAGATGACAAAGGCTGGTGCGAAGATAGTTTACAAAAATGTACTGTCAAACATGAAAAAATCTTTTAAGTCAACTAAATCATTAGAGAAGGGCTTGAGAATAACTAAAGTGTATCGTACAAGCAATGATGAAATATCTTCAAAAATTGCTTTTTACGGATATGATAGAAATAAAAAAAACAAACAATATCCTAACGGAGTACCAATTCCACTAATTGCTCTTGCAAGAGAATATGGAACTAGCTCTGGAGAACAAAAAAAGCCTTTTTTTAGACAATCTTTTAAAAGAAAAGAAATTGAAGATGCAATGCTTAAAATTCAAGAAAAATATTTGCCGAAGGAGTAAAAAATATGAATAAAGAAGTAAAGAGAATCTTGTCTAGTTTAAAAATAGACGGAAAATCAATTGATGTAGCACATCTTAGATACAAAGGAAAAAACAAAACTTTTGTAACGTGGACTATGTTACCAGAAAGGCCTTCATTAAATGGTGATGATCAAAATTTAGCAAGTATAGTAGAAGTTGATATAGATATTTATAGCGATTCAAATTATTTAGATATATTGCAAGAAATAAAAAAAATAATGAAAGAAAATGAATGGATATGGACTGGAGATAGCGAAGAAATGTATGAAGAAGAAACTTCGTTATATCACAGAACAAGTACATTCGAGAAAGAGAGGGTTTTATAAAATGGCAAGTGTAGGTTTAAAACAAGCAAAATTTAATCAAATTGATCAAACAACAAATAAGTACAAAACAGTTACAGATGATGTACCATTGCTAGAAAAAATTATTGAAAGTAAATTTTCACCAGAGTATAACAGTGCAGAATTGTATGCAAATGACTGTCTCGCAGAGAGCGACAATAGCTTTAAAAAAGGAACTTTAAATATTGTTGTTGCTGATGACAAAGATAAGACTTGTGCAACCCTATTAGGGAACAAAATTGCATCGGATGGTACAGAAGTAACATCAAATATAAATGATTCTGCACCAGAATTTGGCTATGGCCATATTGTTCCCAAAATTGTAGATGGTGTGAAAAAATGGAAAGTAGAATTTTTCCCAAGAGTTAAATTTACAAAGATTACAACGGACAGAAAAACGAGAGGAGAAAGTGTTGAATTTGCTATAACAAATATAGAAGCAACAGTACTTCCATTATCTAAAGCTATAAATGGACTTGAAGTTGGTGACTGGGAAAAACATGATACTTTTGACACGGAAGTAGCTGCAGAAACTTATTTAGATACATTATTAACTCCTGCTACTAACTAAGGAGGTGTAATTTTATGAAAGTAAAATGTATATCACAATGCCAAAAAAATAGAAAAATATTATATAAAGTTGGAAAAATCTATGAAATCGATAAAGATATGTATAGAAAAAATACCACTTTTTTTGAAGAAATAAAAGAAGAAAAAAATAAGGAATAGGGCAAACCTATTCCTTAAAAAATATAAGGAGAAAATTATGCAAGATAAAATATCTCATTTCACGGTAGATGAAAAAACATACCCATTAGCATTTACTCTAAATGTACTAGAAGCAATTCAAAAAGAATATGGATCTTATGAAAAATGGGGAAAATTAACTGACTCAAAAGAAAAAGAAATAAATTTAGAAGCTCTAATTTTTGGAATTAGAGAAATGATAAACGAAGGAATTGACATAGAAAATGAAAACAATGAAAACAAACAAGATTTTCTTACTCATAAGCAAGTAGGAAGAATTATTACAAAACTTGGACTAAAAGAAGTCGCACAAACTATGAATGAAGTAGTTGTTGATTCGACTAAAGTAGAAGAAAAACCAAAAAATGTGTAATCCACGAGGAAGAGGATTTTAAAATTGATTTCTCGTGGCTACTATTTATAGGACATTGCCTGTTAGGGTTTTCAGAAAAAGAAGTCGGAAGAATGACACTCAACAAATTATTAAAATTATATAAACATTATAAAATGAATTATGACTTTGAATTAACAAAAAGAAGTTATAGCGAAATAGAAGAAAAAATTGCACATGAAGGAGAATGGCTTTCAGACTAGGAGAAACAACATGGAGAAAATAAAATGCCCGCAATGTGGGTTAACATTAATTTTTGCTAATCATATAGATGCAGAAATTAAGTGTAATAGATGTAAACAAATAATTAGAATACAAAAGGAAAAGAGCGAGGAACACTCACAAACAAAAATTGTGAAGTAGTTACCCAATGCCTTTCTTTATTAATATAAAGAAGGTGAGACAATGGGAAATAGTAGCTTTGGAGGTTCAGTTAAATTATCAGGTGAGAGTGAGTATAGAAAAGCCTTAAAAGAAATAACCAGTTCTTTAAAAGAAGTTTCTAGCGAATTAAAACTTACAAACGTTCAATTTGCAAATGGAGAAAAAACCGTAAAAGAGGCTAAATCTACTTACGATAATACTAATATTACAATTAAAGAACAAAGAGAAAAAGTAAACAATTTGAGAGAAGCATTAAATAAGGCCGAAAAAGAATATGGAGCTAACAATGAAAAAGTAAGATCATTTAAAACACAATTAAACAATGCCGAAACACAGTTAGCTTCGATGGAAAATCAAACTGATAAAAGCACAAAAGAATTGAAGGATATGAAAAAAGGCTTTGATGATGCAGGTGGAGGAGTCTTAAAATTTGGAGATATATTAAAAGCTAATATATTAAGTGAAGCCATTGTATCAGGTGTAAAAAAACTTGGAAGTGTAGTAAAAGAACTTGGAAGCTTATTTATTCAAGTTGGAAAACAGGCATTGGAGAGCTATGCAGATTATGAGCAACTTATCGGAGGTGTAGAAACACTATTTAAAAAAAATGCATCTACAGTTGAAAAATATGCTAATAATGCTTATAAAACAGCGGGGCTCTCGGCGAATGAATATATGGAAACTGTTACAAGCTTTTCGGCAAGTCTTTTGCAAAGCTTAAACAATGATACTGCAAAAAGTGCCACAGTTGCAGATATGGCGATAACAGATATGGCAGACAATGCGAATAAAATGGGAACTGATATGTCGATGATACAAAATGCTTATCAAGGTTTCGCCAAACAGAATTACACCATGCTAGATAATCTGAAACTTGGTTATGGTGGAACAAAATCTGAAATGGAAAGACTTCTTTCAGATGCTCAAAAAATAACAGGTGTCAAATACGACATAAGTAGTTTAAATGATGTGTATCAAGCAATTCATGTGATTCAAGGAGAACTTGGAATAACAGGGACTACGGCCAAAGAGGCTTCCACAACAATCCAAGGATCCGTTAATTCTATGAAATCGGCATGGCAAAACATGTTGACAGGCATAGCTGACGATAATGCCAATTTTGATGTACTTATTAATAATTTAGTGGACAGTGTGACCACCGCTGCAGCAAATTTGCTACCTCGAGTTGAGATAATTATAGATGGAGTAGTAGAGCTTGTAATACAACTGGCACAAAAAATAATTGAACAATTGCCTAATATACTACAAGCTGGAGAAAACATTTTATCTAAGTTAATTGAAGGTGTACTAACAATGGTACCAGAAATTGGACCTTTAGTTTCTACTATTATAAATGAATTATTAACTAAGATAATAGCAAATTTACCAGCAATACTTCAAATGGGAATAGATATATTAAATGAATTAATAAGTGGAATATCACAAACACTTCCAAAATTAATTCCAATTGCAATTGAAGCAATATTGAATTTAGCAGAAACTTTAATTGATAATATCGATACTATAATAGATGCAGGAATTGAATTAATACTTGGATTAGCTGAAGGACTTATTGAAGCTTTGCCTATATTGATAGAAAAAATACCAATAATTATAGAAAAATTAGTTACAAAATTAACAAATCCAGATATGATAGCTAGAATTGTAAAGGCTGCGGGAAAATTAATTGGAGAATTAGCAGTAGGATTAATTAAAGCAATCCCACAATTGCTTTCAAAAATTCCTCAAATTATAAGTTCAATTGTTAAAGGATTACTAAATGGAATCACTTCAATTAAAGATGTAGGAAGAAATTTATTAAAAGGATTATGGGAAGGCATGTCTGGTTTGGGAACATGGCTTTGGAATCAATGTAAGGGATTATTAAAAGGTTTGACTGATAAAATTAAGAATTTTTTTGGAATACATTCTCCTTCAACATTGTTTAAAAATGAAATAGGTGAAAATTTAGCACTAGGATTAGGTGAAGGATTTACAGACACTATGAAAGGTGTTTCAGAAGATATGCAAAATTCAATTCCAACTGAATTCGATGCTTCTATGGAGATAAAGTCAAATAAAAACATACAAAATGATTCTTTAAACAGTAATTTAGTACAAGCTTTTAAAACTGCATTAAAAGAAATGAAAATAGAATTAAACGACAGAGAGGTAGGCAATTTTGTTGATTCAAAAATAGCTGAGATGGTGTATTAAAATGATTTTTAAAGGTGTAAATAGTAATACTATTGGTGGTCTGATAATATGTTCAGAACCACCAATTTCAAGTTCTGCTATAAAAATTAAGGAAACATCTATTGATGGTAGAGATGGAACAATTATAGAAGAACTTGGCTATAAATCATACAATAAAAATGTAGAAATTGGAATTAAGAAGGATGCAGATATTAATAAAATTCTACAGTATTTTAGTGGAAAAGGAGATCTGACATTTGAAAATGAAAACGATAAAGTATATAAGGCCGCAGTATATGAACAAATAAATTTAGAAAGGTTGCTGCGACTAAGAAAGGGAACAGTTACCTTTTACTGTCAACCATTTAAGTATAACAAAAATGATACTTATGAAGTATGTACTAACATCGTATCAAATAATGGAAATATAGAAAGTAAACCACTCATTAGACTCGAAAAAGGTACGAATGAATCAGTTGATTTGACTATTGGAAGTATCAGGTTTAAATACAAATTCAATACAAATGATACATACGTAGAGATAGATTGTGAAGAAATGAATGCATTGTACGAAGGACTTAACAGAAATAGAAATTTGGATATAGGATATGAATTTCCTAAACTTTCGCCAGGAAATAACAACATTAGTGTGCATAGTGGTGACATGACAATAAAAATCAAGAGAAAGGATAGATGGCTATGATCAAAATATTTGATGCTATAGATCGAGATTTTAGTTCTGCTGGAAATATAATTATCAATCCGCTATATTGTCACGAAACACACAAAAAATCATTGAATGGCTGGTATATTGATGTAGAAATACCAATTAAATTTAAACAATATATTAGTAAAGACAAACTATGTGTTGTAAAAACTAAATCAAAATTAAAACCACAAGCTTTTAGAATTTCTGAAGACATAAAATACAGTACAAATAAAATTTCGTTCAAAGCTGAACATGTTATATTTGATTCAAAAAACTACATGCTATTAGATGTTAGACCTACAAATGTAAATGGACTAAATGGATTAAAATATATAAATGAAAGGACTGATACAGAGAGTCCTTTTAATATTGCGGATTCTAACGTAGAGAATACAAATACATCATATTTTATTCGAAAGAGTTTATTTGAAGCATGGACTATTTTTGAAGAAAAGTGGAACGGTGTATTTGATGCAGATAATTGGGATATTAGTTTTAAACAAAATGTTGGACATGATAATGGGGAAACAGTTGCTTACGGAAAAAATATGCAAGGATTTGAGATTTTTGAAGATTGGTCAAACGTATGCACTAAGCTTTTAGCTGTTGGACGTGATGGACTTCTATTACCAGAACCATATCTTAAAAGTAAAATTCAATATGAAGTGCCATATACAAGAATAGTAGAGTTTCAAACTGAACTTGAAACAGAAGAACAAACAGAAGAAAAGCTTTTAGAAGAATTAAGAGCAAAAGCTACAGCATACTTAGAACAAAATTCAACACCTCAAGTTAGCTACACTGTTAATTCTAATATTAACAATAGTTTGGAAATAGGAGATACAATAAAAGTTCTTCATCCTTTTGTAAATATATTTACAGAGGTTTTAGAGTATGAATACGATCTAATTTCAGAAAAAATTGTATCATTGACTTTCGGAAATTACTCGAGAGATGCAAAAACAAAATTTAACAATATAAAAGATACTTTGGAAACGATTAGGCAAGAAGTTTCAAATCACGATATAACAATTAAAGGTCAGACAGAATTAATAAATTCTTTAAATAAAAATGGCTATGTGTATATTGATGAAAATGAGATATTAATCTTAGATGAACTGCCAAAGGAAAATGCAAAAAATGTGTGGAGATTTGGTCTGGCTGGAATAGGTTTTAGTTCAAATGGATATGAAGGCCCATTTGAAACAGCTATTACAATGGACGGAAAAATAAATGCAGATTTTATAACTACAGGAACAATGACAACTGATAGAATTGAAGGGCTATCTAATTTTATAAGTGAAACAGAAAGTAAAACAACTAGTATAAGTTTGAATTTAGGTAATATTCAACAAACAGTATCAGAAACAACAACAAAAGTTAGTGACTTAGAAACAAAACAAAGAACATTAAAAACCCAATTAGAAGAAAGTTCTTCCGAATTTAATTTTAAATTTAATGAAATAATCGAAGCAACAGATAATAACTCTACAACAATACAAGAATTTTTGAAATATATTAGATTTGTTAATGGAAATATTGTTTTAGGAGAATCTGGAAACGAATATGAACTTAAAATAGAAAATGATCAAATTAACATCTACTATAATGGAACCAATATTTCGAATTGGATTCGAGATAAATTCACAGCATCTGATGCGGAATT
This sequence comes from uncultured Clostridium sp., assembly GCA_964618105.1. Lineage (GTDB taxonomy): Bacteria > Bacillota > Clostridia > TANB77 > CAG-508 > CAG-273. The sequence goes on along the minus strand of CAZUAJ010000001.1, from coordinate 44,217 downwards.
TACGAACTCTTTGAAACTTGGTAATTTTGCTTTTATGCCTAGAGTAAATGGTAACTTATCATTTAAGAAGGTGGTGAACTAATATGGCGGAATTTACAGGGGAAATAGGAACTCCGAGTAAGGGCTTCACGTTAAAAGTAGAATATAGCTACACACAAAGTATTACTAACAATACGAGTACATTGACGGTTGTTGGATATGTAAAGAGAAATAATAGTTCATATTATCCATACAACAGCACATCAACTGTAGAATTAACAATTGACGGTACTAAATACAGCTTTTCACCTAAGTATAATCTTAACACAGATAGTTATGTAAAGATTTGCACTAAAACAGTAACCTTAAATCATAATGCTGATGGAACAAAATCTGTAGCTATTAAATTGTATATGAATGGTAAATTGAGCAACTATTATCCAAACGGAACAATAAGCAAAACTATAACACTAGAAACAATAGCAAGGGCAAGCAGCCCAACACTATCTGCTTCTAGTATAGAAATGGGAAGTAGCCTAACAATCACAACTAATAGAGCTAGTTCAAGTTTTACTCATACAATAAGTTATAATTTTGGCAATACAAGTGATACTATAGCTAGTGGAGTAGAAGATATTGTGACTTGGTTTACACCTTTAAGTCTAGCAAGTCAAATACCAAGTTCTGAAAAAGGAACTTGCACAATAATTTGTCAAACATACAGTGGAAATACTCTGATTGGAACAAAAAGTATAGAAGTAGAATTAAAAGTACCAAACACAATAAAACCAACAGTAAACACAGTAACGATAAGTGAAGGCGGTTCAACGGTACCTTCAAGTTGGGGATGCTATGTTCAAAATAAATCTAAATTAAAAGTTGTAACGACAGCAAGTGGTTCTTATGGATCCACCATAAAAAGTTATAAAATAACAGGCATCGACGACAATACATATAATTCAAGTAACTTTGTTTCTAATGTTTTAAAGGGTTCTGGAACTAAAACGATAACTGCTACAGTCACAGATAGTAGAGGAAGAACTGGAACTAAAACAGTGACATATATATGTGTACCATATTTTAATCCTACAATATTAGCCACAAGTGCCATGAGATGTAATGAGGATGGAACTGTAAATGAAGAAGGTACATATGTAAAATATACATTTAAAGCAAATGTAAGCTCTGTTAATAATAAAAACAGTCATGTTTTTAAAATAGGGTATAAAACAAGTTTAAGCAGTTCATACACCTATGTCACAGTAGATAATAATAGTTATAGCCTAGATAAAACTGATATAGTTTTATCTGATTTAATTTTCAGTGTAGATAATTCTTATGATTTTCAGTTTTGGGTAAATGATTATTTCACAGATCAAAATCCAACAATAATGTCATTAGCATTAGGAACAGGCTTTACTTTATTAGATTTCAGAGCGACCGGCAAAGGAATGGCAATAGGAAAAGTATCAGAAAAAGATAAACTGGAAGTAGCATTAGAAAGTGAATTTTTAGAACAAATTTATATGGGAAAGAACAAGGTTCTCTCTTTTGTTGTGACCGACAGTTGGTCATAAAAAATAAAAAAGGAGGAATGTGTATGAAACTGTTGAAAGCCTTGAGGCCGTACACACACACACACACACACACACAAGTGTTTTTACAAAACAAGGAAGGAGGCAAGTTATTTAATTGGCTTAGCTTCCTTAGGAGAAAGGAGAGTGAATTATTAAGCACTCTCCGTGATAGCGGATGAACTATGTAGGGCATTTTGAAGATAAGGATGGCAATAAGTATTTTTTGACTAAAGAATTAGGATATAGTATAGGTAAAATTTCCGATAATACTGAATATATGCGAATAAATGGAGTAAAAATTGGTGACATATATGAAATTGCTATGTCTTATAATTTTAATCCACAAGGAAGTTCTAATTACAGGTCAACACTATATGCAATATTAACAATAAATTGTGGATATAATGGTTCAAGTGTAGTTGTAAGACCTAGAATAGACGTTTTAGCTAACTATTATGGCACGGCAACACAAGGAGACTCAAGAGTTAAGGTTGTCTGTGAAGGTGGAGAAACAGAAAGAACCGTACCATTATTTAATTCTGAAAAAGGAGTATATTTATATTTTACTAGGAATGATGCAAATATCAACCCAACAAATTTTGAAGTCAAAATAAGGAAGCTAAATTAAATAACAAAAAATATATGAATTATAGTGGATATTTAGTTGATCAAGCAGGTAATAAGTATTATCCAGAAACTCAACGTAAATTTTGGGGTTCAAGAAATAAATATTATTTAATAGGACTTTGGAGTTCCACTCCAGGTTATCAACAATTAACCATGTTTATGAGTAATTTGGATTATTACGATAGTGCGATAGCTGGATTTGTTAATATAGATAGAAATAATAAAATTATAATATCTCCTATTGTACCGTGGGATTTGAGTAAATATAAAAAAAATATATATATTTACAAAGCAGAAGATGGTTATAACTATATTTTTATTTATAGTCCTAATTATAATGATGAGTGGTATATGAAAATACTTAATCATAATAGAATGAGAAGCCTTTTGTGGAGAGAATTTACTGAGACAGAATTTCAAAATTACGTTAAAGATATGATACTAGTATCAAGTGCATAGTTTAAGTGCTTATATATTATGAAAAAAGTAGGAAATTTTAGAGATATTGACGGAAATGAATATTATTCAGAAACGGTTAATTTTTATATAGATAATAATAATAAAGATATATTAAATACGTTTATAAGATTTGCAGTAATAAGTTTTGGCGAAGACATAGAGATGGGAAATATTACAATTCCACTATATTCAAAAGGGTTATTAATAGCTAGTAATTCCAATGATGCATCGTTAATCGCTGTTGATTATAATGGAAATTTATATGTAACTTTTAGAAATGGTAGAACTTGGGGAAACGGCAGAAAATTATAGTTTTTAAGAAAGGAGAAGTGTATGGAAGCAATAATAGTAGCTTTAATAACAGGACGGATTGTCATTAATAGGAGTTGTTGTTTCTAATTTATCTAGTAATAAAAAGATAGAAAATAAACTATCAACACAACAAGCAGTTACTGATACTAAAATTGAAGAACTTACAAGAGAAGTTAGGTTACATAATAATTTTGCACAGCGAGTACCGGTTATAGAAGAACAAATAAAAGTTGCAAATCATAGAATTGAAGATTTAGAAAGGAGAAGTTAGAAATGAAACAAGCGTGGGAAGATTTAAAAAGCTTTGTAACAGTAGCAATGATATTATTGTTATTTGTAATTGTAATCACCAATTTATTAGGTGCTACAATAGCAGAAAATTTATTGATTTTGGTAACTAATTTAGTTACAGCAGTATTTACATATTATTTTACAAGAAAATCAGACAAAAGAACTGATGAAAGCGAGGAGAAATAAATGGAAGATGAAGAAATTGAAATAATGAAACCTGTAGAAGAACCTACAGAAGAAATTTTTGAAGAAATAAAAGATGAAATCGAGGTGTCAGAAGATGAGTAGAGTGTTTAAAAATAAAAAAAATGTGATTACACAAGCATTTAAAAAAGGAGTTCATAATGGCATTGACTTAGTTGGCACTGGTTATACCTTAGACTATATCACAGCACATTCAGAAGGAACTGTAGTGTCTGTTAGGAATAATTATAAAACAAACGATAAATATGGGAGCTCTTATGGTAACTATGTAAAAATAAAACATAATGGATATTACACACTATATGCGCATATGAAATATAATAGTGTAACTGTAAAAGTAGGTCAAAAAGTATCAAAGGGACATGTTATAGGCTATATGGGAAATACTGGTCATAGCTTTGGAGCACATTTGCATTTTGAGGTAAGAGATAAAAACGACAACTTTATAAATCCTACAGCGTACATAAATGCAGACTTACCAACAAGCAACAATAATTCTAAATATAACAAAGGCAGATATAGAGTTGACTGCGATGTATTAACAGTAAGAACTGGACCAGGAACCAATTATTCTTGGAAGAAGTTCAATCAGTTAACGGCAAATGCGCAAGCTCAAATTAAAAAATTAGTAGGCTATAAACCAAATGGATTAGTAAGGAATTGTGTTTGTGATGTATCAGAAGTAAAAGGAGAGTGGGGTAAAATTCCAAGTGGATGGATTTGTTTAAAGTATTGTAAAAAAGTATAACAGCTAAATATGGCTAATAAAAAATAGACTAGCCACTTTCAAGTTCATATATGGCTAATCTATTTTTTCTCCTTTTGGGATAATAAATGCGATTTCTTATATATATTATATTCCATTATAAATAATTAGTCAATACCTAGTTTTTCTTTCAATGCTTCTTGCAAAACTTGAGAAAAGTTTATATTGTTTTTTTCAGATAAATAATTCAACCATTCTGGTATTGATAAAGTCTTCTTTATAGATTTATTGTTAAATTTTTTTCGATATTCGTCCATGTCAATACTTACAAATGATACAAATTGATTTTTATCCAATAAAATACCTGAAACATCTAAAGTTGGACTTGGAAAATTAGTAAGATTATCTAAATATAAGCCCATAGCATTTTGAGCCATTAAATAGGCATCTTGTATACTGTCTCCGAAAGTTGAACAGCATTTTAAATCTATAAAGTCAACATTATAATATTTACCATCAAATGTAAATATTGCAGGAAAGACAGTTAATCCTTTTTTCATTTTAAAACCCTCCAAATTATTAAAAAATAGAAAGAAGAAAATAATGCGCAGTGAATCAGCAATAATTAATATAATATAAAATTAAGCCTTCTCCTTAATAAACTGAAAATTATATTATATATGTTGTAGGAAGGGCTAATCACTTTAGCCCTGTCCTTTTAAGTATTGCTTCAGCTGTTCCGATTGGAATATCTTTATTATGTACCGGTATTATTTCTATTTGATTACCGTTTTCTCATCTTTAAGTGAGAACCATTTTGAGATACTTCGTGCCAACCATTTTGCTTTAGCAATTTGATTAGCTGTCTACTTCGCATTTATTATCCTCCTTTCTGTTAATTATTATACTACGTATTTATACGTATGTCAATAACTTTTTAAATATTTTTTGAAATTTTTAATATAAAAAGTTAGAAAACTATTGAAATTTAGAGATGTCATAGTTATAATATTAAAAAGATTATTTTACAAATATTATTTCAAAAAAATAATATAATCACATTAAAATCACATTAAAAAATAAATATAATAGCTAAAAGCCTTGTAAATGCTCAACTTCAGAAAAACTAAAAAGGCTGGAAGCTCCATTAAGTAAAATCGTCGCACCAGACGAAAGTATTGATAAATCAACTGTAAAGGTTGATTTTTTTCGCCTTTATCTTGAAAAAGGAAGGATGGTGTGGTATGATTAGTATCGTAAAAAAGAAAAACAAGTTAAGTGAGAATTTACTCTCTAAGATTGAATGGGCTTGCAGTTTGAATTCTATAAAGCTTGAACACATAAGGATATATGAAGGTTGTTTGAAAATTATAGAACATACAAACTTAGCGTATGTAGAACCACATAGAGTAATCATTAAAGATTGCCTGTATCTGTTCTTTAATGAACACGATTACTTCTATTTTAAAGATTTAAGGACGAAATACCCTTTGTCCAAACTACAGGAATACATAGCAAGGCATTAATTTTTAGAGTTTTTTTAAAATACCTTATTTTGTTTTATTTGTGTTGTAAAAAAGAAGGAAAAATCAATTATATTGTAGCCTACAAGTTAGATAGAGTTACTCGTTCAGTTCGTGATTTAGAAGAACTAATTGCAGTATTAGAAAAGCATAACACTTATCTAGTATGTGATAGAGATGATGTTAATACTTCTACTGCTAACGGAAGATTTTTTGTAAGAATGCTAACAGTATTATCTCAATTAGAAATTGAAATAGTTAGTGAAAGAACAAAGTTCGGATTAAATGGTGCTATAAAATCTGGACATTTACCTGGCAAAATACCACTTGGCTATAAGAAAGATATAAATAAAAAGACTGTAATAGACGAAACTACAAAAGATATTGTAATAAGAATATTTAATATGTATTTAGAAGGCAAAAGTTATCAGCAAATTAGTAATATTCTAAATAAAGAAAAAGTCCTATACCTTAAAAAGTGGCGAGATACTACAATTATGGGAATGATTGATAATAGGGTTTATATGGGAGATTATGAACAACATAGAAGTATCAGTAAACAAACTAATGGAGAAACTACTATTTTTATGAATGTAGTTGAGCCAATAATAACTCGTGCTATGTGGGAAAAAGCACAAATACAAAAAGAGAAAAATCAAAGAGCTTATACTAGAGATAGAGTTTATCTATTCTTTCAAAGACTTAAATGCCCTAAATGTGGCAGAATAATGAAATATGTGTGTTACTATGTACTTTTTGGCGAAGTGTGAAGACGGTGAGTATTATGAACTGTTCTCTGGTAAAAAACTGGAAAAGGAAAAACAACCTGAAGATGGCTTTTTATTTCAGACCTTCGATACTCCGTATGTAAAAAAGGCTGAGCCTTTGACCACATATTTGAGAAAACCCAATAAAATGACAATTGATATTCAATCTTTGTTTGATTTTATAACCCAGATGAATGTCTTGAGAGAGTTGGGAGCTTTTTCGGATGAGAAAGATGAAGAAACTTCACAAGAATGCTAACTTTAAAGGCGAAAACTGAAAACAGTTTTCGCCTTTATCATCATAATTGTAATTTTTTATAGTTTAAAGTATACATTCGAATATTATTGAATATAATAATATTGTCAAATATTGATTTGACAAGTTAAATATTATATGTTAAAATATATTTAACTTAACTCTCTACTACTTATGTAGTAAGACGGGAGCCAAAAAGATTTTGGAGAGTTCAATAGCAACTCTCCTCTTTTTTATTTTGTAAAATATTTTATAATTTGCTCATCTATTAAGTCAAGTGAATTGTTAGATAGTTTTACATTTCTTCTTAAAGTATCTTTAAAAATCCTTTGTTTACTAATTGTAGTTATTTGATTTATTAAAGCTATACTATCTTGTTTCATTTTAGAAATTTCATCTTCCATTTTTTCAATATATATTTTCTCTTTTTCTATTATATTTTGAATATTAATAGGAATATCTTCTATTTTATCTAATTCATCTAAAATTTGTTTTAATTTTTGTTTTTCTTTATCAAGTTTTTCTTGTAAAATACTATATAATTCATTTCCAAGATTTACAGTAGAAGAATCATATTTCTTATTTGTTTTCTTTGAAGTCAAAGGAATAACATTTAATGTTCCATTTCTAGTATTATCATACTTACTTAATACAACACAGTAATGTAGTCCTCCTAATTCATGTCCTATATTAAAACCTAGATTAACTTTTATAATATCTCCACGAGAAAATACACCAGATTTTGAAATATTAAAAGTTCTTTCTTCATCGTGGTAAACTGCAAAGTCATTAATCCAATAAGCTAGTAAATCACTCTTTTTAAATTCTTCTAATTCTATATGTTTCAAGAAAGATAAGTCTAGTCTATTTAATGAGTTATCTTTATGAATAACAGTATTATTTTTTATTTCTATATCATTTCCAGCCATAATTTGTTTCCTCCTTATCGTTAATTACTCTTAAGATTATGCAACAATCTGTTGCACAATTTGCAAGAACTAAAGATATTATAACATAAAAATTGTAAAAAACTAGAAATTTGAAGAAATTTTTTAATATGGGAGTATACTTTTTAAAAGTATTATGATAAAATATATTTACAGTTGATTAAAGAACGAAAATATTGGAGAGTTTTTTCGCAAATAACCACGACAAACGCTCCAACGACGTTTCTGTTCGAACCAATAAAAGATAAAGAAATTTATAATTTAAAAGGTGAATTATCTGCTAAAGATAAAATTATTAACAAACTAAAAGAAGAAAAAGAAAGCATTTTAAATTTGGAGGTAACAAATGTCAGAAAAAATAAGAGAATTATATCAAAAATTGTATAATCAAAATTATCAATTATTAGAAGGAAAGAAAAAAGAAGTAAAAGAAGAAAAAACTAGCAATAATGTTTCTGTTGCTAAATCTATAGTTTCACGTAGTTTGTTAAAAATTGCTATAGAGATAATAACTTTTCTTTTAATTATCTTAATGATAAAATTTATGATTAGTGATATGACACCAGATTATAAATCAGGACAAGCTTCTTTAACGTTTATGTTTAAGATTTTAATACCTTTTTCTATGGTAATTGTTATTATTTTTTTTATATACCAAGTAGTAATAAGACCTAGAAGAACCATACAAAGAAATCATTGGGTAAAAAATTCTACTGAAGATAAGGAAGAATATAATGATATATTTTGTGAAAGAATATGTAAGCCTATAATTGAATATGTAATTCCTAATAGCCAATATGATCATAGTTATGGCATGTCTCAAGAACTTTATGAAAGTATGGGATTTTCAAATAGTCATGAAGCGTATGTTTCAACAGATAATATTAAATTAAACAGTAATACAAATTTAATTATGTCAAAAGTTCATTCAAAATTTAAAGATGGGGGTGCTTATGGTTATTGGTATACTACATTATTCTGTGGAATAGCAAGTATTTATACACTTACTTTTAATATTCCAATATCTATAAAAATACGTAATAGAAAATTAGATAGTTTAAAATTGAAAAATGCAATACAATCATCTAATGAAGAATTTAACCAATATTATGAAATAGAAACTGATAATCCTGAATTATTAAATAAATATTGTTCTAATAGGATGTTAGCTTGTTTCGTTGAATTAGCTAAAAAGAATATAAATTTAGAAGTAAACATTTTTCAAAATAAAATTTGTATTAGATTACACGATAAAGACTTTTTAGACTTTAATATAAAAAGTGAATTTGACGAAGAAAATATTATAAATAGTTGTAATTCTATTATAGCTACAATCAATACAAATAAATTTATTATTGAAGAACTTAAATCTAATAATATATATTAAAAACAAAAATAGTATTGTCAATACTTTTTAGTATGACAATGCTATTTTTATAATATTTAATTCTCTAGTACATAAGCTTCTGTTTCAACTGAAAAATTATTTCCAACACTCTTTGTAAGAGGTACTTTTATATATTCAAAATTAAGTCCAGTTTCCACATCTTCAAAAATAATTTCTTTTTCTCCAATAATTGAATTGTCTTTTTTATTATAAACAGTACAAATTACTTTTACAGCTTTATAGTTTTTTTCTGTATCATTTCTAAAATGCACATCAATTGTAGCTATTTTCTCATCAACAGTTGAAGAAATGCTTGATAAATAATATTTTTTCCAGTCAGCATTTGTATATTTAGAACTTATTGATGAATTTTCTCCATCTGCTTTATTAGTTGAATTATTATTATTGTTGTTGAAAATTATACTTGAACATAAAATTATAACAGCAATTACTAAAAGCACTATATATAAAGTTTTATTTGTTTCTTTTCCTAGCACTACTTCTTCTAATTTATTCTTACAGAACAACATTATAATTACATATTGTATTATCATTACAACTATATTTATAATCAAGTTTATAGTTAAAGCATTAGCTAAACTTGATAAAATACGAGTTGAAAACTTAAATGATATATATGTAAATGAAATATTTATTACTAATAAAACAATTAGAAAAATAAAAATATTTTTTAAAATCTTATTAAGATTGTCTGAATTTATATTTACTTCTTTCAAACTAGTTTCTACTGCTGATGAACTTATCTTCCAAAATCCCAAAATAGTTAGTAAAAAGTTAACAATTGATTGTAGTTGTGTAGGTAAAAATGTTGACAGAATTTCACTAATAATGCCAACAATTACACCAATTAGAATTGCACCAATAATATAGTTTGCTATAAATTTCTTTGTAAATTTTCCAACAGATTGTGTATCAGTATTCTCAATATAGTCCATTTTTTCACCCCCTTTTACTATATTTCTACAATATAATTGTATTTTATCATTACTACTTTATTTTTACAATAGATTATTAAATTTCTTAACCATTTCTAAAATTTGTTAGTGATTTCTAATAAACTACTTGTAAAAATATAAATTTTATGTTAAAGTAAAAATAACTTGATTGATATTTGTATCAATCGTTAAGAGAGAAAACAGCTGTAGATAACTACGACGTTCACTCTAGTAAAATAAAAGGAAACATTCATTAAAAATGTTTCCTTTTGTAATTTTTTATATACATTTTTAGAAAAATATGCTAAAATATGTTTGCGTTATAAAAGATATGGAGGAATTATATATGAAGATGGGAATAGTTGGACTACCAAATGTAGGTAAAAGTACTTTATTTAATGCAATAACAAAAGCAGGAGCAGAATGTGCAAATTATCCTTTTTGTACTATAGAGCCTAATGTTGGTGTGGTTGCAGTCCCTGATGAAAGACTAACAAGGTTAGCAGAAATTTATAATCCGCAAAAAGTTACGCCTGCTGTTATAGAATTTGTGGATATTGCGGGACTAGTAAAAGGTGCAAGTCATGGGGAAGGACTTGGAAATAAATTTTTATCACACATACGTGAAGTTGACAGTATAGTTGAAGTTGTTAGATGTTTTGAAAATTCTAATATAGTGCATGTAGACGGAAGTATAGATCCAATTCGTGATATTGAAACAATAAATCTTGAGCTTATATTTGCAGACTTGGAAACGGTTGAAAAAAGAATTGATACTGCAAAAAAGAAAATAAAAGCAGAAAAGAAATATCAAGAAGAACTTGATGTTTTTGAAAAAATAAAAAAAGCATTAGAAGAAGGAAAATTGGCTCAAACTTTGGATTTTTCAGCGGAAGAAAAAGAAATAGTAAAAGATGCTTTTTTACTTACGATGAAACCAATATTATATGTTACAAATGTATCAGAAGAGCAATTGAATAATATTGATAGTGCTGAAAGTGTAAATTCAGTAAAACAATATGCTAAAGAACAAGGAGCAGAAGTGATTTCACTTTGTGTAAAAATTGAAGAAGAATTAGCTAGCTTATCTAATGATGAACAAAAAGAAATGTTAGAAGCTTTGGGACTTAAAGAATCAGGGCTAGATATGGTAATTAAGGCAAGTTATGATTTGTTGGGGTTAATGTCTTTTTTAACTGCTGGTGAACCAGAAGTAAGGGCATGGACAATAAAAAAAGGAACAAAAGCACCACAAGCTGCTGGGAAAATTCATAGTGACATTGAAAGAGGATTTATTCGTGCAGAAGTAGTTTCGTATAATGACTTAATACGAGAAGGGTCTGTGAACGCAGTTAAAGAAAAAGGATTAATGCGTTCAGAAGGTAAAGAATATGTAATGCAAGATGGGGATGTGGTTTTATTTAGATTTAATGTCTAAAAATGGCAAAAAAACAAAAAAATACAAAAAAAAGCAAAAAAGACTTGACTAATATTAAATATGAGTATAAAATATGTTATAGGTAAGTTAATGAATATTATTTTATAAACAAAGAGATAATAATATAAATAAGAAATGTATCTAAAGAAGAGGAGATTTAAAATATGAAAAATAAAAAAATAATGATAGTATTTATTATGATTATAGCAGTACTTATGCTTTTTACATTGAGTGTTTCTTCAGTAAAGGCTTTTGACGATGCTGATTTTATTATAGATGAAAATACAGAAAAAGAGAAAAATAACGAAACAAATAATGTAGGAAATAATGAAATATCAAACAATGAAGAAACTAATAATCAAGCAAATACAAATAATGAAAACAATAGTTTAAAAGACACTTCAGCAGAAAATAAATTACCACAAACTGGTGTAGCAGAAAGCACAACACTTTTTGTATTTATAACAGTTTGTATAGCATCTGCAATATATGCATATATTAAAATTAGAAAATATAAAAGTATTTAGTATTAAAATAAGAAGATTAAATCTTCTTATTTTTTTGCTTTTATAATTAATCTTTTAGAGTTATTTGTATTACTACAAGTTATAAGTGTAATAATTTTTTGATTTGCTGTATTTTGGCTAGTACAACTTAAATCAGTAGAATCAACTTCTTTTTTTTGATATATTACATATAGCATTTTGTTACCGTTTAAGTCATAAATTTCTATGGAATCTCCAATTGAAAGTTCATTTAGTCTACTAAAAAAGTTGTTATTAATATAATTGTGACCAACAATGCAAAGATTTCCTATTTCATTTGGAAATGGTCCTGCAAATTTACATACAGAAATTTTTAATAGTTCTTCATTAGTTTGAGATAAAATAGGATAATTTAGGTCGATTTTATTAATTTTAATTATACCTATAACAAATGGGGAATAATTATCAGTATTGACATTTTTATTAGAAGAACTTTGATATAGTGTAGTTAATTTGTAATTGGCAAGTAATTTTTTTGAAATTTTTTCTTGAAAGTTTGACTTTATTATATTTAATGATAAAATTAAAAAAAATAATAATGCTATACAAAAAGAAAAAATGAATTGAATTTTATACTTATTTTTCTTTATATATTGTTTGAGTTTGAACATTTTTTTTGTTTCATCATAGGGAATTTCAAATATATCATTACCAAATTCTACATATATGTTAGAACTAAAAATGTTTTTTTTATCTAAAATTTGATTCATCATATCACCTTTTTAATTATTATTGGTATATAGTTAACAAAAAATACAGTTTTTTATAAAATTTTTTTAAAAAAAGATGTAAAAGGAAACAAACTATGATAGAATAGAGCATATAAATTTAGTATTAAGGAGAGTGTTAATATTTGGCCGAATTAAAGTATAAAAGAGTGCTATTAAAACTTAGTGGAGAAGCACTTGCGGGAGAAACAAAACACGGAGTAAATGCTGAAACAATAAACAATGTATGTGACAGAATAAAAGAACTTGTTGAACTAGGTGTAGAAGTTGCAATTGTTGTTGGTGGTGGAAACTTTTGGAGAGGAAAAAATGGACATAATATGGACAGAACAACATCAGATTACATGGGTATGCTTGCAACTTGTATGAATGGTTTGGCATTACAAGATACATTAGAAGCAAAGGGCGTTCCTGCTAGACTCCAAACAGCAATTGAAATGAGAACAATTGCAGAACAATATGTGAAAAGAAAAGCTGAGAAACATTTAGAAAATGGTAAAGTAGTTATATTTAGTGGTGGAATTGGAAGTCCATTTTTTACAACAGATACAGCTGCAGCTCTAAGAGCAGCAGAAATTGGAGCAAATGCAATATTAGTTGGCAAAACAATTGATGGAGTATATTCGGATGATCCAAAAATAAATCCAAATGCAGTTAAATTTGATGAAATTACATATATGGATGTATTAAATAGAAATTTAAAAGTAATGGATTCAACAGCAATATCATTATGCAAAGATAATAATATACCACTTATAGTATTTGCACTTGATGAACCTGAAAATATGCTAAAGGCAATTAAAGGGGAAAAGGTAGGTACTTTTGTTGGAAATAAATAATAATAAATTAAAGGGAGAAAAAAGTTATGTTAAATAATATGTATGAAGAAAAAATGAATAAAACAATAAGTGTTTTTGAAGAAAATTTATCAGAAATTAGAGCAGGTAGAGCAAATCCTGCAATATTAAATAAAATTACGGTTGATTATTATGGTGTTCCAACACCAATAAATCAAGTAGCAGGTATTTCTGTACCAGAAGCTAGAACAATTTTAATTCAACCTTGGGATGCAAGTATTTTAAAAGAAATTGAAAAAGCAATATTAAAATCAGATATTGGAATTAATCCAAATAATGATGGAAAATCAATAAGATTAAACTTTCCAGAATTAAATGAAGAAAGAAGAAAAGAACTTGTAAAAGATATTAGAAAATTAGCTGAAGATGCTAAAGTTGCAATAAGAGCAATAAGAAGAGATGCAATTGACGAAGCCAAAGCAATGCAAAAAAAATCTGAAATAACAGAAGATGACTTAAAAAATGAAGAAAATGAAATTCAAAAATTAACAGACAAAAAAGTTGAAGAAGTTGATGCTTTACTAGATAAAAAAGAAAAAGAAATTATAAATATATAAAATTCTAAATTTGCTTTACTAAAAACAATATAAAGCTAAAGTATAATTTTGTACTCTAATGTACTGATTATTTTTAAAATTGTAACCGAAATTATATAAAAAGGAATGAAAAAATAATATGGAAAATGAATTATTACTAAAGCATATTGCCATTATTATGGATGGTAACCGTAGATGGGCTAAAGAGCAAGGATTAGATTACAGATTAGGGCATAAACAAGGTGCCGAAACACTAAAAAAAATTGCTAAATATGCAAATAAGCTTGGAATAAAATATTTGACGGTTTATGCTTTTTCAACAGAAAATTGGAAAAGAACTAAGGACGAAATTGGTGCATTAATGATTTTACTTCAAAAATATTTAGAAGAATTTTTAACAAGTAATGATTTTGATAATATAAAAATAAATATATTAGGGGATGTATCAAAATTAGATTCAGGCCTTCAAAAAAGTATAAACAAAATATTAGAAAAAACAAAAAATAATACAGGCTTAGTTTTAAATATTGCATTTAATTATGGTGGAAGAGATGAAATTGTAAGAGCAGTTCAAAAAATATCTCAAGATGTAATAGAAAATAAAATAAATGTTGAAGATATTAATGAAGAAACAATTTCAAACTCACTTTATACTGCAGGACAATTAGAACCAGATTTATTAATTCGTACAAGTGGAGAACAAAGATTGAGCAATTTCCTTTTATGGCAACTTGCTTATACAGAATTTTATTTTGTACAAAAATATTGGCCAGATTTTACAGAACAAGATTTAGATGATGCAATACAAATATTTGAAAATAGAAATCGTAAATTTGGTGGTAAATAATAAAAGGATAAGTTTGAAAGAAATATAAACTTTCATAACTATATATGCTCTCAAGCAAAGCGAGAAAGGAAAAAATAATATGAACGTAAAAAGAGTTGTATCAGGACTAGTTCTATTTCCAGTAGCTGCAGCTATATTAATTTTAGGTAATAAATATGTAGTTGATGTAGCAATAGCAATATTAGCCATTATGTGTTTACATGAATTTTACAAAGCATTTCGTACAAGTGAAAAGGCAAATCCAATTACTTGGGTGGGATATATATTAGCAGCAATGGTTTCATTAATTCATGTAATACCAAAGGAATGGACGGTAAAAACAATAGGACTGTTATTACCAATAACTTTAGCAATTTTATTTTTGTATGTTATAATAAAAAATTTAAAAGTTAATATAATAGATATAGCAGTTACTTTTTTTGGAATATTTTATATAGTTATATTCCTAATATATCTTTCTGTTATACATGAAAATTTAGAACATGGAAAATTGCTAATATGGTTTGTATTTTTTGCAGCATGGGGAACAGACATATTTGCTTATGTTGTTGGAAAATCAATTGGCAAACATCACTTTACAGAAATAAGCCCTAAAAAAACAATAGAAGGCTGTATTGGTGGAATTTTAGGAGCAGTTATAATAGCAATATTATATAGTATTGTATGCAAATATGTATTTAGCATAGAATTTAACTATTTAAGTGTCGCAATTATAACAAGTATATTAAGCATATTAAGCCAAATTGGTGACTTAGCAGCATCAAGTATAAAAAGATATACTGGTATTAAAGATTTTAGCAATTTAATTCCTGGACATGGTGGAATGTTAGATAGAATAGATAGTGTTATATTTGCTGCACCATTCGCATACTTTTTGTTCATGCTACTATAATTAGTCATAAAAAGGAGAGAAAATTATTGGTTTCTGTAATTATAACAATATTAAAAATTGTGTTTATATTAGGATTTCTTGTATTAATACATGAAGGCGGACATTTTACAGTAGCGAAACTATGCAAAGTAAAAGTAAATGAATTTGCTATTGGATTTGGACCAACAATATGGCAAAAACAAGAAAAAGAAACTAAATATGCATTAAGGTTAATTCCGTTAGGTGGTTTTGTAAACATGGAAGGGGAAGAAGAACATTCAGAAAATGAAGGTTCTTTTACTAAAGCAAGTATCCCTAAAAGAATAGCAATTGTAGTAGCAGGCGGATTAGTAAATATTATATTTGCTTTAGTGGTATATTTTATTTTAGTAATTTGTATTAAAAGAAATGTATCAGTTGCATTATCTATGACAGTAGAATTTGCATTTTCACTTATAGATAGCATTAAAATGCTATTTACAGGCAATGTAACAATTGATCAGATGGTTGGACCAGTTGGAATAGGCGAAATAGTAGCACAAACTACAGGCTTTGCAGAATTTATATATATTTTAGCAGTAGTTTCTATTTCACTAGGCTTTACAAATTTATTGCCATTTCCACCACTTGATGGCGGAAAAGTTGTACTTTTAATTATAGAGGCAATTAGAAGGAAACCTTTAAGTGAAAAGTTTGAGATTTCCATTCAAATGGCTGGTTTTGCTCTTTTAATTGGACTTTCTATTTTAGTTACGTATAATGATGTGAGTAGAATTTTCTAACTTGCTGGTTCCCACACAAGCGAACTTGAAAATACAAAATAGTTATCCTGTACAGAATAAAAAATATTAGTATCTATAAAAATCAAGTAAAAAGAGGAAAAAATGGAAGAACAAAAAACAGTAAAACAAGTATTTAAAGACTATAACTCAAATAGCTTCGCATTAAGCGAGGCTAAAGTTGTATGTGTAAATATATACAAAAAAACAAATATTTTAGAAATAAAATTAAAAGCAACATCTTCTATTTTAATAAAAGACCTAACAGATTTTGAAAAATATTTAGCAAAACGCTTTAATTTCAAAGATATTAATATAAAAATTGAAACAGATAATATTGATGAAAATGTAAATAGTAAAATACAAACAGAATGGTCAGACATAGTAGAATATATGGCATACAAACATCCATTAACAAAAGCACTGCTTAAAAATAGTGGTATTAGTATAGAAGAAAATAAAATAACTGTAAAACTTGCAATGAAAGGCAAAATGGTACTGGAGGCCAGAGATTTTGACAAAATATTATCAGCAAAATTATCAGATATATATCATAAAAATTATGCAATTTCATACCAAGAAGAAATTACAGCTGAAATGCTAGAACAATATAAAGCAGATGCAATTGAACTTGAAAAACAAGCGATTATGCTTGCACAAAAAGAGGCTATGGAGCAAGCAGAAGAAAAAAGGCAAGCAAAAGAAAAGAAAATGCAAAATCAAACAGATTCTATTCCAACATTCGACACGCCAATTCCAACCAGTGTGGACATTCCTTATAAACCTGAACAAGAAGAAAATTCACCATTAATTTATGGTAGAAGCATGAAAATAAAAGAAGAATTATCAAAAGTAATTGATTTATCAGTAGATAGTGGAAAGGTTCTTTTAGATGGAGAAGTTTTAAATACAGATTCAAGAGAATTAAAATCCGGTAAATTTTTAGTAACATTTGATTTATATGATGGTTCAAGTACAATTACTTGTAAAGCATTTGTTGAAGCTGATAAACATGATGCTGTAATAAAAAGACTAAAATCAGCTAGTGGAGTTAAAGTAAATGGAACTGCACAATTTGATCCATTTGCAAAAGAATTAGGTGTTATTGCAAACGTAGTTATAGAGTCAACGGGAATAAAAAAAGAAGTACGAAAAGATGAATCAAAAGTAAAAAGAGTAGAGTTACATATGCATACTCAAATGAGTCAAATGGATGGAATGACATCTGCAAAAGATTTACTAAAACGTGCAGTAAAATGGGGCATGAAGTCAATTGCTATTACCGACCATGGTGTTGTACAAGCATTTCCAGAAGCTCATAAATATTTAGAAAAAGACCACCCAGATTTAAAAGTTATATATGGTGTTGAAGCATATTTGGCGCCAGATAAAACACCATCTGTTTCTTTTTCTAAAAATCAGCCATTAGATGACACAATATATTGTGTGCTTGACTTAGAAACCACAGGTTTTTCATTTAGAACAGAAAAAATTACCGAAATTGGTATAATGAAGGTTAAAAATGGAGAAGTAATAGATGAGTTTAGTACATTTGTAAACCCAGAAAAACCAATTCCACAAAGAGTTGTAGATGTTACAAATATAACAGACGATATGGTTAAAGATGCACCAACAATTGAAAAAGTTATGCCAAAACTTATAGAATTTGTAGGTGATAGTGTACTTGTAGCACATAATGCAGATTTTGATATTGGCTTTTTAAAACATAATTGCACATTACTAGGTTTAAAATTAGAAAATACATATTTAGATACATTGCGTTTGGCAAAAGATTTATTTCCAGATTACAAAAAATATAAATTAGGTATTATAGCTGAAAAATTAGGAATTAAAGTTGAAGTGGCCCACAGAGCATTAGACGATGTTGATACAACAGTAAAAGTATTAAATGTAATGTTTGATATGCTAAGAGAAAAAGGGGTAAAAACATTAGATGATATTGATGAAAAATTAAGTGGTAAAGCAGATTACAAATCACTTTCAACATATCATGCAATAATACTTGCAAAAGATTATGTAGGACTTAAGAATTTATATAAACTAATATCTTTTTCTCATCTACACTATTTTTACAAAAAACCACGTATATTAAAATCACTTTATAAAAAATATTCAGAAGGTTTAATACTAGGTAGTGCTTGTGAACAAGGTGAAATATATAGAGCAATTATAGCAGGTAAAACAGATGAAGAAATAGAAGAAATTGCAGCAGATTATGATTATTTAGAAATTCAACCACTTGGAAACAATATGTTTATGGTGAGAAATGAAACAGTACAAGGAGTTGAAGATTTAAAAGACATTAACCGTAAAATAGTTGCACTTGGCGAAAAACTACAGAAACCAGTTGTAGCAACGTGCGATGTTCACTTTATGGACCCACAAGACGAAATTTACCGTAGAATACTAATGGCTGGACAAGGCTATGATGATGCGGACGAACAAGCACCACTATATTTGCGCACGACAGATGAAATGCTAAAAGAATTTGATTATTTGGGAGAAGAAAAAGCTTACGAGGTTGTTGTAACAAACACAAATAAAATAGCAGATATGTGTGAAAAAATAAGCCCAATTTCACCTGAAAAATGTCCACCACATATTGAAGGTTGTGAAGAAACAATTAAAAATATAGCTTATGATAAAGCACATGAATTATATGGAGAAGAACTACCAGAAATAGTACAGTCAAGACTCGATAAAGAGCTTAACTCAATTATTTCAAATGGATTCTCAGTTATGTATATTATTGCACAAAAACTTGTATGGAAATCTAATGAAGATGGCTATATAGTTGGTTCAAGAGGTTCTGTAGGTTCATCATTTGTAGCAAATATGACAGGCATTACAGAAGTTAATTCACTACCACCACATTATAGGTGCCCTAATTGTAAATATTCTGATTTTTCAGATTATGGTGTGAAAAATGGATTTGATTTGCCAGACAAAACATGTCCTAAATGTGGAAAAAAGCTAGCAAAAGATGGTATGGATATACCATTTGAAACTTTCTTAGGGTTTGATGGAGATAAAGAGCCAGATATAGACTTAAACTTTTCAGGAGAATATCAAGCAAAGGCACACAGATATACAGAGATTATATTTGGAAAAGGAACAACATTTAAAGCAGGTACAGTTGGTACAGTTGCTGATAAAACAGCTTATGGGTATGTAAAAAAATATTATGAGGAAAAAGGCATACCTGTTAGCAATGCAGAAGTTGTAAGACTTTCACAAGGATGTACAGGAATAAAAAGAACAACTGGGCAACATCCAGGTGGAATTATAGTCGTGCCAAAAGGAAGAGAAATATATGAATTTACACCTGTACAACATCCAGCAGATGATCCGAACTCAGATATTATAACAACACATTTTGATTACCACTCAATTGACCAAAACTTATTAAAACTAGATATTCTAGGACATGATGATCCTACAATGATACGTATGTTATTTGATTTAACAGGAATTGACCCAACAAAAGTACCTTTAGACGATAAAGATACAATGTCTATTTTTAGTTCTACTAAAGTATTGGGAGTAACTCCTGAACAAATACATTCAGAAGTTGGAACATTTGGAATACCGGAGTTTGGAACTAAATTTGTAAGGGGAATGTTAGTAGACACAAAACCAACAACTTTTAATGAATTAATAAGTATATCTGGACTTTCACATGGTACAGACGTATGGTTAAATAACGGACAAGAACTTGTAAATCAAGGAATAGTTACATTAAGTGAAGCAATAGGCTGTAGAGATGATATTATGCTTTATTTAATAAAACAAGGGTTACCACCAAAACCAGCATTTAAAATAATGGAATTTGTACGTAAAGGCAAAGCATCAAAAGATCCAGAAAAATGGAAGGAACATGAAGCAATGATGAGAGAATATAAAATACCAGAATGGTATATAGGCTCTTGCCAAAAAATTAAATACATGTTCCCTAAAGCACATGCGGCAGCTTATGTTACAAATGCATTCCGTATTGCGTGGTTTAAAGTTCATAAACCAGTAGCATATTACACAGCATTTTTTACAATTCGTGCAGACGAATTTGATAGTGATATTATGTGTTATGGAAAAGAAAAAGTAAAAAATAAAATGAAGGAAATAGATTTACAAGGAAATAGTGCAACAACAAAAGATAAAAATATGTATGCAATATTGGAACTTGTACTTGAAATGTATGAAAGAGGAATAACATTCTTGCCAATTGATTTATACAAAAGTCATGCAACTAAGTTTATAATGGAATCAGAAACAGAAATAAGACCACC
The DNA here is from genome assembly GCA_964618105.1 of uncultured Clostridium sp. Lineage (GTDB taxonomy): Bacteria > Bacillota > Clostridia > TANB77 > CAG-508 > CAG-273. The sequence goes on along the minus strand of CAZUAJ010000001.1, from coordinate 23,318 downwards.
ACTAAACAGTATACCTGGTCTTGGAACGGTTGCAGCTGAAGGAATTGATGCTGCTAAAAAAGAGGGGAAATTTATGTCTATTGACGATATGAAAATTAGAGCTAAAATTGGTGTTTCTGTTGTAGAAATGCTACAAAAGGTTGGCTGTTTAAAAGGAATGAGTCAAAGCAATCAGATTAGTTTGTTTGAATAAAATTAGCGTGAAAAAATAGCCTAAAAATGTAAAATTTATATTTTCAGGCTATTTTTGTTTACATTACTTAACATAACATGATATAATATAGTAATATGAGAGGTAATAATCTATGAAAAAAGAAATAGAAGATGAAATTATACGTTTAGCAAAACAAGGAGTTTATTCAGAAACTGAAATTGGTCAAAAAATTGGTGTATCTAATACAAGTGTAGCAAAAATTATGAGAGCGGCTAAAATACTACCAATTACGAGTATTAGAAAACAAATTATACATAATCCTAATATGTCATGCGAAGAAATAGCGCAAATAGCTAATATAGAAATTGAAAGTGCAAAGAAAATAAAAAATAAAATATTTCAAGAACAAAGAAAGGTAGAAGAACTAAAAGAAAAGACTGCAAGACAAAAAAGAAAAAAAACTAATGTAAGTGTATCTGAAAGAGAAATGATAAAACAAAAATTAAAAACATATCCAGCAATATCTGCAATTGCAGAAGAATTTAATGTTGAAAGAAATATAATTGAACAAATATATCGAGAAATACAACAAGAAGAACAGAAAAAATCAGAAACAGAAAGAATATTTAAATTAAAGAAAAGGGAATTGATACATATATTACATAATACTAAAAAAAGCAATATGACGAGAACACAAGCAACAATAATGACAAACAAAGCAAATACTTTAGTAAATAAATTTTCACAATATATGACACAATATGACTATGCACTTATTACATATACTTATATAATGTCAAGAGAATATCAAAAAGGAATTGACTTCGCAGAAGAACATCTTGAATTAGAGAAAAGTACATTAGGTGCTTTAGAAGAAAAAATAAAAGAAATTATGCTAAATCAAGAAAAAGATAGAAAAGCTTCTAATACATCTAAAAAGAATATAAATCAAGAAGAACAACATGCTGAAAGATAATTGAATTAATTATATTTTTTACAATGTGATTTGGCAAATAAAAAACTAAAATTGTAAAATATTGGAAGACAAAAAAAGAGAGATAGAATAAATAAAATGTTACCATAAAATAGAAACGATAAAAATTAGAAGTTATCCACAAAAATAGTCCTTTATTTAACGTTGTTCACAAAGTTATCCACATTATCCACAATAATGTGGATAACTTTTGTGTAAACTTATTATAACAATTATGTAACATAAATTGCCTTTTTGTAATATAAATACAAATTCGGAACAGTTCTACATAATGTTTTGACTTATAATACAACCTATGATATAATATAAATATCTGTTATTATATGATATATGTTGAAATTAATATTTTAACAAGATTAGGAGGAAATTATATGTCTAGAATAACTACTCGAGAAGAACGGAAGAGAAGGTGCAAGAACTTAAAAATAGCGGTTGTGGCAATAATAACATTTTGTGTTATGATTGTAACAATACAAGTTGTTAGTTATCAAAAAAGTCACTTTAAAAACAATACTATCATTAATAGTATTAATTGTTCTAATCTGACCACTGAACAGGCACAAAATAAAATCAAAGATGAAATTGTAAAACAAAAGGTAAAGTTTATTTTTTATAATGGAGATAAATGTGATACTGAATATACTGTTTCATTAAAACAATTTGATCCTGTCATTTGCGATGATTTGGATAAAAAACTGACTGAAGAATTAAAACAACAACCATTGTTTTCAAGAAGTAGTTATACAAACTTTATATTTTTAAAAGATTTACTAACCATCAACGAAGAAAAAGTCAGAGAATTGTTGATTGAATTTCCTGAAATTACTCAAAATTCAGGAAAAATATCAAACTCATCAGTAAAATACGACGAAACTTTGGCTGAGTATAAAGCAAGTATTGAACATAGCCATATTAGTATTGACATTGATGCAGCAACTGATTTGACTGTTTCTAGATTAAAAAGAGGAATAGGTATTATTGATTTTTACGAGTTAACAAACCAAACAATTGCTGAAGAAACTCAAAGGGTTGAAAAAATGCTGAAACCCATAAATGATGCATTAGCAACAACTATTGTATATTATGCAAATGGAACAGAAATTTTGACTGTGGATGCTAATGTAATTAAGGAGTGGGTTTTTAAAGATAAAAATGGAAATTACACTATAAACCTTGATGAGCAATTCACCAACTTAATTATGGAACTTCAGGAAAAAGTAAAAAGCTTTGAGTTTGAAGCCACTGATATTGGTAAAATTTCAGTTGATTTTCAAAATAAAGCTATTCCTCAAATTGATCAGGAACAAGAAATTGCTTGGCTTAAGCAAAACTTTGGAGATGGACAATATTTTAAAAGAAATGTAAGTTACCTTAGTGACGCAGCACAAATTGATTTAGATAATTACATTGAACTTGATATTAGCCGGCAAAAAATTTGGATGTATAGTCAAGGTAAATGTATACTTGAATCTTCTTGTGTTACAGGCAATATGTCTAGTAAACATGGAACCCCTACAGGTATCTACTACTTAACATACAAAACAACTAATGCTGTTTTGAGAGGATATAACAGTGATGGAAGTAGATATGCATCTTCAGTTAAATATTGGATGCCATTTAATGGTGATATTGGTTTTCATGATGCTTCATGGAGAAAAGGAGTGTTTGGTGGAGAAATCTACAAAACAAATGGCTCGCATGGTTGTGTAAATATGCCGTTTGAAGCAGCAAAAACTTTGTATGAAAACATTAGTAGGAATATTCCAATTATAATTTACAAATCCTAAAACAAAGAGCAGATTTTTAATCTGCTCTTTAATTTATGTGGCACTAATCATTATCTTGTAACACAGTTTTTTCCAATTATAAAAAATTTCTTGACATACTCGAACTTATGTTTTATAATTATATATGTTATAAATAAAAAATATATAGGGGGCAAAAAATGCAAAATAGCATTATTATAAAGGGTGCAAAAGAACATAATTTAAAAAATATAAATATACAAATACCAAGAAATAAATTAGTAGTAATTACAGGGCTTTCAGGTTCAGGTAAATCATCTTTAGCATTTGATACATTATATGCAGAAGGTCAAAGAAGGTATGTTGAAAGCTTATCTTCTTATGCAAGGCAATTTTTAGGACTAATGGAAAAGCCAGATGTTGAATCTATTGAAGGGTTATCACCAGCTATTTCAATTGACCAAAAAACTACCTCGCGTAATCCACGTTCAACTGTTGGAACTGTTACAGAAATTTATGATTATATTCGTTTATTATATGCACGTATTGGTGTGCCATATTGTCCAAATTGTGGCAAAAAAATTGAAAAACAAACTATTGACCAAATTGTAGATAGTGTAATGAGTTTAGAAGAAGGCACTAAAATTCAAGTTTTATCACCAGTAATTCGTGGAAAAAAAGGTGAATATAAAAAAATGCTAGAGGACTTTCAAAAAGAAGGTTTTGTTCGTGTGCGTGTTGATGGACAAATGTATGAATTAACTGACGACATTGATATTGATAGAAAGAAAAAACATAATATAGAGCTTATTGTTGATAGATTAGTTGTAAAAGAAGACATACATACTCGATTAACAGAATCAATAGAAATTGCTTTAAAATATGGAAATAACTTGGTTGTAATAGATATACCTGAAGATAAAGAAATTTTATATAGTCAAAACTATGCTTGTCCTGATTGTAATATAAGTATAGAAGAATTAACACCTAGAATGTTTTCATTTAATAACCCTTTTGGTGCATGCCCAACATGTACGGGTATAGGTTATTTAATGAAAATGGACGAAGATTTAATAGTTCCAGACAAAAACAAAACATTATATGATGGAATAAAAGCATTTGGAGCAAGTACAATGAAAAAAGGCGATACAATGGCAAAAATGTATTTTGAAAGTATTGCCAAACATTATAATATAGAAATAAAAAATGTACCAATAAAAAAATTGCCAAGATGGTTTGTAGAAAAAATACTATATGGTACAGGTGATGAAGAAATAGCTTTTGAATATACTTCTGCAGCAGGTACTAGAAAATTTACAAGTCCATTTGAAGGTGTTTTACCTACATTAGATAGACGTTACAGTGAAACAAAATCTCAAGGTATGAGAGATTTTTACGAAATGTATATGAGCGAAAGTGCTTGTCAAACTTGCCATGGAGCAAGACTAAAAAAAGAAAGTCTATCAGTTAAAATTGCAGATAAAAATATAAATGAACTAACAGATATGTCAATTGACAAAATAAAAGAATTTTTAAATTCTTTACAACTAAACAATAAAGATAAAATGATTGCAGATCAAATTTTAAAAGAATTGAATAAACGTTTACAATTTTTAATTGATGTTGGCTTAGATTATTTAACATTATCAAGAAGTTCAGGCAGTTTATCTGGTGGTGAAGCACAGCGTATACGTTTAGCAACACAAATTGGTTCAGGTTTAACAGGTGTTTTATACATTTTAGATGAGCCAAGTATAGGTTTACATCAAAGAGATAATGAAAAATTACTTGCAACACTTAGAAAATTAAGAGATTTAGGAAATAGTGTTTTAGTTGTAGAACATGATGAAGATACAATGTATGCAGCAGACCAAATTATAGATATTGGACCAGGTGCAGGTGTACATGGTGGAAATGTAATAGCACAAGGAACAGCAGAAGAAATTAAACTTGTTCCAGAATCAATAACAGGACAATATTTAAGTGGCAAAAAACAGATTGAACTTCCTAAAAAAAGAAGAAAATCAAATGGAAAAGCAATTGAAATAAAAGGTGCTACAGAACATAATTTAAAAAATGTAAATGTAAAATTTCCATTGGGACAATTTATATGTGTTACAGGTGTTTCAGGCTCAGGTAAAAGTACCCTTGTAAATGAAATATTATATAGAACTGTAGCAAAAGAAATATATGTTTCAAATGAAAAACCAGGTAAATGTAAAGAAATAAAAGGGCTAGAAAATGTTGATAAAATAATAAATATAGACCAATCACCAATAGGTAGAACACCACGTTCAAACCCTGCAACATATACAGGTGTATTTGATATAATTAGAGATATATTTGCATCAACACAAGAAGCAAAAATGAGAGGATATGACAAAGGTAGATTTAGCTTTAATGTTGCAGGAGGTAGATGTGAAGCATGTACAGGAGATGGAGTACTTAAAATAGAAATGCACTTTTTACCAGATATTTATGTACCATGTGAAGTATGTAAAGGTAAAAGATATAACAGAGAAACCTTAGAAGTTAAATATAAAGGTAAAACAATAAGTGATGTACTTGATATGACAGTTGAAGAAGCATTAAAATTTTTCGAAAACATACCAAGAATAAAAACAAAAATCCAAACATTATATGATGTTGGATTAGGTTATATAAAGTTAGGACAACCATCAACAACACTATCAGGTGGTGAAGCACAACGTGTAAAATTAGCCACAGAACTATCTAAAAAAGCAACAGGAAAAACACTATATATTTTAGATGAACCAACCACAGGACTTCATATAGCAGATGTTCACAGATTAGTTGATATTTTACAAAGATTAGTAGATACAGGAAACAGCATAATTGTAATAGAACATAATTTAGATTTAATAAAAACAGCTGATTATATTATAGACTTGGGACCAGAAGGCGGAGAAAAAGGTGGACAAATAATTGCTGTAGGTTCACCAGAACAAATTGTAAAAAATGAACAAAGCTATACTGGCAAGTTTCTAAAAAAATATTTATGATTTTGGGTACGAAAAAAATAATAATTTTAAGTAAGAGATGCAAAGCTAAATGGGCATTCATATTAAAACAATACAAAAGTAAAAATTAAAAAACAAAAAGAAAGGGAACAAAGTTTAAAAATAAAATAAACTAATTATATATAAAATGAATACCCACTTAACTTTACATCTCTTACATTTAGATTTATCAAAACTTATTTACAATTATTGTCGTTTGATCTTTCGTTATTATTTTTGTTTTGGTTATTGCTATTATTCTTGCTGTTATTTTTATTATTCTTGTTTTGTTTATTTGACATAAATTAAGCACCTCCATTTCTTTTACAATAATATTATTGAACAAAAATTATAAAATTATTCAAAATTTTATAATTTATTTTTTAATTGCCAATTTATTCTATTTGTAGTATAATTTTTGAAGAAAGAGAGAGGTGTGTTTAGTTGAATAATATAGTAATAGGAATTGAAGGATATGTTGGAGCTGGAAAAAGTGCAATATGTAGAGAATTGTTAAAACATATTCCAAACAGTATAATTTTAGAAGGTGGAAACTTGTATAGAGCAATTGTATATAGTTTGCTTAAATCAGGTATGAATCTAAATGACTTAAAACAAAGTATGGTAAATATAGATAGTAAAGCAATTATGGAAAAGCTAAAAATTACAATTGCAATTGAAAATAGACAAACTGCAATTTATGTTGATGGTAAAAAAATAAATGAAGAAGATTTACAATCTGCACAATCTTCTCTTGCTGTTTCTGAAATGGGCGTGATTGCTAATAATGATAAGTTGTATGTTTTTGGTAAAAAAATAATCGACCAATTCAAACAAAAATATAATGTAATTGTTTCTGGTAGAGCATTAATGGAAATATACCCAGAATTAGATTATCATTTTATGATTACCGCTTCATTAGATGAACGTATTAAAAGAAAGAACATACAATATAATGACAAAATTGATTTAGAAGAATTAAAGCAAAATATTCAAAGACGTGATGAATTACAAAAAAATGCTGGATATTATAAAATATATGATAAGACTATTGGGATAGATGTAACTGAATGTAAAAATGTAGAAGAATCAACAAATAAAGTTTTAAAATTTATTAATTTATAATTTTAGAAAGGAATCTTTTAAAAATGGAATTGGTGAATAAAAAGTTACAAGAATTTGAAAATTATATAAAAGGCAAAAAAGTTGCTATAATCGGATTAGGAGTAAGCAATATTCCTTTAATAGACTATTTTTATAATTTAGGTGCAAAAGCTTCATTTTTTGATAAAAGATCAATTGAAAAATTGGATAGTAAAGCTGTAGAAAAAATACATAATTATAATTTTGACTTATATTTAGGAGAAGATAATTTGAAAAATTTACAAGGATTTTCAATCATATTCCGTTCTCCAAGTTGTAGACCAGATACACCTGAAATAGTTAGTGAAATTAACGAAGATGCTATATTAACATCTGAAATAGAAATGTTAATGCAAACTTGCCCTGCAACTATAATAGGAATTACAGGTAGTGATGGCAAAACAACTACTACAAGTTTAATTTATGAAATTGTAAAAGCAAGTGGAAGAAGATGCTATTTAGGTGGAAATATTGGTTATCCTTTATTCACTAAAGTATGTGAAATGACTCCAGATGATGTTGTAATTTTGGAGCTAAGCAGTTTTCAATTAATGAATATGGAAGTTAGTCCACATATTGCAGTTGTTACAAATATATCTCCAAACCATTTGGATATTCACAAATCTTATGAAGAATATATAGATGCTAAGAAAAATATATTTAAAAACCAAAATGAAGATGATATTTTAGTTATAAATTATGACAATGAAATTACTAAACAATTTAAAAATGATGCAAAAGGTAAAGTAATATATTTTAGTAGAAAAAGCAAATTAGAAGATGGTATAATTTATGATGATGAAAAAATAAAAGAATGTAAAGATAAGGTAAGAAGACATATTTTAAATGTAAAAGATATTCATTTAAGAGGAGTACATAATTACGAAAATATATGTGCTGCAATAGCTGCAACAGAAACTATTGTTGAACCAGAAATACAAGCTAAGGCTATATTAAACTTTACAGGTGTTGCACATAGATTAGAATTTGTAAGAGAGATAAATGGAGTAAAATGGTACAATGATTCAATTGGAACATCACCAACAAGAACAATTGCAGGTTTAAATTCATTTAATGAAAAAATAGTTTTAATTGCTGGGGGCTATGATAAACATTTAGATTATACACCAATTGCAAAACCTATAGTTGAAAATGTAAGTAAATTAATTTTAATGGGTGCAACAGCTGACAAAATAGAAAATGCTGTAACAGAAGAATTAAAATTGCAAGGAAAAGAAATACCAATATATCATTGTAATTCTTTACAAGATGTAGTTAACAAAGCTTATGATGTGGCAAACTCAGACGAAATAGTGTTATTTTCACCTGCAAGTGCAAGTTTTGATTTATTTAAAAACTTTGAAGAAAGAGGTAATTTATTTAAAGAATTTGTAAATAATATATAGTGAAAAAAATTAAAATTATGGAACAAATTTTAATACAAATACATATAATACACTAAAATTAAAATGGGAGGTATTGTATGTATTACCAAAATTATGAAGATTATATGCGTCAAGTATTAGGCTATCCAATAAATGACTCTAACATATATGAAAAATATAATTATAGAGATGCAAATACATATTCTATAAATAGAACACAATATAATTTAACAGAAAATGAAATAATGGAATTGTATCCAGAAAGTTATAACTTAATTTATCCTTTAGTTTGTAGAGCGTGTGAGACAAATAATGAACCAATATCAAAGGCAATACTTGATAAAATGACAGATGAAATATATAACATAGTAGAAAAAAATCAAACTGTTGTAAATGTAAAAATTGGAATAGAAAATAGAGAGTTAGAGCACAATGATAATAAAAAAACAGAAAACGCTCAAACAACTAAATTGAGTGCTAGACAAGAATTGAAACAAAATACATTTCACACAAACTCAAAACAAGAAATAATTAAAGAAAATATTTCTAAAAGAACACCTACAAAGTTTGAGAGTAAAGAGAATATGGCAAATAGAATGTCGTCTAGTAAAAGTGAAAATACGTTAAACAGGTTTAATTCAAGAGATAATTCAGTTAATAAAACAGAAAATAGAACAATAACTAAAGAAACAAGGCAGCAAAATAATCCTTTTTTACGAGATTTGATTAAAATTTTAATTTTGCAAAGCTTATTTGGAGATGGAGTAATTAGACCACCTAGACCAAATCCACCACGTCCGCATTATCCACCAGTTAGACCGCCATTCCCTGGAGAAAGACCACCAACAGGAATGAATAGAATGGATATTGATTACACAGAATATTTATAAATTTTCAAAATGGAAAAACTTGGCAAACATTCTATTTTACAATAAATACAATATATAGTAATTAATAGAAAAAGATATGTATAAAAACTTGCATATCTTTTTTTATTTTTGTCAAAAATATTATTAAATAATTTAAAAATTATTTAATAAATTTAATAGGAGAGTGTGTTATGAAGGTTAAAGATTGTATGTGTAATGAAGTGGAATATGTTACACCATCTAATACAGTACATGATTGTGCAACAATTATGTACAATAAGCGTATTGGATGTGTTCCAATATGTAATAATTCAAAAAATGTTGTTGGATTAGTAACAGACAGAGATATTATTTTAAGATGTGTTGCTTGTAATAAAAATCCTAATACTACACCAGTTAGTGAAATAATGACTTGTGAAGTTTGTTGTTGCAATGCAGATGATGATATTCAAAAAGCACAAGATTTAATGTCTAAAAATCAAGTGAAAAGAATACCAATAATAGAAAATGAAAAACTTATAGGTATGTTAACATTAGGAGATTTGGCAGCAAATACTCAAGTTAATAATACAAATGTAGGTAATACTTTAGAATGTATTTGTGAATGTGACAAAAAGAATTCACAATAGATTAGGCTGAAATATTTATGAATATATTTAAATTGATTAATGTATGTGATATAATGTAATCATATAAAAAAGAAGGGAACAAAACATGTATGATTATTGATATGAATTATTGGGGCAAAGTGCTAAAAAATATATTAATATTAGCATTATGCATTTTAGGTTGTTACTTAGGTTTTAAATTAGCAATTTTTTATATACCATTTTTAATAGCATTTATAATTTCAATTTTATTAGAACCTTGTATTAAACTTATAATGAGAAAAACAAAATTAAAAAGAAAAACAAGTTCAATTATAATATTTATCATTGCAATAGTCATTATAGCTGGGCTTTTAACATGGGGAGTAATAACTCTTGTAACAGAAACATCTAATTTACTTTCCAATATGAATGAATATTTTGAAAAAGGTTATCAATTAGTACAAAATTTAGTTTCAACAATTAATTTTGAAAGTTTGAATATACCAGAGAATATAATGACAACAATTCAAAAATCTGCATTAGAATTTTTAGGAAATTTAACAGAATGGCTAAAATCAGCATTAACAAATACAATTAATTTTTTAACATCTATACCCAAAATAGGTGTTTATACAGTTGTTACATTATTAGCACTTTATTTTATGTGTGTGGATAAAGTTTACATGATAGATCAATTAGAACATCATTTACCTAAAACTTGGGTAAAGAAAATAGGAATACATTTAAAAGAATTAACAAAAACCTTAGGCGGATATTTAAAAGCAGAAATTACTTTGGTACTTATATCATTTATTATTTGTTTAATTGGATTATATATTTTTCATTTTGTAGGATTGGAAGTACAATATCCTTTATTAATGGCATTAATTATAGGTTTTGTAGATTTATTACCTATATTTGGTGCAGGTACATTTATGGTTCCATGGGCTGTACTATCTGCATGTACAGGAAATATTACCTTAGCAATTTGTCTTATAATATTATGGATTATAATGTCAGTTGTAAGACAACTTATTGAACCTAGAATCGTAAGTGGAAATATAGGAATACACCCAATATTTACTTTAATTGCAATGTATACAGGTTTTAAATTTATAGGCGTTATTGGAATGGTTATGGGTCCAATTATTCTTATAATTTTAAAAAATATATTTGCAACTTTTATTGATAAAGGTGTGTTTAAGTCAATATTTGAACGCTAAGATTTGCGTAGGAAACTATTTTAAAAAATTACTGCAGTTGGTACAAATGAATCGTCAGGAGGATAAACATATACATCTTTAGGAGTATCAATTGCATTTATTTTTGTTATTCTTAAAATAGGCATCTCTCCATGATAATTACCTTTAGTGATTTCTCCTTCAATTTCAACCCATGTACAATCAGCATATTGATTTATTTCATTACATTCACATAAAAATCCAACTATAACTGTTTGAAAATCTGAAGAAATAACCATATCTCTTGCTAATACAAATTGATTTTCCGTAAAATCTGTCATCCTATGTATATAACCTGAAAACTTTATTTTCATTCCAGTATATTCATCTATATTATCATGTACTGTTTTTAAAACATTTGTATAGTTATTAACTGTTAATTCTTGAATGGTTGCTGTTTCAACATTGTCAGATGTCTTAAAAAAATTATTTCCTAAAATTCGATAAATGACAATTATAGTTATAATAATTATAATTCCAAGTAAAATACCCAAAAATATTTTTCCTAATTTATTCCCATCAACTTTTAAATTATAAATAAACATACACATCACACCTTTATAAAATATATTAAAACAACTTCTAAAATATGAATAGAAATTTCAAATATTATATATAAAATTATCAAAAAACTTGATATATTACATAAAAAATGATATAGTTTACAGGTAATGTATTTTACAATTTTAGAAAGGAAATTAAATAATGGGATTATTTAAAACATACAGTGAAAAAGAGGTTAAAAGAGTAAAACCTATAGTGGAAAAAATAAATAGTTTGGAGACTGAAATTCAAAAATTATCAGATGAGGAGCTAAGGAATAAAACAATAGAATTTAAAAATAGACTATCAGAAGGAGCAACACTAGATGAGTTACTTCCAGAAACATTTGCAGTTATGAGAGAAGCTTCAAAAAGAGTTTTAGGAATGCGTCATTTTGATGTGCAACTTATTGGTGGTATTATATTACATCAAGGAAGAATTGCAGAAATGAAAACTGGTGAAGGTAAAACACTCGTTGCAACACTTCCAGTATATTTGAATGCCTTAACAGGAAAAGGAGTTCATGTTGTTACAGTTAACGACTATCTAGCTAGAAGAGATAGCGAGTGGATGGGAAAAGTATATAAATTTCTAGGTTTAACTGTTGGTTTAGTTGTAGCTGGAATGGATCCTAACGAAAAAAGAGTAGCTTATGCAGCAGATGTAACTTATGGAACAAATAACGAATTTGGCTTTGATTACTTAAGAGATAATATGGTTATATACAAAAATCAATTAGTACAAAGAGAATTGAATTATGTAATTGTAGACGAAATTGATAGTATTTTAATTGACGAAGCACGTACACCATTAATTATATCAGGTAGGGGAGCACAATCATCAGATTTATATAAAAAAGCTGATAGTTTTGTTTCAAGATTAACTCCAAAAGTAATTATAGAAGAAGATGTAAAAAACGAAGAACAGGCAGAAGATAATGAAAACTATGATTACATAATTGACTTAAAGGCAAAATCTGCTTCATTAACACAAAAAGGTATTCAAAAAGCTGAAAGAGAGTTTAATTTAGAAAACTTTAATGATATTGAAAACTCTGAATTAGTACATAATATAAACCAAGCACTTCGTGCGCATGGAATTATGAAAAAAGATATTGACTACATTGTAAAAGATGGCGAAGTTCTTATTGTAGATGAATTTACAGGAAGAATTATGTATGGAAGAAGATACAATAATGGATTGCATCAAGCAATTGAAGCTAAGGAACACGTAAAAATAGCTGATGAGTCAAAAACATTAGCAACAATTACATTTCAAAATTATTTTAGAATGTACAATAAGCTTTCTGGAATGACTGGTACAGCAATGACAGAAGAAGCAGAATTTCAAGAAATATACAAGTTAGATGTAATAGAAATTCCTACAAATAAACCAATGATACGTAATGACCATCATGACATAATATATAAAAATGAAAATGCAAAATTTAGAGCGGTTATTGCTGATATTAAAGAAAGCTATGAAAAAGGTCAACCAGTGTTAGTTGGTACAGTATCAATTGAAAAATCTGAAAAGTTAAGCAATTTACTAAAAAAAGAAGGAATTAAACATCAAGTATTAAATGCAAAATTTCATGAAAAAGAAGCTGAAATAATTGCACAAGCAGGTAAGTTTGGAGCTGTTACAATAGCTACAAATATGGCTGGTCGTGGTACAGATATTATGCTTGGCGGTAATAGTGAATATTTAGCAAAACAAGAAATGAGAAAACTAAAATATTCAGAAGACCAAATAGAACAAGCAACGGCATTTAATGAAACTGATAATCAAGATATATTAGCATCAAGAAATAAATTTAAAGAATTAAAAAATAAATATGACAGTGAAATAAAAGATGAAAAAGAAAAAGTAATAGCAGCAGGTGGCTTGAAAATTATAGGAACAGAACGACACGAATCAAGAAGAATAGATAATCAGCTTCGTGGACGTAGTGGTCGTCAAGGAGATAATGGTGAATCTAGATTTTACATTAGCTTAGATGATGATTTAATGAAAATATTTGGCGGAGATATGATTACTAGAGTTTATGATACTTTAGGTGCTGATGAAGATATGCCAATTGAGTCAAAGATTATATCCAATGCAGTAGAAAGCGCTCAAAAGAAAGTTGAAGGTAGAAACTTTAGTATTCGTAAAAATGTACTTTCTTATGATGATGTTATGAATGTTCAAAGAGAAATAATTTATGATGAAAGAAGAAAAGTACTAGATGGCGAAAATTTAAAAGAACATGTATCTAAAATGATGGAATCTTTAGCAGACACTACAGTAAATGATTATTTATCAAATGTTGATAACATTAATGTAGAAGGATTTGAACAAGAAATTAAAGAAATTTATGGAATATCTGACTTAGATGCTCTTCATAAAGATAGAATTAAAGTACATGAAGCTTCAGAAGAATTAAAACAAAAAATTCATAATATATATGAAGCAAAAGAACAAGAAATTGGTGAAACACAGTTAAGAGAGCTTGAAAGAGTTATAATGCTTAAAATAGTTGATGACAGATGGATGAATCATATAGATGCAATGGATGAATTAAAGGATGGAATTGGACTTCAAGCTTATGGACAAAAAGACCCTGTTGTTCAATATAGAATTGAGGGATTTGATATGTTTGAACAAATGAATTTGGACATACAAACTGATGTTGTAAAATTCTTAATGAATGCAAGAAAAAGAGAAGGAGATGTTCAAAGAACTTCATCAATAAAAATTACTAGTGAAGGTTTAGATAACGGAATGGTAAATAGAAATGCACCAAGAAAATCAATTTCAAATGAACCAGTTGTTAATAATGAACCAAAAGTTGGAAGAAATGATCCTTGTCCATGTGGCAGTGGGAAGAAGTATAAGCAGTGTTGTGGAAAATAGTTAAAAGCCTAAAGTTTTGAATACTTTATAAAGAAACACAAAAACTCAATAAGATGTTAATTGGAGAATAAAAATGATAATACATAAATCACCAATTTTGCTTTATAAAATAATTATATTAATTTCTGTAATTATCGGAATGTTTTATATTTACTATTCTTTTAAAAAAGAAAAATATAAATACAAAAATATATATTTATTTTTTATTATGTATATAATTTTTGCATTTATTTTTGGAAAACTATATACAGCAATAATATTAGGAAAAATTAATTTTATAAAAGTTGGATTGTCATCATACGGAGGATTAATAGGAGTTTTAATTGCTGCAATAATATTTGAAAAAATACAACCCTCAAATAATAAAATAATAAAATACACAACATTATCTCTACCACTTGTTTATAGCGGAACAAAGATAGCATGTTTTTTTGCAGGCTGTTGTTATGGTATACCATATAATGGAATATTTTCAGTAATATATGTTGATGGCTTAAATATTCCATTATTACCAATTCAAATGATAGAAGCGATAACTTTTATATTAATATTTTTTGTATGTAATAGATTTAAAAAAAGTAAAAATATTATTTATATAACTTTAATTACAACTGTATTAGCAAAATTAGTGTTAGACATTTTTAGATATGAACATTTAAGTATAATTATTACTCCAAATCAATATGTAAGTATAGCATTATTAATATTTATACTTATCATATATATATATAATTTTACAAAATCTTTTAAAAGTTAGATTATTTAAGATAAAAATTCTAAAGTAGAGGATGTGGAAAAATGTTAGAGTTGGAAGAAAATTTTCAAAAATTGCAAGAAATAAAAGAACGTTTAAAGCAGATAGGTGATTCACTTTGATGTAACTCATAAAGAACAAGAGTTAAAAGAACTAGAAAGGCAAACAACTAAAAATGATTTTTGGAATGATGCAGATAATAGTTCAAAAATATTAAAGCAAATAAATAGCTTAAAATCTAAAGTAGAAGTATTTAAAAAAATAAATATTGAACTTAATAATTTGTTAGATATGAGTGAACTTTTACAAATTGAAGAAGATGAAGAATTGATAAAAGAATTGATAAAATCTACTATTGTTTTAGAAAAAAATATCGAAAAATTAGAAATAACCACTCTTTTATCAGGAAAATATGACATTAATAATGCAATATTAACTATTCACCCGGGAGCAGGTGGAACAGAAGCTCAAGATTGGGCTGAAATGCTATACAGAATGTATACAAGATGGGCAAATGCTAATAACTATGACGTAAAAGAGTTGGATTATCTTGAAGGAGATGAGGCTGGTTTAAAAAGTGTTACATTTTCTGTAAATGGAGCTTATGCCTATGGTTATTTAAAAGGAGAAATGGGTGTACATAGATTAGTTAGAATTTCACCATTTGATGCAGGTGGAAGAAGACATACATCTTTTGCTTCAGTCGAAGTATTACCAGAAATAACAGATGATATTGAGCTTAATATTAATGCAGATGACATAAAAATGGATGTGTATAGAGCATCTGGTGCAGGTGGACAACATATTAATAAAACGTCTTCTGCAGTTAGATTAACACATATTCCTACAGGTATTGTTGTGGCATGTCAAACTGAACGCTCACAATTTCAAAACAAAGATACTGCAATGAAAATGCTAAAATCAAAATTATTAACTTTGAAAGAAAAAGAGCAAAAGAATACAATTGATGAGTTGAAAGGTATTCAAATGGATATTGCATGGGGAAGTCAAATTCGTTCATATATTTTTTGCCCATACACTTTAGTAAAAGACCACAGAACAAATTATGAAGTTGGAAATGTTCAATCTGTTATGGATGGAGAATTAAATGGTTTTATTGATAGTTATTTAAAATTCAATTTAGAAAAGTAATAAATATATAAAATACAAATCAAAATTAAAATTGATTTGTATTTTTTTGTTCTAAATAAGACAAGACCTGAATATATATAAATAGACTGTTTTTTAAGGAGTGATGAATATGCCATTAGAAGAAAGAAAAACAATGTCAAACATGACTAATGTTGTTCAAAATATAGTTTTAGAAAATAGAGAAAGACTTAATATTACAGGTGTTTTAGATGTTCTTAGTTTTGATGATCAAATAGTTATTTTAGAAACTGAATTAGGGTTGCTTACAGTAAAAGGAGAAAATTTGCGTATAAATAAATTAAGCTTAGACACATCTGAAGTGACTATAGAAGGAGCAATTTCTCAATTAATGTATAGTGAAAAGGATAATATTGAAAAGGGTGGAGGATTTTTAAACAAAATATTTAAATAAGAAGGTGAAAAAGATATATGAATCAATTGTTTTGCTTAGTTGCATTCACAGTTACAGGAATATCTATAGGTATTTTATTTGATGTTTTTAGAATATTGCGAAAGAGTTTTAAAACAGCAGATTGGTTAACAACAATACAAGATATTCTATTCTGGCTTTTGACTGGTTTCATTATCTTGTTTTCAATTTTTAAATTTAACAAAGGTGAAATTAGAAGCTACATATTTGTTGGAATTATATTTGGAATATTTATATATATTCTTACACTAAGTAAATATGTAATAAAATTTTCCGTAATTATTATAAAAATTATTAAAAAAATAATATCTTACCCAATTAATTTAGTCGTAAAAACATTTGATTTTTTGATTATTAAACCAACAAAAATTTTTATTTGTAAAATAAATATATTTTTCGCTAAAATATTACAATATATAGTAAAAATTATGCCGAAAAAAAGAAAAATAAAATTAAATTGTAAGAAAAAAGAAGGAATTTTATAAAAAATGTAGAAAATATAATTATGGTGTGTTACAATATTATTAAATATTAATTAAGGAATGAAATGATACAGATGAAAAATAAAAAAATAAACTTAAAAAGAATTTTAATTATTGCTATTTTAATTTATGTTATTTATATTTTTTTTGCACAACAAAAAGAGTTAAATGCATATAAAGCAGATAGTGAAAGATATATAGAACAAATCTCTATTGAAGAAGATAAGAAAGAACAATTACTCGAAACTAAAGCAAATATAAATTCAAAAGAGTATATTGAAGAAGTAGCTAGAGAAAAACTTGATATGTATTTGCCAAATGAAAAAGTGTATATTGATATTAGTAAATAGTTTTTTATATAATGGGAAAAGAGTCAAAACTCTTATCCCACTATCTTATACAAATTTATTTTTATTCAATATTTAATAGTTTTATTTTTGAATATTGATAATTCGTTTTAATCTCAATTTTAAATTCTAGTTTTATAATTCCAATAAACATTAGATAAAAGAATATATAAGCATATTTTATAATATAGGGGGAGTGTATATATGAATTTAGAAAATTATACATTAGTTGAATTGCGTCAACTAGCAAAGGAAAAAGGTATAAAAAATAATTCAAAATTAAAAAAAGATGAACTAATAAATGAATTGTTAAATGGACAAACATTAATAGAAACTGAAGAAGAACCAATTAATTATGAAAATTGTATAGAAACAGATGTGTCTTCTAGTACAATATCAGATTCTTCAAATGGTACATATAAATTAACAAATGCAGATGATCAAATTGTAGAAGGAATATTAGAAGTTCTTCCAGATGGGTATGGTTTTTTAAGAGGAGAAAATTATTTATCTACACCTAAAGATGTGTATATATCTCCAATACAAATTAGAAGATTTAAATTAGATAAAGGAGATAAAATAAAAGGTATAGCAAGGATGCCAAAAGATGGAGAAAAATTTCCTGCTTTAATTTATGTCGGTGAAGTAAATGGAGAATCACCTGAAAAAGCATACAGAAGACAAAAATTTGATGATTTAATACCAATTTATCCAGAAGAAAGAATCAAATTGGAAACATCTCCAAATGAATATGCAATGAGAATTATTGATTTAATGTCACCAATTGGAAAAGGACAAAGAGGTATGATTGTTGCTCAACCTAAGGTTGGAAAAACGACATTATTAAAGAAAATTGCCAATAGTATTACAGTAAATAATCCTGAAGTAGAATTAATAGTCCTTTTAATAGATGAGCGTCCTGAAGAAGTTACAGATATGAAACGTAGTATAAAAGGAGATGTTATTTACTCAACATTTGATGAACTTCCTGAACATCATGTAAAAGTGGCCGAAATGGTGTTAGAAAGGGCAAAAAGATTAACAGAACAAAAGAAAGATGTTGTTATATTATTAGATAGTATTACACGTTTAGCAAGAGCTTATAACCTTTCTATTCCTTCATCAGGAAGAACATTATCTGGTGGCTTAGATCCAAGTGCCTTACATAAACCTAAAAAATTCTTTGGAGCTGCTAGAAATATAGAAAACGGTGGAAGTTTAACTATATTAGCTACAGCATTAATTGAAACTGGAAGTAGAATGGATGATGTTATATTTGAAGAATTCAAAGGAACGGGCAATATGGAAGTTCACTTAGATAGAAAATTATCAGAAAAAAGAATATTCCCAGCAATTGATATAAATAAATCTGGAACAAGAAGAGAAGAATTGTTACTAGATAAAAAAGAATTAGAAACAGTATTTGCATTAAGAAAAGCAATGTCAACAATGTCAGTTGCAGATGTTACAGAAGAGTTAATTACACAAATGGTTTCTACCAAAAATAATAATGACTTTTTAGATAGAATGTCATATTTCTTAAAAAATTCAAAATAATTTAATTATATAGGAAAGAGGTATAGAAAAATACCTCTTAAAATTATAATACTTTATTGCACAAAATCAAAGTTTTGTGCAATAAAGTGTAGGAGTAAAATTGATTCTCGTGCGTCGCTTTTAATGTGATAGTTTTTCCTGTTTTTGTTTTAATTCTTCAAAATTTATTTTGTATTTTTTTCTTCTATATTTTTTCTAGTTTTAAAATCCTACTTTTTCTCTAATTTCGTTTTGTACATCTTCTAATGGCCTATCAGACTTAATATTAATTACATTTATATTAGGATATTTTTGTTTTATTTCCTCAGCCATTTGTAAATATACTTTTTGTTGATTTATGCTATTTTCCACTCCAAATTTTGATGCGGCAAATGCTGCTTTATTATTTCTATTTAATCTTTGTTCATATAAAGAAGTATCTTCTAAATATAAAGTTATATAATATATATCAAAATCAAATTTACTAAATCTATCTAAAAGTTGGTTATAAATCTCTGTAAATGAATAATCTTTTTTACCTAATCTACAATAGTTTTCTTCTGTAAAAAATGTTCTATCAAACACTAGATTGATACTTAGATTTTCTAATTTTTCTACATAATCAAGTAATGTTTCGTACATTTCTTGTGCTTTTTTCAATCCACTTTTTGAACTATCAGCTGTTCCAGATAGTCTATATAAATTTGTATAACTTAATGAATATCTTAAAAAATCTGTAATTGTTGTTTTTCCTGCTCCTTGTGGTCCTTCTACTACTATTAATTTTGAATTTGCCATTTTTATTTCTCCCTTTTTATCAAATTATTTAATTATGCATAGAGCACAAAATCTAATTATTCTCATAAAAATTCTTTAACTTTATACGAGAATTTTCTCTAAAATTAAAATAATATGGTTTTATATCTTTTACATAATCTCTATAAAACAATATATTTCCATTTGCATTCTCAACTTTTATATTTGGAAATGTTTTTATCATTTTTTCATCATCAAAATATTTTAAAACAAATTCTTTTTGTTTTGTATTATTTGCATAAACTTTTTCATATTGTTCTTCTATGAATTGCTTATTTTCTACATTTAAGTTGTTATTATGTACTATTCTAACTGTAAACATTTGTAGTGCATAACTTGTAATTACTGCATCAAATGCTAAAAATATGATTATCAAAACTATTGTAGTTTTTAATATTTTAATAGATACTTTTGTTTTTAAAAAATCTATAAATTTATCAACTTTTTTATTTACATCTGACATTAGGTATATAGCAAGTAAGCCCCAAAATAGTGAAAATAGTACACATACTCTACCATTTATATTAAACATTTGGTCTGAGTAGTCCCACCATTTAATATTGAATATTAACTCTCCTATTAGACTTATAAAATATTCAATTATTGAACCTATAAAAAAGCCTGCAATAAATAATGTGTAATTATTCTTTTTATAACGCTGTAATGGCAATATCATCAAAACAGCACCCAATCCATAAATACTGCAAAATGGACCATATAAAAAGCTTTTTCTACTTTCTAATACACCTTTTGTAAGTATTCCAAATATTGTTTCTATAACAAAACCTACAACACTATAAATTATAAAATATGCAAATATTCTCCATATACTGATACCACAAATTGTAATATGTTTATTTTTCTTATTTTCTTCCATTTTATTTCTCCGTTTACTTTTAAAATTATATCATAATATTACAATATGATTTATTTATGTTTTGTATTAAAACTAATTTTACTTTTAAATCAACAAGCATTTTTTGATTTTATTCATTTGCCAATGGGTTACTTTCAACAGCATTTTTTACTTGTTTATTTTCAACATGTGTATATATTTCTGTTGTTGAAATACTTTGATGCCCTAAAAGTACTTGCAAAGCTCTAATATCTACATTTCCATATTGATACATTAAAGTAGCAGCGGTGTGCCTTAATTTATGTACAGAATATTTATTTATATCAAGACCTGCTTTTGCCATTTCTCTTTTTACAATTTCTTGTACCATTCTATTGCTAATGCGTTCTTTTCTTTTACTTAAAAACAATGCATCTCTAGATTTAAATTCAACACCATCATGAGGTCTTACAGCTAAATACGAATTTATTGCATTAATACATGCTTTATTTAAATAAATAGTTCTTTCTTTATTACCTTTTCCTACCACATTTAACTTATTATCATAAAAGTTTATGTCTTTTATATTTATATTTACAAGTTCAGATAAACGCATTCCACAATTTAAAAATAAAGTAATTATCGCAAAATCTCTTTCTTTAAAATCCCCTGACTCAGATTTAGTAACCTTAAGCAAATTTTGGCTTTGTTCTAATGTTAAATATTTAGGCAGTCTTTTGTCAAGTTTAGGTGTTTCTAACCCCTGTGCGGGGTTGATTTCAAGTAAATTTGCTTTTTGTGTTAAATATGCAAAAAACATTCTTATACTAGCTGCTTTTCTAGCACGAGTAGCTGCTTTACTATGATAGTTTTCAGTCAAATAATATAAAAAAGCATGTATATCATCTAGTTTTACTTTTTTTACTGTTTCTATACTCATATTACAGATATCAATTTCTTTAATATTTTCTTCTGAAGATAGTCCAAAATGATATGTAATAAACTTTAAAAAATGTGATAAATCATAATTATATTCTTTTACAGTATTAATTGATTTGTTTAAAATACCAGTTAAATAATCTAAAAATGAATTTAAAAATTGCGGATTTTCTTCTCTATCTATCATTTGTTAAAATCTCCTTCTGTTAATATTGACTTGTTCCATTTCATAAAGTTAAGTTTTCTTTTGCACATATAATATCATAAAATTTGCATTTGTAAAATAGAAATTCAAAAAAATCTGTATTTTTAGGTTTCTTGTAACAAAAAATACGCATTATTAAAATGCGCATTTTTGACTATTATTTACTTACTATTTCCATAGTATCTCTAGCTATAGTTAATTCCTCGTCTGTTGGAATAACCAATACTTTTACTTTAGAATCTGCAGTTGAAATTTCAACTTCTTTTCCTCTGCAATTATTTTTTTCTTCATCAACTTTTACTCCTAAGAATGAAAGTGATTCACATATTTGTTTTCTTACATCTATTCCGTTTTCTCCAACACCACCGGCAAATGTAATAACATCTACACCATTCATTTGAGCTGCAAATCTACCAATGTATCCAATTACTTGGTATACAAATGTATCTATTGCAAGTTTTGCTCTTTCATTTCCTTCAGCCATAGCTTTTTCAATATCTCTATCATCAAAGCTAACTCCTGAAACTCCTAATTTACCAGATTTTTTGTTTAATACAGTATCCATTTGGTCTGGTGTTAAGCCTTCTTTGTTCATTATAAATGTAACTATTGATGGATCAATATCTCCTGACCTAGTTCCCATAGGAATTCCTGCTAATGGTGTTAATCCCATTGATGTATCAACTGATTTACCTCCATCAACTGCACATAAGCTTGCTCCTTGTCCTAAATGACATGTTATAATTTTTAGGTCTTCAACTGGTTTATTTATAACTTCAGCAACTCTTTTTGAAACAAATCTATGTGATGTACCATGGAATCCATATTTTCTTACTCCATATTTTTCATAATATTCATAAGGTATAGCATAAATATATGCTTTTTCTGGTAATGTTTGATGGAAAGCTGTGTCAAATACTCCAACCATTGGAACATTTGGTAATACTTTTTTACAAGCTTCAATTCCTGTGATACCAGCTGGATTATGTAGTGGTGCTAAAGGTATGCATTCTTTCATTGCTTCCATAACATCATCATTTATTAATACAGAAGAACTGAATTTTTCTCCACCGTGAACAACTCTATGTCCAACAGCACCAATTTCGTCTAAGCTACTAATTACACCATATTCTGGATGAGTTAATTGAGCTAAAACTAATTTAATTCCTTCTTCATGATTGCTTATTGGTTCTTCTATTTTACGTTTTTCACCATTTACAGTATGTGTTAAAAATGAATC